>PMOG01000182.1 GCA_003161555.1 Vulcanimicrobiota bacterium | reverse complement strand
TGTCGAAGACCTTGCCCAGCGTCCATTGCGACGTGCGCGACTGATAGTCGCGTACGCTCACGTCGCAATGGACGCTGGGCAAGGTCTTCGACACACACGGCCCGTGCGGGCCGGTGCTCGTGACCCGCGACGAAGTCCCCGATCCGCAAGCGCTGCGCATCGAGTGCTCGATCGACGGCGAACGCTTGCAGGACTCGTCGACGTCGCAGATGGTGTTCGGCATCCGCAAGCTGGTAGCCGAGCTGAGCGCGATCATGACGCTGGAGCCCGGCGACCTGGTGGCGACCGGAACCCCGGCCGGCGTCGGAACGTCGCGGAACCCGCGGCGGTGGATACGGCCGGGCGAGCGCGTCCGCGTTTCGATCGAGCGGGTGGGCGTGCTGGAAAATCCCGCCGTAGCGGCGTCGGCTTGACCGCGACCGCGGCGCCGTGCTACGGTTCCGCCAGCATGGCACCGCGCTACGTCCTTCCGATTTTTCCGATTCTCGTCGGGTTTCGCCCGCCGGCCGGATCGTCGTTCGCGTAGGCTGCACCAGACCGCAACCGCTACGAACGCCCCGGCCGCTGCGGCTGGGGCGTTCGTCTTTCCCGAGGAGTTCCGTTCGTGATGACCCGGACTGCCACCACGGTGTGGTTCGACGGCAAGCTGCTCGACGACGATCAGCTGCATCTCCACGCGCTCACGCACGCGCTGCATTACGGCTCGTCGGTGTTCGAGGGGATCCGCGTGTACCCGACCCCGCGCGGCCCGGCGATCTTCCGTTTGCGCGAGCACGTCGACCGGCTCATCGCCGGGGCGCAGGCGTACGGCATGGATATCCCCTATGACGCCGAGGCGCTCTCAAAGGCGATCGTCGACACCGTGCGCGCCAGCGGCCGCGACGCCGCTTACCTCCGTCCGCTGGTCTTTTTCGGCGGCGAAACCGTCCGGCTGAATCCGGGCCGCGAGTGCGAGGTGCACACGCTGATCGCCGTCTTGCCGTTCGAGGGACTGTTCGTCGGCGGCGTTGCGAAGCTCAGCGCAACGATCTCGCCGTTCATGAAAACTCCGTCGCGGGCGCTGCCGTCGACGGTGAAGGCCGGAGGGCACTACACGAACTCGATTCGCGCGCTGGCCGAAGCGCACAAACGCGGCTTCGACGAGACGATCCTGCGCAACGACCGCGGCGACGTCGCCGAGGGTTCGGGTGAGAATATCTTCGTCGTGCGCGACGGCGTGCTGATCACCAACGATACCGACGCGGACATTCTGCCGGGCATCACGCGGGCCAGCGTGCTCGCGCTGGCGCGCGAAGCGGGGATCACGACGCGCGTGCGCCCGTTGACGCTCGAGGATCTGCAGCTTTCCGAGGAGGCGTTCTTCACCGGCACCGCCGCCGAAGTGGTCCCGATCTCGCGCGTCGACGAGCGTATCTTTGAAGAAGAAGGACCGATCACGGCGCGCTTGCGCGTCGCGTACCACGATGTGGTGCGCGGGGTTCGCGACGCGCCGGGGCCCTGGCTGACGCAGGTTTCGTAAGCGGGGCAGCGGTACGCACTCGGCATGTCCGGTGCCCGTCCCGCACTCGCGTTCGTGCTCGCGACCGCGCTGCTGCCGGGGGGGCTCGCGGCCGCCGATGGGTCGCGTCCGCTCGACTATCGCGCCTACGACGGCTGGAATGCGATCCGCGCGCCGGTGCTCTCCGACGACGGCCGCTACCTCGCATACGCGCTGACGCCCGAAGACGGCGACCCGACGCTGGTCGTGCGCGACCTCACCGGGGGCACCGAGCGGCGCGAAACGCGCGGCGCGGCGCCGCAGTTCGCGGCCCTGGGCCGTTTCGTCATCTTCACCCACCCGGCACTCAAGCGCGACGTGGACGCTGCGAAGAAAGCGAAGAAGCCGGCCGACCAAGTCCCCAAGGACGGCTTTGGCATGCTCGATCTCAACGCGGCCGCCGCGGCCCTCATCGTCGAGCGCGTCGCGAGCTTCCGGGTCGCGAAGGACGGCGGACCGGTGATCGCCTTCCGCGCCGAACCCTCGCCGGCGGCCAGCGCGACGGCGACGCCCAGTCCCGCGCCGAGCGCATCGCCATCACCCGCTTCCTCGCCGCCGGCGTCTTCCTCGCCCTCGCCCTCGCCCTCTCCGTCGCCGAAGGCCGACAAGACCAAAGAGCCCGGCGCGATGCTGACGATGCGCGACCTCGTCGCGGGCACGACGGTGACCGCACAGGACGTCACCGCGTATGCGATCTCCGATGACGATCGCTGGGTCGCGTATGCGACCGAGACCAAAGACGGAGCGGGCGACGGACTGCACGTCTTCGATACGGAGCGCAAGGCGACGCTCGATCTTTTGACGGGCGCCGGCCGGTATCGCGACCTCGCCTTCGCGCCGGACGGCTCCGCACTCGCGTTCCTGAGCGACACGGCGAGCTTCGCCGGCGACGTTCCGCACGACGCGCTCTACGTCGTCGATCTGCGCGCCCAAACGCCGCACGCGCGCATCGCCGCAGACATCGGCAGTCCGGGCCTACCGGCACACACGGCGCTCAACGCAAATTCGGAGCTGCACTTTTCGCGCGACGGTCGACGCGTCTTTGCCGGTACCGCGCCCGCGCCGACGCCGCTGCCGTCGAACACGCCCGAGCCGATGAGAGTCGATCTCTGGAGCTGGAACGACGACGAGCTGCAATCGCAGCAGAAGCACGATGCCGACAGCGATCGCAAACGCACCTACGCGGCGGTTTACGACCTGCGCGCGGCACGTTTCGTGCAGTTGGGATCGCCGCAGATCCTGACCACCGTGACCAACGACAACCCGCGGGTCGCGCTCGGCATCGATCCGCGCTCGTACCGGCGGGCGCTGTCGTGGCTGGGCCAGGAGCGCGCCGATCTGTATGCACTCCCGCTCGACGGCGGCCCGCACCGGCTGCTGGCGCGCGCGGCGGCAGATCCAACGCTCTCGCCGGCGGGCCGTTACGCACTCACTTGGGACGATAGCCTCCGGCACTGGGTCGCGATCGCGACCGCGAGCGGGAAGCGCGTCGTCTTGGCGCCGCACGCGCCGGTGCGTTTCGATCTGGAAGACGGCGACCGCCCCGAGCCGCCGCAACCCTACGGCAACGGCGGCTGGCTCGCGGACGACCGCGCGGTGCTGCTCTACGACCGCTACGACGTCTGGCTCGCCTCGCCGGCGACGGGCACGGCGACCTGCCTGACGCGCGGCGCGGGCCGCCGTACCCACCGGGTGTTCAGTCCCGTTCAGCCCGACCGCGACGCCGACGCGTTTCGCGGCGCGACGCTGCTGCTGTCACTGC
The DNA here is from genome assembly GCA_003161555.1 of Vulcanimicrobiota bacterium. Lineage (GTDB taxonomy): Bacteria > Vulcanimicrobiota > Vulcanimicrobiia > Vulcanimicrobiales > Vulcanimicrobiaceae > Vulcanimicrobium > Vulcanimicrobium vanleeuwenhoeki. The sequence goes on along the minus strand of PMOG01000182.1, from coordinate 9,677 downwards.
TCGACGAGCGCACGTTCGCGAGCGGCTATGCGCAGGTCGACGCCGCCGGCGGCGAGCCGCGCATCCTGTTCGTACGCGACGAGCTCGTCAACGGGCGGCGTCTCGAGTTCAGCGGCGGTCTGCACGATCTCGGGCGGCCGCCGCTGAGCGCACGGCACGCCGACCGCTACGTGTTCTCGCGCGAAACGTTCCGCCGTTTCCGCAACCTGTGGAGCTCCGATCACGGCTTCAGCCGGCTCGTGCAAGTGACCGATGCCAACCCGCAGCAAGCACGCTATCGCTGGGGCAGCGAACGGCTGATCAGCTACCGGAGTGCCGACGGCACCCCGCTGCGCGCGGTGATGCTCGTTCCCGACGGTTTGAAACCGGACCGTCGCGCGCCGCTGCTGGTGTACTTCTACGAACGTGAAAGCGACACGCTGCACGCCTACCGGTCCCCTGCGCCGGGGACCGAACCGAACTTGACGCGGTACGTTTCGAACGGCTACGTCGTGCTGCTGCCGGACATCCACTATCGGACCGGCCACCCCGGACTCAGCGCCGTCGATTCGCTCTTGCCGGCGGTTGACGCGGCGCTGCGCACCGGCTACATCGACGCGAAGCATATGGGCATCTCGGGCCACTCATGGGCGGCCTATCAGATCAATTACCTTATCACCCGCACCCATCGCTTTCGCGCCGTTGAAGCCGGCGCGGCAGTCGACGACATGTTCAGCGCCTACGGCGGCATCCGGCTCGAGAGCGGTTACGTGCGCGAATCGCAGTACGAACACGGACAATCGCGCATCGGCGCCGCGCCCTGGGATCGCCCCGATCTCTACTACGAGAACTCCGGGCTGTTCGGCATTCGCAACGTCACCACGCCGTACCTCACCATCCACAACGACATGGACGGCGCGGTGCCGCAGTTCCAAGGCATCGAGTACATCACCGCGATGCGCCGGCTCGGCAAGATCGCGTATCTGTTTTCGTTCGATGGCGAAGAGCATGGGCTGCGCGGGCGCGAGGCGCAGAAGTACTGGACCGTGCACCTCGACGAATGGTTCGACTACTGGCTTAAGGGAGCGTCGCGGCCGGCCTGGATGGACGGCGTCGCGTATCTGCACCGCGGCGAACGAACCGTGCGCCCGCTCTTCGGAGAGGGGCCCTGATGTACGCCGCGGGGAATCACACGAGCCCATGATTCGGCGCTTCACATTTGTTTTGGTGGCTGCGTTCGTCGCTACGGCCTCGCTGGCGGCCGCGCAAGCGCCGTCGCCCGTACCGACACAAGCGCCCTCGCCTGCACCAGTCGCGACGCGAGTTCCGGTGACTCCAGTGCCGGCCCCGACCCTCGCGACCCCGGCCGGCGAGCCTTCCTTGGCGCCGAACGCGTCGCGCGCGGCGGCAACGCTCCCGACGGGGATCCTCAACCTGCTCGGCACGGCGGCGCCGACGCAGAGCTACGCCGCCTTCGCGAAAGGTGCGACGCGCCAGCCGGGCGTGATCGATCTCCTGCGCAAGGACGACGACCTCTACTTCGACCTCAAACCGGAGAACTTCAACCACACCTACGTCATCCTGCCGTCGATCGAACGCGGCGTCGGCGGCGGTGCGTTCGCCGGCCGGGTGTACGATCCGATCGCCATCACGTTCAAGCGGGTCGGCAAACGCGTCTTGTGGATTACGCCCAACTCGCGTTATCTGGCCGACAAGGGGACCGCTGCCGCGAACTCGCTCGCGGTGAGCGTCGCGGACTCCGTGATCCTCTCCACGCCGATCGTTGCCGAGGACACCGACAAGACGCACGTCGTCGTCGCGCCGACCCTCTTTCTGACCGATTTCGAGGGCGTCGGTGCCGACCTCGGCCGCGGGAACTCACCGCCCTCGCTGCCGGGATTGCTGCTGCTGCTGGCGCGGCCGACGTTCGCCGTCGATCCGGCCAAGTCGTATTACGGTTCGACGAAGGGCTTTCCGCGCAACGATGAGGTCAGCGTCAACCTCGCTTTCAACGGTCCGGCAAACGCCGTGCCGACCGTCCCGGACGGACGCGGCGTCCAGATCGTGATGCACTACAGCGTGGTCGCGCCGCCCGACCGTGACCCGCGCTTCGTGCCGCGGTTCGCCGACGACCGCATCGGCTATTTCATCACCGCCCGCAAGCGCTACGGGAACGACGCGGCGACGTCGCCTTTCGAGCGCATCATCGAGCGCTGGAATCTCGACGATGGCCCAATCACCTTTTATCTGACCAACGAGATCCCGGCCGAATACCGGATGACGGTGCGGCACGCGATCCTGGCCTGGAATGGGGCCTTCGCCAAGGCGGGACATCCCAACGCCATCGTGGTGAAGGATCCGCCCGCCGATCCGAGCTGGGATCCCGACGACGCGCGCTACAACGTGGTCCGCTGGATCACGTCCGATCAGCCTGATTTCGCCGCCTACAGCCCGCATGTGAGCGATCCCGATACGGGCCAGATCATCAAGGCCACGCTCGTGATCGACGGTGAGTCGCTACGCGCGATCAAGCGGGGCTACGTGCTGCGCATCCTGCCGGCCGAGCGCGCCAACCACAACGCGTACGCAGCCGGCGCCGCCGGCGCAAGCGACGGCGACGCCGAAGGCGAGGCCGATACGTGTTCGTACCAGGAGGACGCGGCGGCCGGCGCCGCGCTCGGTACGCTGATGCTGCAGCAGAATCCCCGCGTGACGACGCGGGATCGCGAACGCTACGCCCAGGAATGGCTGTTCAGCACCGTGATGCACGAGGTCGGGCACACGCTGGGGCTGCGGCATAACTTCGAAGGCTCGACCGCCTTCTCGTATCGCGACCTGCACAATCCGGCTTTCACGCGCGTGCACGGCACGACCGCCTCGGTGATGGACTACACGCCCGTCAACCTGGCCGCCCCGGGCGAACGCCAAGCCGACTACTTCCCGACCCATCTTGGCGTGTACGACAACTGGGCGATCGAGTACGGCTACCGGACTTTCCCCAACGTGCGCTCGTCGGCCGACGAGCGCATCCCGCTCTCGCGGATCGCGTCGCGTTCGACCGAACCGGGGCTTGCGTACGGCACCGATGAGGACGCAACGTCGATCTCGATCGACCCGCGCATCCAGCGGTTCGATCTCTCCAGCGATCCGCTGACCTACGACAACGAGCAGTTCCGTATCGATGACGATGTCGCGAGCCGGCTCATGCACCGCTATCCCGGCGACACCCGCTCGTTCCAAGATCTGCGATCCGGATTGATCACGGTCCTCAACAGCGAGGTCAACGCCGGTCTGCTGGCCGCCAAGTACGTCGGCGGCATCTATACCTCGCGGGCGCACCGCGGTGAGCCGGGCGGGACGCTGCCGTTCAGCTCGATCTCGCGCGCCGAGCAGCGGCGCGCATTCGCCCTGATCGACCGCTGGATTCTGTCCTCGCGAGCGTTCCGGTTTTCTCCCGACCTGCTCAACTCCGCCGCTCCGAACCGCTACGGCATCCATTGGGGTGCCGATCGCATCAGCCGTCCCGACTTTCCGATTCGCGAGGTGATCGCGGAGGTGCAGGACGACGTGATCGGCGAGATGTTCTCGCCGGTCAACTTGGCCCGCATCGGCGACCAGGAACTCAAAGTGCGCAAGCCGGGCGACACGATGACGATGGCCGACCTGTTCGCGTGGACCAACGCCTCGATCTACGACGACTTGGGCCGTCCGAGCATCGCGCCGGCGCACCGCGAACTGCAGCGCCGCTTCGCCGACCTGGAGATGCAGATCGTGTCGCTGCCGGTCGGCTACGTCGATCTGCTCGATCTACCCCGCGAAACACAGTCGCTCGCGCGCTACAACCTGATGAAACTCGACGCGCGGTTCGATGGCGCCATCGCCGCCGCGCGCGACGAGGGGACGCGCGCGCACCTGATCGACCTGCGCGTCCGCGTCCGCGGGTTGCTGCACGCGCAGAATCTCCGCTCAATCTAAGGATGCTCTGGGCATGCACACCGTCTACATCGGCGTCGGCGCGAATCTCGGCGAACGCCAAAGTACGATCCTGACGGCGCTCCAACGCCTGCGTCCGCAAGCCCACGTCGAAGCGGTCTCGTCGTACTATGAGACGCCGCCGGCGAATGGTGTGGCCGGACCCGCCTTCCTCAACATTGCGGCCAAGCTGACCACGGCGCTGGAGCCGGCCGCGTTCGAGCGCTTCGTGCGCAGCGTCGAGACCGCGATCGGCCGGCAGGCGCGCAGTCCGCTGGCGGCCCGGCCGATCGACATCGACATCCTGCTGGTCGACGATCAGATCGCCGATTACGGAAGCTTCGAAGTGCCGCACCTGTATCTCGCGACGCGGGCCTTCAATCTCGTGCCGCTGGCCGAGATCGCGCCCGGCGTCGTCGAGCCGCGCAGCGGGAAGACGATCGCGGAGCTGGCGGCCGCGGTCGACCGCTCCGGGATCGTGCCCAAGGCGCGGGCGGTCCACTTCGTCGCCAACCGCCAAGAAGAAGCCCCCGAAGTCCGGCTCTCCTTGAACCGCGTCGGCGTGTCGTCGGTCAAACACATCATCCGGCTCAACGTCGGCGGAACGGAGCGCGTCTTCCACGGCGATTTCACGATGGTCGCCGATCTGGCGCCCGACAAGGCCGGCGTGCACATGTCGCGTTTCTCCGAACTGCTCGAGGCGGCGACGCTGGACGTGCTGGGCCGCAGCGACAAACCGGCGCGGATCGAGGCCCTCACCGAGCAAATCGCACGCGAGATCGTCGGCTCCCAGGGTGCCCTGCGCGCCGACGTGCGCGTGCGCGCCGAGTTCGGCCTCGAGCGCTGGACGCCGGTCAGCGGAAAGCGCACCGAAGAAACGTATACGCTGATCGGCATCGCGCACGCCGACGCGCACGGCACGCGGCGCGTCGTTGGTGTCGAGGCCGAGGGCATGACGGCCTGCCCGTGCGCGCAGTCGATGGTGCGGGAGCACGCGACGCGCGAGCTGATGGAAGCGGGCTTCAGCAGCGCCGACGCCGCCCGGGCGCTCGACGCGTTGCCCGTCGCCACGCATAATCAGCGCGGCCGCGGCGCACTCTACATCGGCGTAGAAGGCGTGCCGGCCGACGACGTGCGGGCCGAGGACCTGGTCGAGATCGTCGAGTCGTCGATGTCGAGCGAAACCTACGATTTGCTCAAGCGTCCGGACGAGTTCTTCATCGTCAACAAGGCGCATCACAATCCGAAATTCGTGGAGGACGTCGTACGCGGAATCCTGGCCCGGGCGCTCGACGTCTACGGCGACTTCCCCGACTCGGCGTACGTCGGCGCCAGTCAGGTGAACTACGAGTCGATCCACAAGCACGACGCCTTCGCCGAAGCCTTCGGTCTGTTCGGTGAGTTCCGGCGCGAGCTGCGCGAGGGGGCGCACGTCGACGTGAAGACCGATCTCGCCGGCTGGCTCGGGACGCGGCCCTCGCCGGTCGTCACGGGTTGAGGGCCGGCCTCGCGGGCGCGGCCGCCCGCGGATAATCGATGCCGTCGCTGCGCGCCGACCCGCTCGACGTTCGCCGCGCGCTGCGCTTCCTGGCGGCGCTGCGCCGCAACAACGATCGGACCTGGTTCCACGCGCACCGCGCCGACTGGGACGGTCACGTCCGGCACGCCTTCGAGGATCTGGTCACCATGCTGGTGCTGGCGAGCGCGCAGGTGGACCCGCGTCTGCGCCACGCCGACCCGCGGGCGTGCCTTTTCCGGCTTGCCAACGACACGCGCTTCCATACCGGCAAAGCGCCGTACAAGACGTGGCTCTCGGCCTGGATTTCACCGGGCGGAAAGAACGGCGCCTACGCGGGGTACTACCTGCACTTGGGTCCGGGCGCCTCGCACTTCTCGGCCGGCATCTACGTTCCGCACAAGCCGGCGCTGCACGCGCTGCGCACGACCTTCGCCGAGGATGCCGCCCAGACGCGCCGGTTCGAACGGCTCCTGGCAGGCAAGGCGATCCGTCCGTATCTGCCGCTGGAGACCGCGCCGCTGCGCGTGATGCCGCGCGGCTTCAGCAGAGACCATCCGCGCGCGGCGCTCCTGCGCGCCCGGAACCTGCTGATCGGACGTGAGATCGCGGACAAGGAACTGCTCGAGCGCGGCGCGTTTGCAACCATACGGGAGGCGATTCGCATCACCGCACCGTTCGTGCGCTGGATCGACGACCGCGCCGGCTCGGCGGACTGGCCGTCAGAACGTGATCCGCACGCGGTAGGTTAGCGTCGTCGAACCCTCCGGCGGAACCCGCAGCGACCACGATGCGGTCGACGACGAGGATTTCGTGAACGGCGCCGAGTTTTCGAGCATCGTCCAATCACCGGGGATCGGCTCGACGACGAGCACCGTTTCCGGCGTCTTCTTCGCGTTGCGGAGCACGATCTGGTAGGCGCTTTCGTACGCATTGCCGCCGAGGACGCGGAAGTCGGTCTGCTTTTTGTTTGCCGTCACGTCGAACGAGTCGCCGAGGTGCAGACGGACGAATTCGCCCTTGGGCGTGTGATCGATTTGATCGGCGCCGATGAACTGTGAGGTGCCCGACGTGTCGCGTTTGTAGACACGGATTGTGCCGCGCGGGAGGGGGATCCCTAGGTCGCCGCCTTGATTGCGAAAGGTCACGTAGGTCCCGACTTTGAGCCGAGCACCGAGGTCGGGGCTTTGCTGCCGATAGTAGTACGGCTGGCCGCGCAGTTCGAGTGTCTTGGTCACGGGAACGCCGGCGGCGCTCAACAGCTCGACCTGTTTGGTCTGGTTGTCCGCAACGGTCGTGCGCCGCGGCAGCGTGTACAGATGATACTCGAAGAGCGCCTGTTCGGTTGGGCGCTGGGCGCTGTTCGAATACACGTCGGCGGTTGCGCGGCCCATGGCCGCCATTTGCGGCTGCACGATGTTCACGTCCCCGGCGACTAACTGCACGTTGGCATCACGAAAAGTCGTGCCGCTCGTGTTCTGCAGCGTGATCAGCCCGCGCAGATCGAGACGGTCATCGCTCGAAGCGAGGAGCGCCGTGTAGTCGGCCTTCCAACTGAGCCCTCCGGAGAGGTACGTCAGTTCGATCTCCTGCGGCCCCCCTGACGCGTTCGTGAGATCGCTGACCAGCGTCGGACGGTCGCGCAGGTTAGGTGGTAGCGAGGGAAACGACAGCGTCCCGTTCACCGAGGTCTCGATCCGGTCGGCATAGCGCAGCACGATCCCGTCGTTTGTCGAAAGCACGCGTGCCCGCTCGGCGTGGCGCTCGCCCGTGCGGGGGTCGTAGCGGATGACGTCGACGTCGCGGCCGACGTATTTCTCGAGCAGCTTCTGCGGCGAGAGCAAGTCGTAGTCGAAATTCTGCTCGAGCACGGTCAGGCGCTGCGGCGCGCCGACGCTCTGCAGCAGGGCCGTCTCGGGCTGGATCCGGGCGCTGACGTCGCGCAGCGCGAGGCGCGACTCACCTTGCGGCAAGTCGACCTTTCGGCGATCGCGCACGAGGGCGAGGTCGGCATTGTAGATCGTGATGCCGACGCCGTTCTGGTCGGCCAGCGTGCTGACGTGCTCGCCGGAGTCGGCGGATGCGGTCGCGCCCAACGCCAGCAGCAGCGCGAGGGCGAAAGTCGTGGGATGGCGCATGCGAATCTCCATGGACGGGGCGACGTTCGCGGTGTCGGGAGGACCCTGCTACTCGTACGATCCGTCGAGCCGTACCTGGCAAACGTTCGACGGCTTCGTAATGTCCGGCGGACGGATCGCCTCGCTGCGCGTCGATGACGCCGGCGCCGGTATCCCGCGAATCGACCTCGGCGGCCGCGCCGCCTATCCGGCCTTCGCCGACTGCCACGTCCACCTGACCGATACCGGGCTCTTCCTCGGCGCGCGCGATTTGAGCGCCGTGCGCACGGCGGCGGCGTATGCCGACGCCCTCGCGGCGCTCCCGCGCACGGAGTTCGTGCTGGCCTCGAACTACGACGAGTCGACCTGGGCCGACGGCGGGACCGCCGGTGCGGCGCCGCTCGAGCGGGCGCATCCGGACGCGATCGCCATGGTCGTGCGCATCGACGGACATTCGTGCGTGATCAATCGCCGTACGCTGGCGTGGCTCGATTTCGCGCCGCAGACCGAAGGCGTCGAACGCGACGCGGACGGCACGCCGACCGGCCGGCTCTTTCTGGAGGCCAACTGGCGCGCGCAAGCGGCGGTGCTCGACGCGCTGCCCGTCGCCGAGAGGCGCGCTGCGGACCGGCGCGCGACGGAACTTGCACTGCGGGCCGGGGCGCTGCATCTGCACGTGCAACTTGTCGGCCTACCGTCCGGCAAGGCCTACGCAGAAGAGATCGCGGCGCTGGCCACCGCCGGTTCCGCGAAGTGGTATCCCAAGGTCTGCGAAACCGATCCGCAGCTGGCCAAGGATCTCGGCTTGCCCTTCATCGGCGGCGACGTGTTTCTCGACGGATCGCTCGGCAGCGGGACGGCCGCACTGAACGAGNNGAGCCGTACCGCGACCGCGCGGGCCGCGGCACGCTGATGCGCGCCGACGAGGAGGTCGAGGCGTATTTCGCCGCGGCCGAGCAGCTGGGCGTCAGCGCCGGCGTGCACGCGATCGGCGACCGGGCGATCGAGCAATGCCTGCGGGCGTGGGAGACGGTGCTGGGCGGACGTCCCTCGCCGCACAACCGGCACTTCATCGAACACTTCGAGATCGCATCGCCCGACCAGATCGCGCGCTGCGTTCGGCTCGGCATCTTCCTTTCGATGCAGCCCCAATTCGATGCCGCCTGGGGCCAACCGGGCGGGATGTACGAGACGCGCCTGGGTTCCGAGCGGTCCCGCGGGATGAACGCGCTCGGCTCGGCGAAACGCGCCGGCGCGGTGCTGGTGGGCGGCGACGACAGTCCGGTGTGTCCGCTCGCCCCCCTCGCCGGGATGCGCGCTGCCGCCGCGCACCACGTTGCCGATGAGCGGCTGGCAGTCGCCGACGCGCTGCTGATGTACACGTATGATGCCGCTCGGTTCGGGCACGCCGAGCATACGACTGGGCGGCTCGCACCCGGCTTCGCGGCCGACATCGTCCTCCTCGACGGCGACCCCCTTGGGGCGGGGTCGTTCGACGGCGTCGCCGTAGCCGCAACCTGGCGGGACGGGCTCGACGTAACACAAACTTAGCGAGGCGTCGAAGGGGCCTTTCCCCCGGGTAGTCAAGGGTGCGGGACCAGGAACGTCGCCGACACCAGTCGTCGACGGCCCTTTCGCGGTTCCGTCGCCTCGCACTGAAACGATGGACCGGGTCTCACGATTATCGCGTCGTCTCGGGAGTGCTCATGCGTTTCACTCGTGCCGGTCTAGCGTTTCTGGGCGCGCTCGCGCTCGGTTCATGCGGAGCAAACGGACCCTTCGGGCTGAATCCGCAGCCGTCGGGCGGCTATGTCGTGACCAGCCAGCAGACTGGTAAAGTGCTCAACACGTCGCTTGCCAACCCGTTCATCGTCTCGGGCGGCAGTTTCGCGATCCAAGTGACGGAGCCGCATTTGTCCGGCCCGCCGAACGCGCGGATCACCGCCTGGACGGCGCCCTTCAACATCCCGTGCTTCGTTCCGCACTTGCTGCCCGGCACCGACGTCTTCCAGTTCACGGCCGACAATGCGGCACCGATCAGCAACCCAACGCAGATCAATCCGTGCTCGCCGTTCGCGGTCACGGGCGGGTTC
>PMOG01000214.1 GCA_003161555.1 Vulcanimicrobiota bacterium | reverse complement strand
TCGACGGCCGCGACCGCGCTGCCGAACGCGCCGCCCGCACGCGCTTTCACCTCGACGAACACGACGATGCTGCCGTCGCGCGCGATGACATCGATCTCGCCGCCGGGCAAACGCACGTTGCGCGCGACGATGCGATAGCCGTTCCGCTCGAGCAGCGCGACGGCAGCGTCCTCCGCCGCACGTCCGCGCGCGGCGCGGTTCACGCGGAGTCGGCCTCCGCGTCGCCGCCGGGCACGGCGAAACCCGGCAGCAGGTCCCAAGCCGCGCGCACGCGCCAGAACCCGCGCCGGTGTTCGGCGCACGGACCGTGCGCGCCGAGTGCGGCGATGTGCTGCGGCGTGGCGTAGCCTTTGTGATCCGCGAAACCGTAGTCGGGGTACACGCGATCGAGCGCCACCAGCAGCGCATCGCGATGCACTTTGGCGACGATCGATGCGGCGGCGACGGTCGCGCACTTGGCATCGCCTTTGATTACCGGTTCCTGCGGTCCGCTCCACGATTTGATGCGCACGGCATCGGTCAGCAGATAGCCGGGCGGGACCTGCAGTGCCGCCAGCGCGCGCTCCATCGCCAAGATACTGGCCCAATAGATGTTGAGGCGATCGATCTCGGCGACGCTCGCCTCGCCGACCGCCCAGGCGACGACGCCGGCTTTGATCTCCTCGGCGAGCGATGCGCGGCGTTCGGGCAGAACTTGCTTGGAGTCGTTGAGCCCGCGCAAGCGCAGCGGACCGTCGACGACGACGCAGGCTGCCACGACCGGGCCGGCCAGCGGCCCGCGTCCGACTTCGTCGATGCCGCCGACCAGCCGGTGCCCGGCGGCGTGCGCGCGCTCTTCGAAGCGGTGCAGGCGGTCGAGCCGGCGGCGTTCGCGCTGCCCGGCGTTGCGTTTGCGGCGGGCCTGCAGCACCGGTTTCATGCGGACCCCGCGGGGCGTTCGAAGGTGAAGCGTCCGAACTTCCCTTCCCCGAACCCCTTGAGGAAGGCGCCGGCCGCATTGTGCACGTCGAATCCGCCGCCGCGTTGCGCGAACCCGCGCAGCTCGGCGAACGCGGCCAGGTCGGGGACGGCGCGCTCCGGTGCGTGCGCCCGCGACCAGGCCACGAACTCCGCGATCACCGCTTCGGCATCGAAGCGTTCGCGCGGCAGCGCGCCGGTCAGTGCAAGCTGCCAGCGTGCCTGCGGGGTGGCAATCTTCGGCACGAGGATTCCCGGCGTGTCCATCAGTTCGAGCTTCGGGCCCACGCGGAACCATTGCAACGAACGCGTCACTCCCGCCTTGTCTTCCGCCCGCGCCGCGGTGCGGCGCACCAGGCCGTTGATGATCGAGGATTTTCCGGTGTTGGGAATTCCGACCACCATCGCACGCATCGCGCCCCCGGCGGCAACGTTGTTGAGCGCGGCGGCGATCCGGCGCACCGACGTCTGATCCTTGCCGTTCACCGCGACCGCCGTGCGGCCGTGCGCCGCCAGCCACGCCAGCCATTCACGCGTGAGGTGCGGGTCGGCAAGGTCTTCGCAGCCGAGCACGACCACGCGCGGCTTGCGCGCGGCCAACTGGTCGAGGGCCGGGTTCGCGCTGGCGTCGGGCAGCCGTGCATCACGGACTTCGATGATGGCGTCGACGACGCGCAGCCGCTCGGCGAGCTTGCGCATCGCCTGCGCCATGTGGCCGGGATACCACTGAATCTGCGGCTCGTCGGGGCCGCCGCTCTTGGCCACCATGCGCGCTCTACACGCGGCGCGGCGGCCAGATGCCGACCAGCGCCTTGCCGACGATGTCGGCCGCATCGAGAGTTCCCCACGTGCGCGAGTCGTCGCTGTCGGCGCGATTGTCGCCGAGCACGTAGTAGCCGCGAGCCGGGACGGTGACCTCCGGCGCGCTGCGCCGGTCCGGAAATCGCACGTACGGTTCGGCGAGCGGGCGGCCGTCGATCGCGACCACGCCGCCGCGCACGCTGACGCGCTCGCCGGGAAGCCCGACGACCCGCTTGATGTAGGTCTCCGGATTGGGCGCATCGTGGCGGAATGCGACGACGTCGCCGCGCCGAATCGGCCCGAAACGATATGCCAGCGTGTTGATCAGCACGAACTCGCCTGCGTGCACGCGGGGCTCCATCGAAAGTCCGTCGACCTGCGGCGTGCGCACGAAAAATGCTGCCGCGATGGCTACCAGAAGCACGACTTGCGCCGTCAGCGAAACGAACGTACGCGCCTTCGCCACGGACGAACTGTTTCGGGAAAGAGGGGAGAACTCCGCCAGGAGCGCCGCGCGCGCCGGTTCAGCGCAGGATGCGGATCCGGTTCAACGGCCAAAACAACACGAAGGCGTGACCGGTGAAGCCGGCCTGCTGGCCGGCTCGCTGCCCGGACGCGAACGTCCCGCCGGTCTGCGCGAAGCCCCAGACGTGCGAGTCTTCGGAGTTGTTGCGGTTGTCGCCGAACATCAGGTAACAGCCGTCGGGGATGCGGTTCGGCGCGCTCCAGCGCTCGCGCGGCGGAACGTTCGCCATCGTTGGGTCGAGCTTCATGCCGTCGACCCAAATGCCGTAGTCGCGGACCTCGAGCTCGTACGCCGGTTTGTCCATGATGTAGGGCTCGACCATCGCGACGCCGTTGCGGTAGACGATGCCATTGTGCACGCGCACGGTGTCGCCCGGAAGCCCGATCGTGCGTTTGATGAAATCGTTGGTGGTGTCGACCGGCGGCGGGAAGACCGCGATGTCGCCTTCGTGCGGCTTGCCGAACCGGTATTCGAACTCGTTGACCAGCAGCACATCGTGGATCTGCAGCGTCGGCTCCATCGATCCGCTGGGGATGAAGAAGGTGCGGACGACGAAGGTGATCAGGAACAGCGCGACCAGGCCGGCGACGATGAACGCGTCGAGATATTCGCGCACGACCGTCCGGGTGGACGGCGCCGCATCGCTGCCGGCGCGCACGGGATCGGGACGGATGCTGATCGCCACGCGCGCGATCGCGAAGACCGCGATCAGGGCCAGCAGTTCGAGCGGGGTCACGACGGGGACCGCGCTACTTGGCGGTCTTACGTTCCTTGATGCGCGCGGCTTTGCCGATCTTCTCGCTCAAGTAGTACAGACGCGCGCGGCGGACGATGCCGCGCTTCGAAACTTCGACGCGGTCGACCCGCGGGCTGTGCAGCAGAAACGAGCGCTCGACACCGACGCCGTGCGCGACGCGGCGCACCGTGATCGTTTCGGCCAGGCCGCCGCCTTTGCGGACCGTCACGACGCCCTCGAACATCTGGA
>PMOG01000037.1 GCA_003161555.1 Vulcanimicrobiota bacterium | reverse complement strand
TCCTCATCGACGATGATCAGCCCCAGATCGCGGAACACCACGTCTTTCTGCAAGATGCGATGCGTGCCGACCACGACGTCAACCTTGCCCTGGGCGAGGTCGTCGAGGATCGCGCGGGCTTCTTTGCGCGACTTGAAACGCGAGAGCTCTTCGACCCGCATCGGAAAGGGTGCGAAGCGCGCCAGCAGCGTGCGGGTGTGCTGCGACGCCAGCAGCGTGGTCGGCACCANNACTTCGGTCTTGCCGTAGCCGACGTCGCCGCAGATCAGGCGATCCATCGGCTTCGGCGACTCCATGTCGCGTTTGGCGTCTTCAATCGCTTTGGCTTGATCGGGCGTCGGTTCGTACGGAAAGGCCTCTTCGAGTTCGGCCTGCCACGGCGTGTCGGGAGCGAAAGCATGCCCGCGCGAGACTTCGCGCTCGGCGTAGAGCTCGACCAACCCGTCCGCGATCTTAGCGAGATTCTCGGAGACGCGCGACTTTGTGCGAGCCCAATCGGCGCCGCCCATGCGCGAGAGGCGGGGCGCATGTCCCTCGGTCGCGCTGTACTTCGTGACCTGGTGCATCTGATGCACCGGCACCAGCATGCGATCGGTGCCCGCGTATTTGAGGTCGAGATAGTCGCTGGTCGCGCCGAGGATCGTCTCGGTCCGCAGGCCGAGGTATTGCGCGATGCCGTGCACGGCGTGGACGATGTAATCGCCGACTTTGAGATCGGCCAGCGTGACCGGGACGCCTTCTTTGATCGCGCGGAGTTTGACGCGCTTCGCCGGCTGCCCGAAGATCTCGCGGTCGCCCAGCACGTGCAGCCGCAGCCCCGGGATCGAGAAGCCGCTCTCGAGCGAGCCTTGATCGACGAAGACCGATCCCGCCGTCGCCGCGTTGAGGGCAACCCCGTCGGTGCCGGCCGCGCGCAGGTGCACGAACGGCGCGCTGCGCTGCACGGCGACGTTCACGCCGCGCAGGATCTCGGTCAGCCGCGACGCGCCGGTCGCGACCAGCCACACGGTGTCGCCGGCGGCAGTCCATTCGCGCACGGCGGTGGTGAACAGTTCGAGCCGCCGGTTGAAGTGCTCGGCCGGCCGCGTCTCGAGGACGAAGGCGTCCATCGCGGGCGGAACCCAGCGCAGATCGCCGGCTTCGATGCCGCCCGTCACGGCGAGCACACGCCGCTCGCGTAGCCGCTGCGTGTAATCGGAAAGCCGCGGCGCGGGCGCGGCGACGTCCGCCAGCAGCGCCTCGCCAACGTCGTCGTCACGCACGTCGAGTTCGCCCGAGTCGACGCCGGCCAACAATGCGGCCGCGCCGCGTCCGCGCTCTTCGTCGAGCCCGCGTTCGACCGTTTCGAGCATCCCGGGCTCTTCGAGGACGACCAACGCTGCCGGATCGAGGTAGTCGACAATCGTCGCGTGTTCGTCGTACGCCAGGCCGAGCCACGGCTCGGGGACGTCGTGTCCGGCGCCGAGGTACGCGCGCAGCGCCGAGATCGCGTTGGGCTCGCCTTCGGCGCGCACGAGGACGTTGTCGCGCAACGCGGGGTCGCGCAAAATTTCGCGCCAGGGCGTGACCGTGATCGCGTCGAGCGCGCCGCTTGAACGCTGCGATTGGAGTTCGAACGGACGGATCGATTCGACGTCGTCGCCGAAGAACTCGACGCGGATCGGGCTGTCGGCCGTCGGCGGGAAGACGTCGAGGATTCCCCCGCGCACCGCGAACTCGCCGGCGGCACTGACCACGTCGACGCGGTCGTAACCAAGCCGGTACAGCCGCGTCAGCGTCGCGTCCCAACCCGCGAAGGATCCGGCACGCAGGGTGAAGGAGGCGTCGTCGTAGACCGCCCGCGGAATGACGTACTGCCGCAGCGCGCTCACGGGGGCGATGATCAGCTGCGCCCGCCGTGCGCACAAATCGGCGAGCAGCGTCATGCGCGCGCTGCGTTCCGACGGCGATTCGATCGCGCCGAGCGTCTCTTCGCGCGCACGCAGCAGCGCGACATTACTGGCCCCGGATTCGCCGAGGTAGTACGTCAGGTCGGTGAAGGTGCGCTCCGCGACGTCGCTGGTCGGCACCACGACGAAGACCTGGCCGCCGAGCGCAGCGTGCAGCCCCGCCAGGAGATACGGGCGTCCTCCCGAGGTCGTCTCATGCAGGGCGAACGATGCGCCCCGCCCCGCCAAGGGTGTGCGCAGCCGCTCGATCAGCTCCGCGAGCGGCCGAGACGAGGCGGGAAGAGCACGAACGAAACTCGGGGCAAGCGCAGCCACAGACGTACGAGTGTACCACGCAGCGGCGTCGGATTCTACTAGCCGCGCACCTCCCGCACAGTATGTGCGCTGGTAGCGTGGATCGGCATGCGACACCAGGCCGGCAGGTTCAGGAACACGAAGCATCGACCGACCGCCCACTGACGCCTTGCGAGGTGACATGGTCGCACGAGAAGCCGCCCCGATCCCGGAAACCTCCAGGGACTATGCGTCGTGGGCGCACCAGCTCTATTTTGCCGGGGACCCTTCCCTCACCGACGCTGCACTCGCGCAGCTGCGTGAACCAACAGTAATTCAAGCCCCAGCGCTCCACTTGCTGCGGTCAATGAAGCATCTCGCAATCGGCGATCGCCCCGGCGCGATGGTGCTCATGCGCAAAGCTGCCGCGCTGGCGCTATGCAGTTTGGCGGTGATGCTCACGTTCAAGCCCAGGTTGGTGGGTTTCTTGTTGGTGCCGGTATCTGTACCGGGCAGCCTGAAGTGATTCTCATGGGATTGGTCCTGGTAGCCCTGTCGAGCTGAAAGCGTCGCCTCGCGCGATGATCGGTGAGAACTCTCGGATTCACCTAGGACGGCATGCGATTGCCATCGGCTGCGCGCTTCTCGTCGCGGCCGGTGGCATTCCCATGACTGTTAGCTTGATTCTCTCAACGGTGCATCGCGATGCTTCGAACAATCCCGATCGCGCGAACCGCTTAGGCGGTTCGGTTTTCGTGATGCAGAGAGGACTGCTGGATTGCGGCCCGGCTACGGCCGCGAACTTTCTCAGGGTAAACGGAATCATTGTTTCGTTTGACGACTTAAGACGTGAGTTCAATGTTAGCCTGACAGGCGTTTCTCTGGACGACGTAAGAGTGGTATTGCGCCGGCGAAAATTGGAAACTTCGCTTCAATCCTTCCTGTCCTACAGTCGTGAAAGCCAAAAAGCCGCGGCGATCGTCCTAAAGGATCATCACTACATTCTTGTGTTACCGCTTCGAACCGCGGGAAAATATCGCATGATCGATCCCTGGTCGGGGGTGCGAATTGTGCCGAGCTCGTACTTCCCTTCAACAGCGCCGGTGCTTATCCGTGCAGGTGCTTGAACCTCGCATGAGCATCAGCAAAACAGCCTCTCTTGTTGCCGACACGCTTGTCGCCCCCAAGGAAGCCGTCAAGTACGTCGACTCTGGAGCAACAAGAGCGGTCGCGATATTTGCGGCTCTCGCCCCTATCGCGATAATCGTTCAACTAGGAAACAGTCGTCTAGTCTCGACAAACTTGCTGTCTATGCTCGATGAAACTCAAAGGGCTCATGTCGCTGTTAGTTTGCGGTGGGGAACGCTCTTGACTCTCGTCGTGGCTCCATTTGTTTTACTCATCAAAGCTTGGATAACCGCGTACCTGACATGGGCGACCTCGCTTTTCGTCGGCGCGAACGCGCCGTTTAGCAAAATTTTCCCCCCTGGTGCTCGCTAGCGAGACGATCCTCCTGTTAGGACAACTCGTTTCAATCGCAGTATGGTCTTATGTGGGCGCAAGTCGGTTCTTTGCGGTCCCTCCGATTGGCCTAAATCTCGTCTTGCCAAGCGGAGGCGCTTTTAATCTTGCGGGGCTGATCAATCCATTCAGCATATGGTTCACGGCTATGCTCGTCTATGGCGTGATGAGTCTTGGAAGAATCGGATATAAGGCGGCTGTAATTTCACTTCTGCCGTACGTCGTCGGAGTAGCATTGCTTACAGTGGCGAACGGCAACGCCGTGAAGAGTTTGGGGATGCACTGACAATGCTCCGAATAGAAGCGCTGACCCAAGACTATCGGGACTTTCGTCTTGGACCGATCACCTTAACGCTGACTGAGCAGCTCATTGGGTTAGTTGGCGCCAACGGCGCCGGGAAAACCACCCTGTTCAGCGCTCTTGCCGGCATCTCACAGACCGATAAAGGAAGCGTGAGCTTCAACGGCGCCAACTTGAGCCGTTTAGATAGGTTGTCGAGAGTCAGCTTTGCGCATGGCCGGGATGTCTGGTACCATGGCATCACCTTCGAGGACCACCTAGATTTGTTTAAGCACTGCTATCCCGCATGGGATAATGACGTCGCGCGTCGAGCGCTCGAAAGGTTTTCGATCCCCCGCCATAAGCGGACGGGCGCAGCTTCAGCCGGTATGTTAGCGAAATTCGCTCTCGTTGTAGCGCTTGCGCGGAGAGCCGACGTCGTTTTACTTGACGAACCCTGGAACGCTCTAGATCCCGGTTCTCGAGTCGAGCTGACGAATATAGTGAGAACGCTTGCATCTGAGGGCGATGTGATGTTTATCGTTTCGTCGCACGATTTACAAGAGGTCGAGTCTCTTTGCAAGCGTTTTCTCCTGTTGCGGGATGGCATGCTCGTATTTGATGGGAACGAAGCCGATGTCAAACTGAAGTCCGGCGGATCGCTTACCGAACTCTACCTAACCGTGGCCAATGCTTGAAAAGTTTACCGCAATTCTAATCCTGGACATCCGAGTGCATTGGAAAATGCTGTTAGGGATGATAACCTTCGCGTGCGCTATTCCCACGTACGCCTACATCACTGGCGATCATCGCGGCAAAATCGTCGCCATGCTCTTTGGATTCACTTTCCTCGCGGTGCCTGTAATATCGCCGTGGTGGCTGGTTGGTAACGATCGCTCGAAAGGCACGATCTGGCTTCTCGTGAGTCTTCCTCTAAGCCGATTACAACTCGCATTAGTAAAATGCACAGAAGTCGTCGCTTTAAGTTCCGTTGTCTTCACGATTAGCGTTGCGATCGCGTCTGCGCTCGGGCTGCTAGGCTCATCAGACCTAACACAATTCATAATCGCGGCGCCTCTTTTTTATCTACCTATTGCCCTTCTGGCCACGGGACTTTTCCTTGTATTCCCAGCGCGCATTGCGATGTTCCCACTTTATGTGATCTTCTTCGGGCTTTTGAAGCTATCCAATGAGTATCTGCCCGTACTTCAAAAATATGGGAATGTCGCGCTCTACTTATTAATTCTGTGCGCATTGTGCGCATTGGCGGGCGCGGCATTCTTAACATGCGTTCGGTTATGGTCTATCAGGCCCAGTCCGGCGGAGGTATAGATCGCCCGACGCGTTCGGGTCACGCCGTATGGTTGCACCTGCTCTCGGCATTATGGCGCTCGCGTTCATTTTGACGTGTAGCCCTTGAGTTATGCCGAAATCAAGACCGTCAACTAACGCCCGAGCGACTGCGGTCGCCGCGTCATGATGACCAAAGCCGTGCGCCGAACAGGCGCGCGGCTTTCGCGTTTTAGCGCTCCAGGCGGAGCGGGATGGCGAAGACCGTCGTCTTGCCGTCCGCGGTCGTGGCGACGAATTCGATCTCGTAGTTGCGGTTCAGCAGAAAATTCGGGATCCCCGACGGCAGCTGCTGCTGGCCGGCAAACACGCCCGGCGACATGATCGGAATGCCGATCTGGTGGCCCATCGTGCGCGCGATCAAGGCGGTCACGTCGGTCGAGGTCGTGATCTTGACCAGCAAGATCTGCCCCTGGTGCAGCGTGCGGTCGTTGATGGCGATCTCCACGATGCGCGGGGACGCGTTCGTCCCGGCCGGCGGGTCGACGACGTACGCGAACATGCTCGCGGTCGGGTTGGGGCTGGGCGTCGCCAAGGGCAGCGGGGTCGCGGTGCCGCCCGGAATTGGCGAGGTCGTCGCCACCGGTGACGGCGACGGGGAGACCAGCGGCGGGGGCGTCGGCGGGACCGGCTGCGCTTGGGGCTGCGGCTCCGGAACCTGGCCGACCACTGCAAGCAGCAGTGGAAGCGCGTAGAGGGCGAGCATTGTTCCTCCCAGCAACGCGGGGTTGTGGAGTGCGGTTCCGGGGACCGCGTCTTGGACGTACGCGGCCGCGCCGCAGAACGTCGCCGCCAGCAAGCCGGTGGCAGCCGGCGAGGACCGGACCATGGCGATGACCGGCAAGAACCAGAGTGCGTACCACGGCTCCGGTGCGGGGAGCAGCAGCCAGCCGAGGAGCGCGGCCGCGGCCAGCCGGTCGCCGCTGCGCCAGGCCCGGCTGACCGCCGCGGCGCCGATGCCCGCCAGCACCGCGCCGACGGCCAGCGGGATGCTCGAACCCGACCACGTCGCCAGCGCCGGTGCGTGGACCAGCGAGAGCCGCGGCGGTCCCGCCGTCTGGTCGAGCCCGTGGGCGACCAGCGACCACAGCAGGGGCGCGTACCCGATCGCCAGGGCCAGGGCCGCTCCGCCGGCCGACCAGGTTCGACGAGGCGCGCGCGCGGCCGCCGACGCGAGCGGGACCACCGCGACCGCCTTGACCAGCGCGCCGGCCGTCAGCAGGGCCGTTCGCGGCCAGCCGGCCCGGACGCGGTCGCCGGCGAGCACGAGGGCCAGCCAGACGGCGTCGTTGTGTCCTTCGGCCGCCGTCCATAGGACGACCGGATGAACGGCGAGCAGCGCCGCCAGACGCGGCCGCGACCGGCTCGCGAGGGCGATGCACGCCAGCAGCGCCGCCGCCGCCAACCCTCGAAGTGCGAAGATGGTCGCCGCCGGGCCCGCGCCGCGCAGTGCGACCACGAGCGCGGCGCACGGCAGCGTGAAGAGCGGCCCGTAGACGTCGCGCGGCAGCGAACCGTGCCACGCGGCGAGCGCGCGGTCGAGCAGCGGATCCCCCAGCGGCGCGATCTGCGCGGGGCCGTAGGCGTGCGCCCACGGATCGATGCCGTGCGCGAGCAGCGCGCCGTATGCGGCGTAAGCCCAGACGTCGGCGGAGAGCCGTAGCGGGACCGCCAGCGCGACGGCGAGTACGAACGCCGCGACGGCGAGGCGCTTGGGCACGTCGAGGGCTTCGTGACGCGGACGACCGAATCCGAGCCGCTGCATGGACGAGGGATGGCTGCGGCGCGCGCTGGCGGCGAAACGTGACGGCGAGGCGCTCGACGCGCCGACCTGGGCACGGATCGTCGAAGGCTACGCGGCTGGGACGATCGACGAGGTACCGATTGCGGCGCTGGTGATGGCGGCGGCGATCCGTGGACTCGACGACGACGAAATCGTCGCGCTGACCGAGGCGATGGTACGCTCCGGCGACGTGCTGGCGTATCCGCACATCGCGGGCCCGGTCGTCGACAAACACTCGTCGGGCGGCGTCGGCGATACGGTCTCGTTGATCGTCGTTCCGCTGGTGGCCGCCTGCGGCGTGCCGGTGGCGAAACTCTCCGGGCGCGCGCTGGGCCACACCGGCGGCACACTCGACAAGCTCGAGGCGATCCCGGGCGTGCGCACCGATCTCGACCCCGTCGCGTTCGTCGCCCAGGTGGAGCGCATCGGCTGTGCGATCGGCGCGCAGTCGGATCGCCTGGTGCCGGCCGACCGCAAGCTGTACGCGCTGCGCGACCGCACCGGCACCGTGGCGTCGGTCGGCCTGATCGCCGCCTCGATCGTCTCGAAGAAGATCGCCGGCGGCGCCGATGCGATCGTCTTCGACGTCAAGGCGGGCCGCGGCGCGTTCATGCCTACGCTCGACGCCGCGGGCGGTTTGGCGCGCACGCTGGTGCGGCTGGTCGCGTGCTTCGGGCGCCGCGCGACCGCCTTCGTGACCGATATGGAAGAGCCGCTGGGCGCCGCGGTCGGCACCGGGATCGAAGCCATCGAAGCGCGTGACTTTCTGCGCGGCGACGACCGCGAGCCGCGTTTGGCGGAAGCGACGCTGGCGATCGCGCACGAGCTGCTGCGGCTTGGCGGTATCCCCGCCGCGGAGGTTACGCCGCGCGTCCTCGACGCGCTGGCGTCCGGGGCGGCCTACGAGCGCTTGGGCCTGCTGGTGCAGGCGCAGGGCGGGTCGGCCGCGGCGCTCGATGCGATCGCTCCCCACCCGCACCGGGTCACCGTCGGAGCGCCCCGCGACGGCGTGGTCAGCGCGATCGACGGCGTGGCGGTCGGCGAAGCGGCGCGAGCGCTGGTGGCGGCCGACGGCCCGTTTGCCGGCATTCGAATCGTGGCCCGCGTGGGGACGCCGGTGCGCGCCGGCGAGGTGTTGGCCGAGATCGCCGGTTCCTCACTCGAGCCGCGCCGGCTCGCGCCGGCCTTCACGATCGCCGACGCGGCGCCGCCGGTGCGGCCGGTGATCGACGCCGTTCTGCGGGATGCGGACGCGGCCGTGTCGATGAAAGAGCGGTGATGAAAACGGCCTCGCTTCGCGAGCTCGCGACGCTCCGCGCGTGAAAACGGTCGTTACCGGCGGCGCCGGCCTGATCGGCAGCGCTCTGGTTCGCCGTCTGAACCTCGACGGTGAGGACGACGTCATCGTCGTCGACCGGCTCGGCAGCGACGAGAAGTGGCGGCACCTGGTACCGTTGCGGTTCGCCGATTACTTCGAAGCGGAAGAATTCTACCCGCGCATTGCGGCGCAGCCCGAAGCGTTCGGCAAGATCGGTACCGTCTTTCATTTGGGTGCCTGCTCGTCGACGACCGAAAAGAACGCCTCGTACTTGATCGCGAACAACCTGCGCCGCTCGCAGGAGATCGCGCGCTGGGCGCTCGCGCGCGGCGCGCGCTTCGTCTACGCCTCGTCGGCGGCGACCTACGGTGCACGCGAGTCGGAGATGCGTGAAGACTTGCGCCCATCCAGCCTGCGACCGTTGAACATGTACGGCTACTCCAAGCACCTCTTCGACCTGTGGCTGCGCGGCGAAGGTCTGCTCAAGCGCGTCGTCGGGCTCAAGTACTTCAACGTGTTCGGGCCGAACGAGGACCACAAGGGCGAGATGCGCAGCGTGGTGGCCAAAGCCTACGAACAGATTCGTGCGACCGGAACGATCGAGCTTTTCAAGAGCTATCGTTCGGGCATCGCGGACGGCGAGCAGACGCGCGATTTCCTCTATGTGAAGGACGCCGCCGCGATCACCGCCCATCTCGCGCGCAAGCGTTCGGCGGGCGGACTCTACAATGTCGGAGCGGGGCACGACCGAACGTGGAACGATCTGGCGCGCGCCGTGTTCGCCGCGCTCGACCTGCCCGCGCAGATCTCGTACGTCGAGATGCCGGACGTCTTACGCGGGAAGTACCAGTACCGTACCGTCGCCGACATCGCGCGGCTGCGCGGCGCCGGCTGGAAAGCCGACGCCACCACGCTTGAGGATGCGGTAACCGACTACGTCCGGAACTACCTCACCACCGGCGCCGTGCTCGGCAGCGAGTCCGACGGCGCGTCGAGCCCCGAGCCCGACGTCTCCGCGACCAAATAGAGCGGGCGGCCTTTGATCTCGTCGTAGATCCGGCCGACGTACTCGCCGAGGATCCCGATCGTGATCAGCTGGACGCCGCCCAGGAACAGGATCGCGAAGATGGTCGACGTGTAGCCCGGCAGATTGTAGCCGGTGAAGATGCGGATGCCGATCTCGATGACCGCGACCACGAAGGCGATCGCACTGACGACGAACCCGAACCAGGTCGCGAGCCGCAGCGGGATCTCGCTGAACGCCGTGATCCCGTCGAGCGCGAAGCGGAACATTTTCGAGAACGGGTATTTCGAATCGCCGGCAAACCGCTCGGCGCGGTCGTAGGGAATCCCGGTCTGCTTGAAGCCGACCCACGAGACGAGGCCGCGGATGAAACGGTGGCGTTCGCGCGCGTTGCGCAAGGCGACGATCACGCGCCGGCTCATCAACCGGAAATCGCCGGTGTCGACCGGGATCGCCACATTGGTCAAGCGACGGATCGTGCGATAGAAGACGCGCGCGGTCAAAATCTTGAACGGGCTCTCGCCGGCCCGCTTGCGGCGCGTCGCGTAGACGACGTCGTAGCCCTCGCGAAACTTGGCCAAGAAGGCGCCGATCAGTTCGGGCGGGTCCTGAAGGTCGCCGTCCATCAGCACGACGGCGTCGCCGCGAGCGGCGTCGAGCCCGGCGGTCGCCGCGATCTGGTGGCCGAAATTGCGCGACAGCGAGATTACCCGCAGGTGCCGGTCGGCGGCCGCGGCCGCCAAGAGCTGCGGCAGCGTGTCGTCCCGGCTGCCGTCGTCGACGCAGATCAACTCCCAGGCCGCGGGCGGTAGGGCCAGCTCGTCGACAACCCGCCGGATCCGGGCCAGCAGCTCCTCGACGTTCGCGCCTTCGTTGTAGAGTGGGACGACCACGCTGAGCGTCGCGTCGGCCCCGCGGCGGACCGTCACGTTCTGCGGGGAAGATAGCACCCGTCCATGTTCTCGTCGCTGCTCGCCGTTGCCCTCACCCTCGCCGCGCTGGCCGGAGAAGCCGCCCCGGCGTTCCCGACCGCCGACCCGGACGCCGTCTACCGGCACGTCGGCCCGACGCCGCCGCCGCACGGCTACCCGGAGATCCGCGAGTTCCACCTCTCCGCGACCGATCTCCACGCCGGCCGGCCGGTGTCGAGCAGCGTGGTCACCTCGGACAACGTCGGCTACGTCGAGGCGCGCGTCCAGAACTTCAACGCTGCCATGCACCGCGACGCGCCGGGGCATTTCTCGCTGACCTACACGGTGCCGTGGTGGCTCCCGTTCTGGCTGCGTCACGGCTACACGCTGCAGGTCGTCGCGCGCAGCGTGGACGGCGTCGAGGTCTGGCGAGGTATCGGCATCTCCGTTCGATGAGACCGGCCGCGTTTCTGCGTGGTGCAGCGGCGGCGTTCGCACTCGTGCTGGCCGGATGCGTCGCACACACCGCCGGGGCCGGCAGCGGCGCGTCCGGCTCCCGTTCGCCCGCCGCCTCCGCCGCGCCGAGTCCCCGACCGGCCGCGTCGCGTCCGCCGCCGGCAGCAACCGCCGCTACGATGCCGTCGAATCCGCCGCCGGCGAGCCCGCGCGCACGCGGGACGCCGTCGGCCGATCCGCTGCCGTACATCCTTCGCGTGAACCTCAGTCCCACGGTCGTCGGCTCGGGAACGACCGTCTCGGCTTCGGTGCGAACGACGCCCGGCGTCGTCTCCGTCGTCGCCTACGCCGGCGGAACGTCGATGGCGGTGCCCCGCGCCGGCGTCGGGCTCTTCAACGGCTCGACGACGCTGCCGCCGTTGCCGCCCTTCGTGCACGGCCGCTTTCCGGTCACCTTCGTCGCGCGCGATCGACGCGGCCGCACGACGCAGGCCGCCGTCAACGTCACCGTGCCGTAAGACCTCTAGCTGGCTTCGGCGTGGGCCAGCGCATGCAGCGCGGAGACCGTTTCGGCGAGAAACGTTGCGTGGTAGGCGAGCATGTCGTCGACCAGCGGAAAACGCGGGTCGCGGCGGGCGGTGGTCAGCCGATACGCGGCGCCGTCGAAGAGCAGCGTGCCGCGCCGCACCAAATTCGCCAGCGCTTCGCCGACGCAGCGGTCGATGTCGCGCAGCTCCGGATCGACGAAAGCGCCCGGCGGAAAGGTGTCACGCGCGCGCGTTACGGCGTCGCGCGCTTCCTGCGCTGAGAACGGCAAGTCGATCGCCAGCATCCAGGTCGCCAGCAAGGCGGTCGTCGTTACCGGACGTGCCGCGGCGAGTGAAGCACCCAGATCGCGCGGATCGGCCGGCTGCACGACCCGGTACAGCATCGAGAGCCGGCGCCCGCGGAACGTGTCGAACGCGATCGCCGCAAACCAAACGTCGGCAATCGGCACCAGATGCTCGACGATGCCCTTGAGCGGCCGCAAGTGCCCGTCGGTGCTGTAGAAGCCCTCCGGCGCGACGAAGAAGGTCGCGCCCCGCTGCACGATGTCGACGATCGCCGCGATGTCATCGTCGACGCCGGAGCGCAGTGCGACCAGCAGCTCGCGGCGATACGGCTCGCGCACGAACGACAGCTTCATGTAGCGCGACGATTCGGCGAAGAAGTGCGGCGTCAGAAAATCGCCCAGCATCTGCGCACCGGCGGGAAGCGTCGCGCGCGCGTCTTCGCGAAAGACGTTGTCGAGCGGGAGGTCGCCGTGCGCGCGCACCAGCGTGTGCGCCAAGCTGCGCAGCGGGCGCGACGAGAGTTCGTTTTCGAGCGGCAGCATCCCGAGCAGACGAAAGAACGGACCGGCGTTGATCGTCTGCATCCATGCGAACGCGCGCAGACGTGCGGCGAAGAAACCCGGTTCGTACATGCGGCGCGACGACGCCGTCAGCGTGCTCGATCCCCAGCTACCCTGCGCGAACGAGCGCAGCGCAACGATCTCCGATTCGTCCTCGTGCTGGTGGTTCGCGATCAGTACCGTCGGCCCGCGGCGAAACGGCAGCCGGCCGAACTGCCGGATGCGGACTTTCAGTGCCAGCCACTGCAGGTGCGTGACCACGATGAGTGTCAGCATCAGCAGCGATCCCAGCGACGAGATCGGGCGCTTCCCGACGCGCAGTACCACCAGCGAGCTGATCGCGAACGACGCCGCAGCCAGCGCGAAGAGCAACTGATAACCTTGGCGCGGGGTCGCGCCGTGCGCGATCACCCAGGCCCCGATCGCCGGCGCCGCGATTCCGGGAAGGTTGGAGAGCGTTCCCCAGATGCCCAGATCGCGCGCCACATCGCCGAGCGCCGGGATGGAGTCGAGCGCGAGCGCCCACCCGACCGAGAACACGCCGCCGTAGCCGAGCCCGAAAAGCGCGGCATAGAGAAAGATCAGATGCTGGTCGGGCGACAACGCGAAGCCGAGCGCGGCGACTACCATCGGCACGCCCGACAGCGCGACCACGCAGCGGCGGTCGATCCGGTCGGAGAGCAGCCCCGCGATCACGCTCGAGACGATCGCGCCGATGAGCGCCGCGCCGGCCACCATGCCGGTACCGAAGCTCGCATTGTGGACGCCCAGCACGTCGCTGAAGAAGTACAGGATGTAGGTGTACAGCAGCGACATGCCGAGCACGACGAAGCCGCGCGCGATCAGCGTGACGTTGAGATCGTGCCAATCGCGGACGACCGCGCGTTCCGAGCGCTTCTCTTCGCGCCGGGCGCGCGGGATCGCCGCCAGGCTGGGCAGCACCAGCGCGATCGCGGCCGCCATCAGCAGCAGCACGCGGTCCGGCGGCAGCAGGGCGGCCGCGGCCAGGCCGCCGACCGTCCCGATCAGCGTCATCGCGCCGCGCGCGCCCGACGCGGCACCCCAGGCGCTGCGCGGCACGATCTCCGGCAGCAGCGCCTGATAGATCGATGATGCGGCCGCGATCGCGGCGCCCGCGCAGACGACCTCGACGCCCAGCGAACCGACTGCGTGCGCGTACGACATCGCGATCAGCGCGGCGATGTCGGCGAACAGCACGACCGCGGTGTGTTTGCGGCGATCGCCGCCGCGCGCCGCCAGCCGGTCGGAGATCGCGCCGGCGATCGGCGGGATGAAGACCCAGGCCGCGGCGACCGCCGTAGCCAGCGCCGCCAGCACTCCCGTGTGCGACTGCGGCGCGAGCTTCAGCAGCAGCGCGGGGACGACGATGGCCAGGATCGCGGTATCCTGGAATTGGATCCCCAACCAGAGCGCGTTGACCGCGACGTTGTCGCGCAGGGCGAACGCGCGCGAGCGGCTCGCCATCAATCGATGTCGGCCCATGCGGCGACCACGACGGTCACCCGCGCGTTCGGCTCGCCGGCGGCGATGTGCGCCGGCGGCAAGGCGCGGCTCACGTCGCGCTCGAGCGTCGCGTTCGAGCCGCGCGTGATGCGGAAGGCGACGCGCGCGCCGCGATGGACCTGCAGCGCGTACCGGAAGTGGCGCGGGTCGACGCGATCCATGCGGATTTCGCTGGGCGACCAGTCGCTGCGGTCGGTGCTCATGTAGATGTCGTCACCGGGCGGCGTGCGCGGCGGCACGCTGACCTCGATCTGCACCGTGACCAGCGCCGTCTGATCCGCGTCACTCTCCACCGCCGGCGCGAAGACGTAGGCGGTGCGGGGAATCTTCGCGGCCGAAAGGGCATCCGAGCCGGCGGCATGCGGCGTGACCCGCCCGTCGTCGCCGACCGTCACGCCGGTTGCGCGTCCGGGAACGAACGCCGCGCACGAGCTTCCCTCGGCGAGCCGCAAAACGCCGCCGCCTGCGACCGCGAGATGGTCGCCGCTGCAGGCCAGCGGGACGATGCGAAAGACGACGGCCGCAGTCGCCGCGGCGAACAGTGCGGCACTCACGGGGTGATCGCGAAGCTCCAGCCGGGCAGCCAGCGCCGGCCGCCCCAGCCGAAGTCGTACGAGCGCCCCAGTGCGATGCCGACGTTGGGAAAGGGACGGAACTGGGCATCGAGCCGCAGCTCCCAAACCGGACGCCCGAGACCATCAAACTGATAGAAGTCGTCGGTGTGCCGCGCCGAGAGACGCAGCGACGTGCTGCTGGTCGGCGGCGCGTACTGCAGGTCGAGGTTCATGTAGCGCGCGACCGCCGCGCCGGTGTAGGCGTACCAGCCGTAGTATGGCATCCCGTCGGGCGTCAAGAGCGGTGCGGAGGGGATCGGAAAGAACAGCGATTGGTCTCCCGGATAGACTTGTGAGGACCAGGTGTTCTGGTAGCCCGCAAACAGGGAGAAATTCCGGGTGAGCTTCTTCGAGGCGTTGGCCGACGCGGTGACGGCGTCGGCATGCCGCGGGAAGGCGTACCAGGTGCGGCTGCCGTCGAGCGTGACACCGATGCTCGTGCCGAGCGGACCGTGCACGATCGGCGTCGCCAGAAAAGCGTCGAGACCGTGGCGCCACACGGTTCCGTAGGCGCGACCGCCGGGCAGCACGACGTACGGGTACAGATCGCCGCCGCGTTGGGCGTCGTAGCCGACGTCGGCGGTCAGGCGCAGCGTGTTTCCACCTACCAACTCCAGATCCGGCGTGCGCAGGCTGGCATCGAACGACGAGTAGCCGCCGTTCTGCAGGTGATACGTGAGCCGCCCGCCGGCCGTGCCGAACGCCGCGCCCAGCGTGGCGTCACCCTCGCGGCTGCCGAATGCCGCGTTGCCGTCGACCAAAAACGTATAGCGCGTCCCCAACCGCTGATAGGCGTTGAAGCCGCTGGAACCGGTACCGCGAAAGGGCGCATCGATCGCGCCGGTCGCGTACGCCGTATCGCCCGACGCGAGCTGCTCCTGCAGCGCCAGCGCGCCGTCGTTGTTCTCCCAGCGCGCGTGGGCGGAGGTCAGCGAAGTCGGCGTTCCGATGAGCCCGTAGGGCTGATCGAAGGTCGCACCGGGCAAGGTGGTTTGACCGAAACCGGCCGCAGTGGCAAACGTGTACAGGTACGACGGCACCGGCACGCCGCCGACCGAGGTCGGGAACGCGGCCGGGGAAAAGCGCACGTTCGCGCGCGGCGTAATCGCGGCGTGCCGCGAGCGGATGAAGGCGTAGCGGTCGTCGACGTCCGGAAACGCAAAACGCTTCGCATCGATTTCCGCGTGCACGGGACTCCCCAGCGTTCGCGTCGTGCGGCTGACCCCCGTGCCGACGTCGAGCAGGTCGACCCGGTTCGCGTCCAGATCGACCGCGATCGCGTCGGCCGACACCGTCGTGCCGCCGTGCTCGATGCGCGCGTGGCCGGCCAGCACGGCGCGGTCGTTCTTGAGATCGACGTATGCCGCATCACCGCTGACGTGCGTGCCGTCGATCAAGCGCAGTGAGGCGCGGTCGCGCGCGACGACCGAGAGCGTATCGGCAAAAAACGAGATCGTGCCGCCCTCGAGCGTCGCCGATGCGCGGGCTCGAGCAGCCTGCGGCACGGCCGCGCACGCGGTACACACGAGCGCCGCCGCCAGGGCGCGCCTCACGGCGGAGGACGGTTCGGCGGCGGGGCCGGATGCGGCGTCGGGAAGCCGCCCGGCGGCGTCGCGCGTGAGGGCGGATAGAGTGGGTTGCCGCCAAACGGATTAGGATTGAACGGGGTCGGCACCGCGCCGGGCTGGGCCGCCTGCGGCGCACCGCTGCGGTTGTCGGACCAGGCGTACACGGTAGCGGGGCACGACTGCGCGTCGGACTCGCGCACGAAGAAGGCGTGCGGCGCCACTTCGAGCCCGTCTTGTCCGACCTCGACCGAGTTCCACGAGCCGCGCGTCACCCGGAACACGAAGCGCGTGCCCGACGCGAGCCGGCGGACGGCGCGATAGCGGTCGCCCTCGACCCGGTCGAGTTTGATTTCCTGCGGATTCCAACCGCCGGCGTCCGTGCTGATGTACACGTCGGCGTTCACCGGCGTCGAAGGCGGAACGGTGACGATGAACTCGACCGCGACCTCCTTGCCGGTGACCGGGATGCCCTTGATCTCGGGCGCGAGGACGATCGCCGGTTTGGTCGCGATCGCCTGCTGCACGTCGGTGCTGTACGCGCTGTCGCTCGGCAGCCGGCGGGTCGTGATGTCCAGTTCCACGACTTCCTTCGTTGCCGGGTCGAGAACGGCGCGCGCAAAGATCTTCGCCGCGGGCTGCAGCGTCGTCGAAGCGCCGGTGTCGTAGTCCGCGACCTTGTACGACGGCGAAAGCTTGAACGCGTCGCCGCTGCTGAAGTACGCGTAGCCGTTGCGCACGTCGAGCAGTTGACCGGTAAAGCGAATCAACGTGCCTTGCGGCTGCGCCAGCGAGGGCAGCGCCAGGATCAGGACGGCGACCGAGGTCAGAACCACGGACAAGCGGCGCATCATGGTGAGAACTGGATCCCGAACTGCGGCGACCAACGTTGGTTGGCGAAGTTGAAGTAGTACATCCGGGTGAGGTCGACCTGAACTTGGCGCGAGATGCGGAAGCGCACGTCGCCGGTGAATTGCCAGGGCTCCTGCCCGAAGTACCCCGGCACCGGCACCGGGAAGTCGTAGAAGCGCGCCAGCTGGAGGTTGATGGTGAAGTACTGCGTCGGCGTGTACACCAGACCGCCGGTCCAGCCGCGCGACGTCGCCAAACCGCGGAATGCGTCGGGCGTCGTGTACGAGCCGAAGGGCGTGGTGATGACCCCGTAATTGGGATACGCCGCCAACTGGGCCGCGCCCCAATAGTCGTTGGTCGTTCGTACCTCGTACGTCAGCAGCGCGTTGACGTGCTGCCGGGCGAAGCCGCGTGAGAGCGAGAGGCGCGCGTCACGGGCGTCGGTCTCATGGGGTAGATTGAACCAGGTCCATTGACGGTCGTACGATGGGGTCAGCGTATACGGCCCGAGCTTCAGCCCCGAGGTGTAGATCGTTCCGCCGAAGGTGTGATAGAACGAATCCGGCGGCCCCGGCTGCTCGTTCGGAAAGCCGCCGTAGCCGTAGATGTCGTGCGCCATGCCGACGATGCTGCGCAGCCGGAACAGGATCGGCGCGTGCGTGAAGAGCCGGTTCTCAAACCCCGTCCAGGTCAGCGACGCGTCCATCGGATGCTCGCGCCAGCGCGGATCGTAGTCCGCGGTCGCAATCGTATCGAACTGAACGTCCGGCAGCCCCAGCAGGTACTGCCAGTAGTTGTCCTCGGTGTAGCTGAGCCCCGAGCGGCGCAGCCCGGCGTTGAGCTGCAGCTGCGCGTATCCGGCAGCGTTGATCGGCTGATAGATGATGCCGGGACCGCCGGCCGATTCTTGCAGGAACAGGCGGCTCTCGAACTTCGGCGTGAACCGTTCGTAGCCGAGCAGATTGTACTGACGCTGCTCCTGCGTGAGCGGATCGATCGCGGCAACGATGTAGGCGTTGTCCCACACGAAGTGCTGGTCGAAGGCGAGGTAGGTGCCGTTGTATTGATCGTTCCGCAGATGGAGCGCCGAGAGGCTGTGCGCCGAGGCGTTGAAGGGCAGGCTCACATCGGCCCTGGCCCCCGGGAACGCGTTTTCGAAGAAGTGCGAATTGGGCGAAAAGACAACCGCGTAGTGGGGCGTCGGCAGATACACACCGGCCGTGTACACTTCGGCTCGCGTGAACAAAACGTTCGTCTTGGGGACGATGCGCGCGCCGATCGCTTTAATGTACGGACGTTCGCCGGTGAGGTCGGGGAAGTGATACGCGTCGCCGGGCTGCTCGCGCCCGACGTGCGGATCCTTCCAGTTCAAGCCGTAGTACGTGTCGCGCTCGGGCGCGCCGGCAGCCGGCAGAAAGTAGGTGCGGTCGAGGTCCGGATAGCCGGCCAGCGCCGCGCCGACCTGATGGATCGTCGGCCCGTCGACGTGGACGTCGCCGGCCACTAAATAGCGGTTCAGCTTCAGATCCATCGTGAACGTTTCGCCGCGGATTATGGTACCGTCGGAGAGCCGCACGCGCACGTTGCCGTCGGCGGTCACGATGTAGCGGTTGTAGAAGAAGTCGACGCTGTTCGCCGTGACGTCGAGGCTGGTCGAAGGGACCGCCTCGGCGCGAGTAACTGCGGTCACAAAAAAACCGCATGCCAGCGTGAGGAGAACGAGGATGCGCATGTGCAGCATCACGCGTTCCCCTCGACGGGAGGCACGGTCCTGCGGGGGCGGGAATCGCGTCTCAGGGTATGCCGCGCATTCTCGCATTCGTCATGGACTCTGCAGGAGTCGGTGCACTTCCCGATGCGCAGGAATACCACGACGGAACGAACGCCAATACGATCGCAAACGTCGCGCAGCGTGTAGGCGGCTTGAAACTGCCGAACTTCGCACGGCTGGGCCTGGGCCACATCACCGCGATTCGCGGCGTATCAGCGGAGGGGGAGCCGTCCGCTACGGTGGCTCGGCTTAGAGAACGCTCAAAAGGCAAGGATACCATTACCGGGCATTGGGAGATGGTCGGGGTGATCACCGAGGTGGCCTTTCCGACGTACCCCGACGGCTTTCCACCTGAGGTCGTCGACCGCTTCACGGCGATCGTGGGCCTCCCGCCGCTGGGCAACCGCACGGCCTCCGGGACCGAAATAATCGCCGAACTGGGCGAAGAGCACCAGCGGACGGGCCGGCCGATCCTCTACACCTCGGCCGATTCGGTCTTTCAGGTGGCTGCGCATGAAGCGACCGTGCCCTTGGCAACGTTGTACGACTGGTGCGAACGGGCCCGGGCGATGCTCGTGCCGCCCAATGAAGTCAACCGCGTGATCGCACGGCCCTTCGCCGGGCCGCCGGGTGCGTACGCTCGGACCCCGAACCGCCGGGATTATGCGATCCCGCCGCCGCCTACCGTGCTCGACCGGCTGCACGAGCAGGGTGTAGCGGTCCATGCGGTCGGGAAGATCTGTGATATCTACAGCGGTCATGGGATCGTGTCGTCCGTGCGAGTCGCCGACAATGGCGAGGCGCTCGACCGCGCGCTCCAGTTGGCCGATGCTATCAATCATGGACTGGTGTTCGTGAACCTGAACGACTTCGATACGAAGTACGGACATCGCCGCGACGTTCGGGGCTACGGGGAAGCGCTCGAACGGCTCGATGCGCGGCTGCCCGAGGTCCTGGCTCGAATCCGTCCGGGCGACGGCCTGATCTTCACGGCCGACCACGGCTGCGATCCGACCCAGCCAGGGACGGATCACACGCGCGAATACGTGCCGTACCTCGAATACGGAACCGCACCGGGCGCCGACCTCGGCGTCATCGACGGCCTCGGCCACGTCGGCCGGCGCATTGAGGCGATCCTGGGCGCGGGGGCGCGATGAGCGCCACCGAGCTGCGGCTGCGGGGCGAGGCTCTCAACCTGCCGGCCGGCGTGCTCTTTCCCGCAGCTCCGGCGCGGCCGGGCTGGTACGTTCCAGCAAAGCGGGCGATCGACATCGGTCTCTCGCTGGCGATCCTGACGGTCACCGCGCCGATCGTGCTGGGCGCGATGCTCGGGATCGTCGTCGTCAGCGGCGGAAACCCGCTCTTTCGGCAAGAACGCGTCGGCCGCGGCGCGCGGTGCTTCCGGATGTGGAAACTGCGCACGATGGTCCGCGACGCCCACGCGATGCTGCCCGAGCTGCGCAAATTCAACGAAGCCGACGGGCCGGTCTTCAAGATGCGCGCCGATCCGCGGCTTCACGCGCTGGGGTCGTTCTTGCGCCGCACATCGATCGATGAGCTGCCCAACTTCGTGAACGTCTTGACCGGCGAGATGTCGATCGTCGGACCGCGCCCGCCGCTCCCCGAAGAGGTCGCGCACTACGACGCCTACGCGCTGCGGCGGCTGGTCGTGAAACCCGGTGTCACCTGCTTGTGGCAGATATCGGGCCGTTCGCACCTCGCGTTCGAGGAATGGATGGCGCTCGACAACTCCTACATCGACGGCTGGTCGCCGGGCGGCGATCTCGCCATCATCGCGCGCACGATTCCGGCCGTGCTGCGGGGGGTCGGCGCGCATTAGCCCGCCGCGACTCACCGTCGTCGCGGAAACCCCCACCCCGAGGCGGTTGGCGACGTCGACCGCGCTCGTCGCCGCCGCAACGCTGGCGTCGACGCTGCTCGGTTTCGTGCGCGAGGTCGTGTACGCAAAATTCTACGGCGCGTCGTGGGAGCTGGATGCCTTCCTCGCCGCATCCGTCGTTCCGGTCATTCTTTTCGGCGTGTTCAGCGGCGCGCTGGTAACGGCGCTGGTCCCGCTGTTCAGCGACTACGTCACGACCGACCGTCGCGACGAAGCCGTCAGCCTCGCGTCGTCGCTGATCGTCGTGCTGGTGGTCGTGCTCGGCGTACTCGCGATCGCCGGGGCGATTTTCGCGCCCTGGTACGTGCCGCAGATCGCGCGCTTCCCCCACGGCCACGCGCTGACCGCGATCGTGATGACGCGCTGGCTGATGCCGACGATCATCGCGACCAGCCTCTGCGGCGTGGTCGCGGCATTGCTCAATGCCTATCACCGGTTCTGGGCCGCCGCGGTACAGGGATTCGTCGCCAACCTCTGCATTGTGGCGATCGTCTCGCTGACGCAGTCGCGGCTGGGACCCTACGCGCTGGTCGCCGGTGCGCTCGCCGGAGCCTTCGCGCAGCTCGCGGTCATGATTCCCCCGTTTCTGCAGCTGCGGCCCTTCCGCTTCGCGGTCGATCTGCGGCACCCGGGGCTGGTACGGCTGCTGCACGTGCTGGGACCGATCGCCATCGGCTCGGCGGCCGGACAGATCGCGCTCTTCTTCGACCGCTTCTTCGCCTCGGTGATGAGCCCGGGGACGATCTCGGCGATGAACTTCGCCGTCAAGGTCGTCGGCTTTCCGCAGCAGATCTTCGTGACCGCGATCGCGACCGTGATCTTCCCGCTCTTCGCCGGTCAGTTCGCGCACAAGAACCGTCCTGCGATGCGGCGCAGCCTGGTGACCGGGCTGCAGATGGTGATCTTCCTCACCCTACCCTCGGCATGGGGGCTGTGCATGCTCGCGGGACCGATCGTGCAGACGCTGTTCGAACGGGGTGCGTTCACGCCGGAAGACACGGTGCTCTGCGCGCAGCTGCTGCCGTTCGCCGCGGTCGGTCTGGTAGCGCTGGCGGGGAACGTCGTGCTGACGCGCTGCCTCTACGCGTGCGGGGCGGTGCGAACGGCGATTCTGATCTCGGTGTTCACCGTCGCGCTCAACGTCGCGCTGTCGCTCGCGTGGCTGCCGTCGCTGGGTGCGCGCGGGCTGCTGCTTGCCAACGCCACCTCGCAATCGCTCCAGACCCTGGCCCTCGTCGCCGCCGCGCAGCGCGCCCTAGGCGGCTTCGACGTGCGGCCGATCCTGGTCACGCTGCTCAAGGTCGGCGCGTGCTCGATCGTGATGGCCTTCGCGCTGGCCGCGGTGCAGGTCGGCCGGCCGCCGCCCGCTCCGAACACGATCGCGCGCATCACGAGCTTGGGCGAGCACCTGCTGTTCGGCTCCTTCGTATTCCTCGCGCTGGCGCGCCTTGTCGACTCATCGGAATTGCAGCTCGCGACCGATCTGCTCTTGCGCCGCCGCCCTCGCGATCTCGTCCCACTGCCGTGATCCTTCACCCGTGGACGGTGACGCTGCGTCACGAAACGCACGTTCCGATCGACCTTGTCAGCGCGCTGATCTATTTGGCGTGCGCGGTCGGAGTCGGGCTCCTCACCCGCCGCCGGCCGGCGCTGGGTGTCGCCGCGCTGCTCGTGCTGGCGCCGTTCGACTTTCCGCGCTACGTCGGCCCAACCACGATCACGACGTTGAAAGCCGGCGTAGCCGGCTTGCTGGTCGCGCTGGCGTTCTCGCGGCCCGACCTGGCCGCGCTGCGTACCGCTCCCGTGCGCGTGATGGTGACGGCGTTCGCCGTACTGCTGGCGGCGATCGCGCTGAGTGCCCTGCACGCCCAGCATCTGGGCGCGGTCCTGCGCGAAGCCTTGAAGAACGGCGAGTACCTGCTGCTCTTTCTGGCCGCGATCGTCGCGTTCGCGACCGATCCCGACGACCGGCCTTTCTGGCGCACGCTCGAGGCGGGCGTCGCGCTGGTCTGTCTGTCAGCGCTCGCCGAGTACCTCGTCGGCGCGCACAGCGGCATCTTTCTGCACGGGAACGCGTGGGTGTTTCCACGCATCGCGGGTGCCCTCGAAGGTCCGAACCAGTTGGCGGGCTACTTCGACATCGTGCTGCCCGTGCTCGTCGCGCGGGCCCTCGTACATCGCGACCGGATCCTGGCGGTCGTGCTGGTCCTCGCCGCCGTCACGGATTTGCTGACCGTTTCGCGAGCTGGAATTCTCGGCGCCCTGATCGGTGTGGGTGCGGTCTTGGTTGTCCTGCGCCCGCCGCAGGCCGTGGCCTGGCGTTACGTCGCGGGCGTGGCTGTCGTGCTGGCCGCATCCGTGGCCGCGGCCGTGCGCGCCGGAGTGCCGTCCGGATACTTTTCGCTGGATCAGGCGCCGCAGGCCGCCGATCACCTCGCGAATCGCTC
Source organism: Vulcanimicrobiota bacterium (assembly GCA_003161555.1). GTDB lineage: Bacteria > Vulcanimicrobiota > Vulcanimicrobiia > Vulcanimicrobiales > Vulcanimicrobiaceae > Vulcanimicrobium > Vulcanimicrobium vanleeuwenhoeki. The sequence continues at coordinate 15,533 of PMOG01000037.1, read as the reverse complement.
GCAACTTTGGCACGCCGCGATCGAACTCTGGCGCACGTCACCGATCGTCGGCGTGGGGGCCGGAAACTACGAACTCGATCTGGCTGAGGTCGGGCTCAGCGGCGTGCGGACGCACGCGAACAGCCTGTACCTGCAGAGTTTGGCCGAAGGCGGCCTGATCGGTCTGGCCGCGACGATCGGGCTCTTTGCGGCAGCGATCGTGACGCTTGCGCGCAGCGGCATTCGCCGCCCGCTCATCGTCGGCGCTCTCGGCGCGACGATCGCGCTCGCCACGCACCAAATCTTCGACGATCTGCTGTTCTTTCCGAAGGTCGCGTCGGTCTACTGGCTGATTACCGGTGTCGCCGTCGCCGAGGTCGCCGCGCGCCGGCTGTTCGAGCGGCGCCGGGCCGCGACGTACGTGGCCGACGTGCCGGTGCCGGAGCGATGAGCCGCACCGCGCACCGCGTCGCAATCGTCGCACCCTATTTCGGACGCGACCTGCGTGGCCGCAAAGAACGCTTCGCCTTCGCGTACGCGACGCATCTCGCACTCGAGGGGCTGGCGGTCGAGGTGTTCACCACGACGACGACGGCCGAAGCGTCCGACGCGAACTTCTATCGTGCCGGCCTCGACCACACCGAGCCGTTTCCGGTGTACCGCTTCCGCGTGCTCGCCCCGGACCGCGTCGCCTACGAAGAAGCCGTCATCGCAGCGGCGCGCGAGAATCCGGCCGTCGTCGAACCGTCACGACCCCTGCTCGACGAACGTCTGCGCTGTCCGGATCTGCTGGCGCAAGTGCGCGCGACGGGCGACCGTTACGAGGCTTTTCTCTTCATCGACGTGAGCGTGCCGACGACGGTGCGCGCCATTGCCGAGGTTGCCGAACGATCGCTGCTGGTGCCGCTGCTCGATGACGAGCCCGTGGTGCATTTGCGGGAAGTCGCCGAAGCGGTCGCGCGCGCGCGAACGATCCTCTGCACGACCGACGCAGAGCTTCGACTGGTGGCTCAGCTGTTCGGCCCCGAGGCGCGTGCGCGCTCGCGCGTCATCGGACTCGCCGCCGATACGGTGCCGCGCGCGGACCTGCATGCCGAGCGCGTACGCCGCGTTACCCACGGCCGCCCCTACGTGCTGCTGGTCGGGAACGGCACGCCGGCCGGACTGACGAACGTCGAAACGGCATCGATCGTACGACTCGACGGCGTCGACGAGCGCGATCGCGCCGCTTTCTTTGCCTATGCCGCTGCGGTGGCGGTCGCCGGCGAGGGGCTGGCCTTTGCGCCCGAGGTCATCGAAGCGTGGTCGTACGGGAAGGCCGTGCTGTGCGGGGCCAACGCGCGCGGCGTCGCGGCTTTTGTGCGCGAAACGGGCGGCGGCATGATCGTCGCCGATGACGGCTGGGAGACCGCCGTCGCGAGCTTACCCGATACGGCACAACTGGACGCGCTGGCAGAGAATGGGCGCACGTATCTGGACGCGCGCGGCGGATGGCGGCACGTCGCGGCGCGCACGCTCGACGCAATCGAGGTGATCCCCGCCCAAGACGACGGGCGTTCGCGCGATGCGCTGCTCGCCCACGTGGCCTATCTCTACCCGTTGGTCCAGCGCCAGCGGCGCACCATCGATACGATGCGGACGAGCCGCTTCTGGCAATTGCGCGACCGATGGTTCGCGCTGCGTCGCCGGTTGGGCATCGGCCCGCTCGAAGACCCGGTACCGATTCCGGACACCAAGGACCGGGCGGCCAAACTGGCTTCGCTGGGTGACCCCTATCAGCTCTACCGTCAGCACCACCGGCTGCGAACGGAGGACGCCGACCGCGTCGGCGCGATGGCGCGCTTTCTGCCGCGCACGGTCACGTTCTCGATCGTGATCGACGTGCGCGGGCGTGAGGCCGCCGGAATCGCCGCGACGGTGGGCACGTTGCAGCAGCAGCTCTATGGCCATTGGTCAGTTCGCGTTCTCGCTGACGATCGACGCGGGCGCGACGAATCGGAAGACCCGCCGGAGCTCGCGGGCGTGCTGGCGATCGACGAGCGCGTCGAGCGCGTGCCGCCCGGCGGCACCTGGTTCGGCGATGAGGACTTCGTCATCGCACTCGACCCCGGCGACCGCCTCGAACCGCACGCGCTCTTTGCCTGCGCGCTGGCGGCGCAGGACGACGTCGATGTGATCTACTCCGATGAGGACCGGCTGGACGAAAATGGGGTCGCTTCCGCACCGTGGTTCAAGCCGGACTGGTCGCCCGAAACGCTGCTGACGCGCGACTATGGGGGACATCTGTGTGCAATGCGCCGTTCGCTGCTCGAACGTGCGGGCGGTGTGCGGGACGTCTTCGAAAGCGCGCGCTGGTACGAGGCACTGCTGCGCGTGACCGAGCGTACCGAACGCATCGTGCACGTCGCGGAAGTGCTGTGCCATCGCGGACCGTTCAACGCGGTCGAGAAAGCCGATTTGGCGCTGGCCGTCGAGGTTGCGCTGCAGCGCCGCGGCGAAGCGGTCACCGTTGCGCCCGTGGCCGCCGGCGTCGAGGTCCGCTTCGCTGTGCCGGGGGACGAACGCGTCTGCGTGATCGTCCCAACCCGCGATCGCGCCGATTTGCTGCGACCGTGCATCGCTTCGGTGTTCGAACGAACCGCATACGGCGCGTTCGAGATGATTGTCATCGACAACGGCAGCCGCGAGCGCGAGACCGAGGAGGTCCTCGACCATTGGCTCGGCCGCGAGCCGTCCCGCTTCCGCGTCATCCGCGACCCGTCGCCGTTCAACTATTCGCGGCTCAACAACGTCGCAGTGCGCTCCACCGATGCTCCGTACGTCCTGCTGCTCAACAACGACACCGAAGTCATTTCGCCGGACTGGATGGAGGCGATGCTCGGCCAGGCCCGCCGCAAGCACATCGGGGCGGTCGGCGCGCTGCTCCTGTACGGTGACGGCACCGTGCAGCATGCCGGTGTGGTGCTCGGAATCCTTGGCCTCGCGGGGCACGTGCATCGTTTCCTGCCCGGCGATGCGCCCGGCTACCACGGCGCGCTGCAGCTCGATACGAACTATCTGGCGGTGACCGGAGCGTGTCTGATGGTCGGCAAGAGCATCTACGAGGAGGTCGGTGGTCTCGACGAAGGCATGGCGGTTGCGTTCAACGACATTGACTTCTGTCTCAAACTCCACCGCGCGGGCTATCGCAATGTCTTCGTGCCTCGTGCGCGATTGTACCATTACGAATCGAAGACGCGCGGCGAGGACGACACGCCCGGCAAGGTCGCTCGGGCGATGGAGGAGGTCGGCACGATTCGCAGCCGCTGGCCGCGCTGGGCGGCGCGCGATCCGTACTACAACCCCAACCTCACGGTCGATGCTGAAGATTTCGGCCTGCGCCTGTAACGGGAGGCCCTCGATGCCGCATGCCGTAGCGCAAAGGAGATGAAGAGATACGGTGCGCTTGCGTCCTACTCTTGAAACCGGCAAGGTGCCACCGGCCCCTCCGACGCCTGCATTCTCGACCCGCCGCCCGGACGACGCTCGGCGGCTGATGACCTTCGTACGCGTCGCGGCGATGCGTTCGATCAAGATCCGGTATCGCGGCAGCATCTTAGGCGTGCTCTGGTCCTTCACGAACCCCCTGCTGATGACCGCGATGTACACCGTCGTCTTCGGCACGGCATTCTCGCGATACTATGATGGATCGATCGTACGCTATCTCCTTTCGGCATTCGTCGGACTGACCGTCGTCACGTTTTTCTTGAATTCCACCGCCGAAGCGCTGCCGACGATCGTCACCAACGGGGCCCTCCTGAACAAGATCGCGCTCCCGCCGGCGGCTTTCCCGCTCTCCTCGGTAGCTGCGGACCTGATCCAACAGCTGTGCACGACATTCCCGGCCGTGTTCATCATTGCAATCGTGGTCACGCACGATCCGGTGCGCGTTGCGCTCATCCCGTTGGCGTTCATCGGGCTCGTGCTCCTAACAGCCGGCTTTTCGCTGGCGCTGTCCGCGCTCTACGTCTTCTTCCGGGACGTGTCGTACCTTTGGGGAGTCGCCGGCTTCATGCTGTGGATGACCAGCCCATTATTCTATCCGGCCCAAGTCGCACCGGAACGAATTCGCGTGTGGTTTCGTATCAATCCGATCAGCCAGCAAATCGGTGCGCTGCGCGAACTTGCACTCCAGCAGGGTCCGATTCATTATGCCGACATCGGTCTTGCCTTCGGTACGGCACTCCTTGCGTTCGGTCTGGGCGTTGGGTTGTTCCGTCTCGCGCGCCGTCGGTTTATGGACCTGCTCTGATGTCGCGGGCAATTGAATTTTCGAGCGTTTCGCTTACGCGACGCACGCAAGAAGAACTCTACTACGATTTGAAGCGAACGCTGCTGAACATTTGGCGCATCGGCCGGGTGGGCGCCCGTCGCCATACGGTCATCGACGGCGTCACTCTGTCGATCGACCATGGGGAGAAGGTCGGCATCATCGGCCCAAACGGCAGCGGCAAATCGACGCTGCTCAAGCTGATCGCCGGCGTTCTTCTCCCGACGCGCGGGACCGTCTCGGTTTCGGGCTCGCTTTCACCGCTCATTGAGATCGGTGTCGGCTTCGACCCGGACCTGACGCTGGTCGACAACATCATCTATTACGGGGTGTTGCTCGGCCACGACGAAGCTTTGGTTCGCGGGCACGTCGAGGCGATTCTCGACTTCGCAGAACTCGCGGATATTCGGGAGCAGCCGACCAAGACACTCTCTTCCGGCATGAGCGCTCGACTCGGATTCGCCATCGCGACCGAGTTCCGGCCGGACATCCTTCTCCTCGACGAAGTCTTGGCCGTGGGCGACGAGCGCTTCCGGAGGAAGTGCGATGCGCGGATAGGGCGGTTTTGGGACGCGCATTCGACGATCATTCTCGTGTCGCACGACCTCACGTATGTGGCGCGAACGTGTCAACGAGTCATCTGGATCGATGGCGGCAAGATTCGCTTCGACGGCGAGGCTGATGTCGCCGTTCAGCGATACCTCAGCACGGTGGCAACGTCAGCCTCAATTCGCCGGGGCGAGGATTTGATCGCGCTCGCGGCGTCGACGGAGGATCCCGTCTTGGTGCGTGGGGCATCCGGCAGTGACAACGAGCTGGCCATCTTTCTGGTGCGCAACGGCCATCGTTGGCGGATCTCGGCCAACGGTGAATACCGTCGGGCCGTCTCATGGGAAAACGTTCTCGTGGTTGAGGACTCGGTGATCGAACAAGTGCCCGAGGGGGATGTCGCACTGTAAAGGGCTGCTTAAGGCGGCCAAAAGTCGGGAGTGAAGCGTCGGAACCTCCGAGAAGAAATGCTCCGGCCGAGGCGTTCCGGGCTGCGATTGCCTCTTTGGGCCTTTTGTCTAGTACGCTCCCGGCAAAAATAGCAGAGGAACTCGAGACCGAAGACGATGCTTGTAACCGAGCCTTCGGCCCCGTCCGCGAGGCCGAACGGTACCGGCCCGGTGTCCGGGGACGCCGGCGGAGCTGCGCTCGCGCGGCTCGTCGATCGCCGCTTTGAAACCAAGCATCCGCTTGTCTCTGTGATCATCCCGGTGTTCAACAATTGGGCCGTAACCCGGCGTTGCCTCGAATCGTTGGTCCGCTGTGATCCGGAGATCGCCGTGCAGGCGATCGTCGTCGACGATGCATCGACCGACGACACCCTCGGTCAGCTGGCGGCGCTACGGAAAATCGAGGTCCTGCGGAACGGCGAGAATGCCGGTTTCGTCAAGTCGTGCAATCGCGCTGCGTTGCTCGCGCGCGGAGATTATCTGTGGTTCTTGAATAACGATACCGAGGTAACCACCGGATCGTTGCGGGCGCTCGTGCAACGAGCCGAACGAGATCTGACGATCGCGATCGTCGGCTCGAAACTGGTGTACCCGGACGGCCGGCTCCAGGAAGCGGGTGGTATCATCTGGGCCGATGCCGGCGGTTGGAATTACGGCCGGCTCGATTCTCCCGCCATGCCGGAATACAATTTCGTGCGGGACGTCGACTACGTCTCCGGCGCGTCGCTGCTCGTTCGCACTCAACTCTTCCGCGAGCTCGGCGGCTTCGACGAGCGCTTCGCTCCCGCGTACTACGAAGACGCCGACCTTTGTTTTCAGGTTCGCGCCCGAGGCCACCGCGTCGTGTACGAACCTCGTTCGGTAGTGACGCATTACGAGGGCCTTTCGTCAGGAACCGATCTCGGCTCGGGAATGAAGCGATTCCAAGTCGTCAATCAGGCGAAATTCTTCTCGAAGTGGGAGCCCGTCCTGACCGCGCAGCATTCGCCACCGAGCGCCGCCGGGGTGCGCATGGCGGCTCGAGCGCGTGGAGGAAGGCGGGGCGGCATCCTCGTTATCGACTCGTACGTGCCCATGTATGACCGGGAAGCCGGCTCGAAGCGTTTGCGCGAGCTCATCGACGGCTTCGTCGCCTCAGGCGAACGCGTCGTATTTCTGCCCGACAACATCGCGGCGCTCGAGCCGTACAGTGGTGAACTCCAAGCGGAAGGTGTAGAACTGCTCTATTATTCGGAGGGGGACCCGAGGCGCTCCAAAGAGTTGCTGCTCGACGCGCTGCCCACCGTCGACGCGGTCTGGATCTGCCGCCCGGAACTATGCCGGAAATACTTGCCACTGATCCGTGGCCACAGCAATCTTCCGATCCTGTACGATACGATCGATCTTCACCATTTGCGCTTGCGCCGGCAGGCTGAACTCGAAGGGCGAGACGACTCCGAGTGGCGTCGCGTCGAGGAGTTGGAATTGACCTGCGGGCGCGCATCGGACGCGACGATCGTGGTCACGGAGTCGGAGGCGGCAGTCTTTCGGGAGGCCGGAGTCGCACCGGTGGCGATCGTGCCTACGATCCATGACGTTCTCCTGGAATCCCATCCGCCTTTCGACGCGACCCAGGGTCTGCTTTTCATCGGCGGATACAACCACACGCCGAATGTCGATGCGGTGAAGTGGCTGGTGTCCCAAGTCATGCCGATCGTGTGGAAACGCGCCGGCGACGTGCACGTCACGCTGCTCGGAGCGAACCCGCCCGCCGAGGTTCTCGCGTTAGCCGGCCGGCGGGTTTCCGTGCCCGGCTACGTGCGCGACGTGGAACCCTTTTTTCTGGGCGCGAGGGTTTTTGTCGCTCCGATACGATACGGTGCAGGGGTGAAAGGCAAGATTGGTCACGCACTTTCCTATCGCGTGCCGGTGGTGACGACACCGTTAGCCGCAGACGGCTTCCACCTGAACCACGGCTCCGAGGCCTTGATCGCCCAGAGTGCGGAGGATTTCGCCGCGGCAATCGTGTCTTTATACACGGACGCGGAACTCTGGAACAGCGTTTCTGCACAGTGCTCCCGGCCACTGGAGACCTTCAGCAGCCGGCGGGTCGTCGCCGATGCGCTGGAGATCATCGATCGGGTCCGGCGCACGCGCGGGACGTTGGCGCCGGCCCGGGCATAAGAGCGCGTCCGGAGTTACTTCATGAATTTGTCCTTTACCGGCGAGCGCTACGTGCCGGAGCTGCGCGGCCAAATCTACTACGAGCACTTTCACCGGTACGCGATGGTGCTTGAGTTGGCACGTGGGAAGGACGTTCTCGACATCGCATGCGGTGAAGGATATGGCACGGCGGCATTGTCGCTGGTGGCAACCTCCGCAATCGGCGTCGATAACGACGGCGAGACAATCCAGCATGCCGCCGCGCGATATACCGCCATGAACCTCGACTTTCGGCTGGGAGACTGCACGCAGATTCCCGCCGGGGATGCGGCCTTCGATCTCGTGGTCAGCTTCGAGACGCTCGAACATCTCGCGGAGCAGGAGCGGATGTTGAAGGAATTGACCCGCGTCCTGCGACCCGACGGCCTGCTGGTGATCTCGTCACCAAACAAGCTCGTGTATAGCGATGCCAGCGCGGTACAGAATCCGTACCACGTCCGCGAGTTGTATTTCCACGAGTTCCGCGACGTGCTCCGGTCGTTCTTCCCCGTGGTCAAGGTCTTTGGCCAGCGCATCTTTGCTGCCTCGGCCGTCCACCCGCTGCGCGGAGCGGGGAATGAGACGCGGTGGCTCGGACCCTCGATCACCGCTGAGGGGGCGATGAGCGCATTGCCCGATCCGCAGTATTTTATCGCAATCTGTGGGCGAAGGGAGTCGGTCACGGTCCCCGATCTCTGCAGCGTGTATCTGGACCCGCGGGACGAGTTGTTGGACGACGTCCGCTCCGGCGGACTGGCCGCCGAACTGAACCGGCCTCCCGGAAACTTGGACGTTACGCCGGCTTTGGCTGCACAGCTGGATGAACGCCAGCGGGAAGCCGTGGAGTATGGCAACCAAACCCGCCGGCTCCAAGAGCACGCCGGCGGCCTCGAGGCGATGCTGGAGGCGGGAGGCCATCGCAGCGCGGAACTGAGCGCGCGCGTCGAGGAACTCTCCGCGTCGGAAAAGCGCGCTCGCGAGCAACTCTCCGCTTCGGAGGAGCATGCTCGCGAGGAACTCTCCGCGTCTGAGGAGCGCGCTCGCGAGCAACTCTCCGCGTCTGAGGAGCGCGCCCGCGAGGAACTCTCCGCTTCGGAGGAGCGTGCCCGCGAGGAACTCCGCGCCGCCGCGGCCGAGCGTCAGCGCCTCGAGCGGGCACTGGCCGGCCTCCGCTTGGAATGTGACTCGATGCGCGACGCCACAGCCGAATTCCAGCGGCGACACGAAGCCGACCTTCACGCCAAGGAAGCCGAACTGGTCGCCGAGCGCGGGAAGCTCGATTTTGAACTGATGATCGCGCGTCAGGAAGCACTGCGTCTTCAGACCCAGCTCGAGTCGACGGCTAATGCGCTCAACGCGCGTTCGGCGGAGATGCAAGAGCTTCTCGGCCGCCTGGACGAGTCTGAAAACGCCCGGCGGGGATGCGAACAGATGCTTGCCCAGCTGAAACTCGAGACCTATAACTGGCAAGACGCGAACGAACGTGCGGCTGTGGCCGAGGCTCATCTCGCGGACATCATGCGTTCTCGCTCGTGGCGGCTCACGATGCCGGCACGACAGTTTATGACGGCGATGCGAGCACGGCGGAAAACCGGCTGACGTTGCCGCAGGCTTCGGCCGGGACCTCATGATTTCGCGCCTGCGCCGGAACGATCTGGCCTACCACGGCGCGATCGTTTTTTCCGGCCTCATCGTCGCCAATGTATTCAACTACCTGTATTACATGGTCGCCAGCCGAGTCATGGGCGTCGAACCATACGGGGAGTTGACGTCGCTGAATGCGGCCGTTTTCGCGCTCGCCGCACCTGCAAGCGTCGCCCAAATCGTCGTGGCGCGCCTGGCTGCGGAGTTCGATGCGACCTCAAACCGGTCGGCCCTGAACGCTCTCACGCGCATGACGGTCCTGTGGGCGGGCGCGCTGGGCGCGCTTGCGGTCGTGGTCGTCGTCCTCGTCCGCCAACCGCTGGCAGGCTTCTTTCATTTGCCTTCGGCTCAGCCGGTCGTCGTGAGTGCGTTGACCCTCGCCGCTTTTGCCTTCGCGACCGTTGGGCGCGGCATTTTTCAGGGTTCCCATCGGTTTGGGGAGATGTCGGTGTCGTATTTGGTCGAGGGAGGCGTGCGGTTCGCGATCGGGATCCCGCTCACAATCCAGCACGGCGCGATTGGCGCCCTTGCCGGATTTGCGATCGGAGAACTCGCCTGCCTCGGTTACAACTTGTGGGCCTTTCGCGGCGCGCTCGGTGCAACCGGCGCAGCCTTCCATCTCGAGGCTGGCTACATTGCAAGACTCGCCTCACGTGTGGGTATAGCACAACTCGTGTTGACGGTGCTCTCCGCACAGTACGACGTCGCGCTCGTCCGGCATTTCTTCGATGCAAACGCGGCTGGCCTCTATGCGGCAGCTGCGCTGATTGGGCGCGCGGTGCTTGGAGTGCTCGCATTCATTCCAACTCTCGTCATGCCGAAAGCCACCGCACTGGCGGCGAGAGGAGCAGCCGGCTCGCCGCTGCTGGTCACGGCGCTTGGCGTGAGCGCTGCGATTATCGCCCCGGCGGCCTTCCTTGCAGCGATTGCCCCGGCGGGCGTCGTCGCGCTTTTTGCAGGGAAGGCGTTCCGGGAAGCCGGGCCGCTCGTTTCTACCTACGTAGCCGCCGCCGGTGCTCTGGGCCTAGCAAACGTTGTCGCCGCATACCAGATCGGATTGCATCGCTATGCCTTCGTCTGGCCGGCTGCCACCGTCGGGCTGGCAGAGGTGCTCACCATTGCGTTCTGGCATCCGTCGCTGATCGCAGTAATTTGGACGCTGTTCTTCGGCCATGCAACCCTCCTCGCGGCGACTTTCATTGGTGTCGGTTCAAAGCAGAACGCTCGCTCATTTTCGGAGGGATTCTAACGATGCTGTTCGTCGAAGCTTTCGACCGGAAGAGCGAGTCGAGTTTCGACGTTGAACTCGACCAAATCGTTTGCAGTGAGGCGCTCGCGAGCGGATCAATCAAGGGCTACGACAACGTCGCCGGCCGGATCACCGACTTTACGGTTCAAACGACGAACTTCCGTGAGGACGTGCGCGCGCGTGAGTCCGGCTCGATAACTCGCCAGCGGGCTCTCGTATGCGCGCTATCGATCGCCCTTCTCGGGCATCCAAACGCCTCGCTGGTCGCCATCGCTGAGCATATCCGGTCTGCGAGGATGCGAATCTACATCGCCGATTGCAACACGGCCTTGTTCGTCTATCTCAGAAAATTTCTAACCGACTCAAACCTTGTCTTCTCCGGATATTTCGGCGGGCAGCATCAATCCGGTGATTTCGTGAACGGAGTGCGCCACGAAGACCTGATTGCGACGTCGTTCCCGTCGGATTATTTCGACGTCATCGTGACCTCGGAAGTAATGGAACACATTCCCGACGCGCACCAAGCCGAGACCGAGATCGTGCGTATACTGCGCCCCGGCGGTTCGTATGTTTTCACCGTCCCGCTCGATCCGTTCGGCGAAGTCGACACTGTTCTGGCCGAACTCGACGCGAGCGGCAACATCGTGTTTCATGTGCCCGCGGTCTACCATGCCGACCCCTGCCGCCCGGAAGGCATTCTGGCCTATCGGATTTTTTCAATCGCCGACCTCGAACGCCGGTTCGGAGCGTTGGGCTGCTCGATGACGACGTATCGATTCTGGTCGAGAAAGCTGGGCATTCTCGGTGCGAATTCATGGGTGCATGTCGCTCGGAAGGGCGGCTAGACGAGCCTCGGCGACGCGGATTACGTCGCCGATTGCACGGCTTCACGTGAAGCCAATCGCTCGATAGCGATGGACGCCATGCCGCGAAAATACTCATCGTAGGTAACCGGCGCCACCCGGAGCCCGTAGTCTTTACCATCACCCGAACCGTACCAGCCCAGATCGAAGTGCTCGACGATGAGCGGATGAATGGGGACGCTCATGAAGCCCAACGGTCCTTCCGCAGCAAACATGGTCAGACTTCGGTCAAGATCGACGAGGTGCGATTCGGGCAGAGCAGGTCCCGCCGCCGCCAACAGGCGACCGCAAAGTTCTCGCAGCGACACGGTCGTCGGGTGGTTTGCGGACCAAAAGAGACGGTCGCTCGACAATCGCTCAAAAATGAAGTCGCTCATCACGATGTCGCACTTCGCCTCGCGGGCTCGTAAGCGAGTGCGTTCCATCTCGGCGTATCGGCTGAGATTCGGCAGGTGCGCGTGAGAGTGACTCCGGTAATGCGCCAGCGTCTCGTCGGCGCTCAGGCCGCGCTGAACGCAGTCGATGATGAGCCGGTCGCCCTCGGGATAATGTCCCCATGGCGTTGCCTCGGTCGGTGGGTCGTTGAGCGGATTGCCGAATCTCAGCGGCCACAAGAGGTTGAGGTCGACCGATGGAAATACGACGTTCGCGCAATGCGATGGAAGATGGCCGCGGTAGGGAAACGCTTTGGCGTCGAACTGTTCCAGCAACAGCGATGTGCGGGCAATTACCTCCGGCGCGAGATTGCGCGAGCCGGAGACCCGGTCGTCGAAGCTCGCGAGGTACTGCACGTTGTACGTCTCGGCGAGAACGACATCGACCCCAAAGATCGCAGCAACGGCGCCGGCCTGGCAATTCCCGTACACCAGGAGCGTTGGTTTGTCGATTCCCCGCTCGTCAATCCACTCCGCGTTCACCGCCGGCCTCCCCAATGAGATCCATCAATTCCCCGACGTCGTGCAATTCGAACGCCCTCTCCATCGGTAACTCTACCCCAAACTGTTCCTCGATGCCCATAATGAGTATCGAATGCGAGAGCGAGTCCCAACCGTCGATGTCGGCGCTCGTCGTTGCCGCACTCACGACGTAGCCTGGCGGGAGTCCGAACGTCGTGCGCACCACCGCCGAAACACGGCGGAGCAGTTCATCTTCTGCGAGGCTCATGAGATAGCCGGCACGTCTCCTGAGGCCGTCAACGCCCCTTGAATGTACAACTCCCTATTCTTAATCCGGCTTATCTTCCCGCTCGTCGTTTTTACCAACTGACCGCTGCGCAGCGATACGACGGAATGGATTGCAAGGCCGAGCCGCTCGAGGATGCGTCGTCGAATGACACGCGCCAAGTCGCCGCCTGACGCGTCGGGTTCTGTGCATTCGACCAGCACGACGACAACCGTCGCGTCGTATTGCTGATCATCGACGCCGATTGCGACGCTGCGGCCGGGGAGCACACCGGGAAGCTCGCTGATGAGGTATTCGATCTCGTGCGCATAGTAGTTACGTCCGTTCACGATGAGCATGTCGTCCACGCGTCCCGTAACGAACAGCTCGCCGTCATGCATGAATCCGACATCTCCGGTTTGGTACCAGCCGTCACGTAGTTTCGCCTCGGTAAGCTCCGGCTGAAGATAGTAGCCGGAAAACAGGTATTGGCTCGCTACGAAGATCTCTCCGATCCGGTTCGGCGGAAGTACCGCGCCGTCGACGTCTCTCACGGAGATCGATACGCCGTCGAGCGCGGGGCCGCAGGAGAGCAGGTCTTGGGCCCCATTGTCCGCCCGTGCCGGCACGATCTCGCCGGTGGAAAAGCGGTGGGCATCGACATTGATCACGGCGGCTGCGTTCCCAGGTACCGTTTGCGTAGCTCCGAACACGTTCTCCGCCAAGGCGTAGCAGACGTGAAGGTTGTTGCGCCGTACGCCACAACTCTCGAAGCGGTTCAGAAACCGCTCGAACGTACCGGGCTTACAAGGCTCCGAGCAGTTGATGAACGCCCGCACCGAGCTGAGGTCGAAGGTTGCGCTGGGCTGGGTAGCATTGACGATGTGGCTGAATGCAAAATTCGGCAGCCAGCATAGTGACGGCCGGTAACGCTCGATCGCCTCGAGGAGAAGCTGTGGCCGCATGACCCACTCAAAAGGGTCAAGCGCTATCAGATGCGTGCCCTCGATCAGGGATGTCATGAAGCATGCAATGAAGCCCATGTCGTGGTACAGCGGCAGCCAGGATACGATGGAATCGCCGGCGATAAATGAAAGTCTTTTCGAGTACGCCTCGGTATGATCCAGGATCTCCCGATGCGTCAGCATGACGCCCTTTTTCAAGCCCGTCGTACCCGAACTATGTTGAAGACATGCGAGGTCATCTGGTGCGGCGCCAAGTCCCGGCAGGTCCGATGCCACCGCATCGGTGCCCGGTTGGCATAGCTCTGCGGTGGGGACCACGGTCTCGATAGAGAAATTTTCGATGTGTGCGTGCGCGGCGTCGCGGTTCTCCGCGTAGGTGACGATCAGGCGTGGTCGGAGTCGTTCGAAGAGCCGTTCGTGATCGTGCCAGTAGATGTCCGATCGCTGCTTCGCCGAAGGAAACGGCATGAAGGACGGTATGGCTCCAGCGAGCAGCGCGCCGAGAAAGCTGTAGTACAGATGCGGCGTATGGCGCAAAATGATGATGACAATATCACCTTCGCCGATACCGCGGGTTCGGTAGAAACGAGCGTACGCCGTAGCGCGTTCATAAAGCGCGCCAAAAGTGATGGTTTCGACCATTTTCGACGACAAGAAAGTGCAGAAAGTGTCATGCGGGCGCTGTTGTGCATGGTCCGCAACGCGAGCCCCGACGGTTCGTGCGTGCATGTGGAGCGTCAGGTGTTCGACGGGCACGTCCCGGCTCGCTGCCGTGACCTAGGCCTCACGTGCGGGTCTGATCGAGCTCGCCGCTCAGGACACTCGCGCTCTCTTCGCGGGTGCCGCGATCGCGAGCGCCCCTGAATTTGAGCGTCCGCGTCGAGGATTGCACGTCGTAGAGCAGGGCCTGTAGCGAAAGCTGGAAGCCGATCATGAATAGCAGCAGGGCCAGGATAATCGTCCCAGTCGGCCGCGTGATCCCGGAGGACACCGAAACCGCCCATTCCTCGGCGCCGAAGATCACCGAGAACACCAGCAGCGGTAAACCGATCAATCCGCACAGCGAGCCGACATTCATTTCGACCACGAGATAGTTAATCAGCAGGCGGCGGAGGAATCGGACGAAGAGTTTGGGCGGAAACGAAAAAAGTACGCGCGGTATCGATAACGAGCTGCTGCTCTCGCTATGGTAGATCGCGGGCATCTCGAGCTCGGCGATAACCCTCCGTCGAAGACCGAAAGTGCAGAGGAGGTCCGTCTCGAAGAAATAGCGATCAGAGAGGCGACTGAGATCGGTATCGCGGATCGCCTCAGCCCTCAGCGCTATGAAACCGTTGGTCGGATCGACGATTGTCCAGTAGCCGCTGCTGAACTTGACCATCAGCGTCAACCCAGCATTCCCCATCAATCGCGCAACCGGCATCGTCCTTAGGGTCGCCGGGTCCGCAAAGCGATTGCCTTTTACTAGGTCAATGTCGGGGTACTGCTCCAGGATGTCGATCATCTGCGGTACGAATTCGGTATCCATCTGGTCGTCTGCGTCGACCTTCACGACGTAGTCGGCGCCCCACGCCAAGGCGCGCTCAATGCCGGTCTTCATTGCAGCGCCAACACCGCGATTTCGTTCGTGGTCTACGACGCAGATCCGCGAATCGGCGTCCAGTAGGGCGCTCGAGTGATCTGGGCAGCAATCGTCTACAACGACCACGGCGTCGACTACTGTCAGGACACGGTTAACAACCGTACGAATAGTAGTCGCTGCACGATAAGTCGGGATGACTCCGACGACCCGCGGCCTTGATGCGCTCCGAAAGTCCGCTGCTTCGGTTACCTGCATCGAGTCCAAAGCCGCGGTGGACGAACGCCTCATGCCTGGCGCTATTTCTTCCCGCGCCGACCGGCTGGCTCCGCATATATGCCGGCATTGGGAAATTCTACCCACGCTGCCGTCATATCTGAGCCGGTGGCGTCCGCCCCAAAGGTAATCATGACGTTCTTGCCGGCGTAGCTGTCGAGAGACTTCGAGAACCTGTGCCACTGAATGCCGCTATCGTTGGACGGCGCAAGGTCCGCTTGGAACACGCGGTCGACCTCACCTCCCGCATCAATGTCGACGAAGCCGCGCGTAGGCGTGCCGATGTTGTACGGTCTTCCTGCGGTGAATGCAAGCATGCTGCTCGGGGG
>PMOG01000048.1 GCA_003161555.1 Vulcanimicrobiota bacterium | reverse complement strand
ATCGCACCGGGCGGGACGATCACCACGTCGGCGTTGTCGGCTATCGCACCGGGCGGGACGATCACGACCGCGGCGCTCTCGGCGCGCGCGCCCGATCGGCCGACATTTAACGCGCCGCACATCTCGGTTCCCGTGGTCCCACGCTAAACTCAGGAGAAGAAAGCAATGCGAACTTGTGTCTGCCTACTCACGACTTTACTACTCGTCTCGGCGATGTCGGCCGCGGCGTTCGCCGACTATGCGTATACCTTCCAAGTGCCGGTCAGCGTGAGTAACCTTCCGGCGGGCTCAAGCGTACAGGTCGAATGCAATATGTGGGCCGGGCCCAACCATACCGGCGCGCAAGTCGCGGCGGGAACTTCGACCACCATCGCTGCCCCGAATGGCTCCTACTCCGGGACGCTGACCGTGAAGGATACCGCGACGACCGCGCCCGGATCCTACGCATGCTGGGTGATGGTGTGGCTCGGCAATTCGGCCATAAACCTTACGAACGGAAACCCCCCAGGCCCGGCACCCAGTTGGACCGGCACCATGGTGATCAGCGCGAACCTTCCCTAAGCCTCGCCGACAGTTTTGCCGCCGACGCGACGACCGGATGCTTCGGACTGCTCACCGCCGAGCCGGTCGGCGGAACAGCCGGATTCGAAGCCTTCGGGCAAGGAAATCCAGCCTTCGCCGCGCCGCAGCCGAACGCGACGACCGCTGCGCAAGGATCGATCACCGCGTTCACCATCACCAACCTGACCCCGACGACGGGGAACGGAACGTTCACCTTCGATATCGGGACGATCGGCACCGTCGTGATCACCGGCAGCGTCACCGAAACGATAACCGAACCGCTGGTCATGAGCCGCCCACGCCCGGCCCCACGCAAGCGCTAACGGTCGCTCCGCCCCACCCGAACGGGCGCCGACCAGGCGGCGCCGAATAATCATCCCTCGGTGCACGAGGACGAGCGACGGTCGGGACTTCGACCGCCCGGCGGCATGACGCGGCCCGGCTGGGATGAGTACTTCATGGAGATCGCGCGGACGGTGGCAACGCGAGCGACCTGCCCGCGCGCCAGCGTCGGAGCCGTGATCACCCGTGAGAAGCGCATCCTCACGACCGGCTACAACGGCGCGCCGCGCGGTGTTCCCCACTGCACCGATGCCGGCTGTCTGATGGTCGACGGGCATTGCCTGCGTGCGACGCACGCTGAAGCGAACGCGATCGTCCAGGGCGCGCTGCACGGCGTCAGCTTGGCGGGCGGCACGGCGTACTGCACGCACGAGCCCTGCGCCGGCTGTTCGAAACTGCTGATCAGCGCGGGCATCATTCGGATCGTGTTCACGAACGCGTATCCGGATACGGTCGCAACGCTGCTGCTCGGCGAAGCCGGCGTCACCGTCGAGCAGCTCGTCTCCGATCCGTTACGAGCGCTGACGTGACCGTTTGGATGATGCTCACCGTGCTGGTGCTCTCGATGGGCACGGCGCTGGTCACCACGCCCTACGTTCGCCGGTTGGCGCAAACCGTCGGCATGCTCGACGAGAGCGGCGAGCGCCGGATGCACGACACGCCCAAGCCGCGCATCGGCGGCATCGCGGTGTACTTCGGCTTCGCGTTCGCGCTCTTTGCCGCGCTCGGCTATCTCTTCAACACGCACCAGCTCAACGACATCGGCAAGGTGCACGATGTGGTGCAAAACGTCGTCGGCCTGATCTTCGGCGGTACGCTGATCTTGATGATCGGGATCTGGGACGACGTGATGGGGATGAGTCCGCGCGCCAAGCTGCTGGCGCAGATCGCGGTCGCTTCGATCTCCATGCTGTACGGTTTCCTGATCGCGTTCGTCCGCAATCCGTTCCATCACGGCGTGGTCGTCTATTTCCCGCTCTGGGTCAGCATCCCGGTAACGCTGCTCTGGTATGTCGGGATGATGAACGCGATCAACCTGATCGACGGTCTCGACGGGCTGCTCTCCGGCGTCACTGCGATCGCCGGCATCTTTCTGCTGTTCATCAACCTCGAGCAAGGGCACCCCGAGATCGCGCTCGTGCTCGCCGCGCTGGTCGGCAGCGCGCTCGGATTCTTGCGCTACAACTTCGCCCCGGCGAAAATCATCCTGGGCGATTCGGGCGCGCTGTTCATCGGCTACGTCTTCGCAACGGTTTCGATCATCGGTGCCAGCAAAGTCGCGTTCACGGTTTCGCTGATTGTCCCGCTGGTGCTGTTGGGCTTGCCGATCGCCGACACCGCCGCGGCGATCGTGCGGCGCACCGCCGCCGGAAAGAAATTCTACGAGGCCGATCGCGGCCATTTCCACCACCAGCTGATCTTCCGGTTCGGACTCAACGTGCGTCAGGCGGTGCTGCTGATCTACGCGCTCTGCATCGCCCTGGGACTGCTCGCTCTCGCGCTCTCCGGCGGCGTCGGCGCGCTGAAATTGGCGTGAGCGGGCCGCTGCGCGTGCTGGCCGTCATGGGGACGCGCCCGGACACGATCAAGATGGCGCCGGTCGTGCACGCACTGCAGGCCGCGCGTCCGGCGATCGAGCCGATCGTCTGCGTGACCGCGCAGCATCGCGAGATGCTCGACGACGTGCTGCGGCTCTTCGAGATCACCCCCGACGTCGATCTCGACGTCATGACCAAGACGCAGTCCTTGACCGACATCACGACCCGGGTGCTGACCCGGATGGAACCCGTGCTGGTGGAAGAACACCCGGACGTCGTGCTGGTGCACGGCGATACGACGACCTCGACCGCTGCCGCGCTGGCCGCGTTCTATCAGAAGATTCCGGTCGGACACGTCGAGGCCGGCTTGCGGACGTCATCAATCGCCGAGCCGTATCTGGAAGAAGCGAACCGCCGCATCACCGGCGTGCTGACCGCAATCCATTTCGCGCCCACCGCGCGCGCACGCGCCAACCTGCTCGCCGAACGCACCGGCCACGCGCGCATCTTCGTCACCGGCAACACGGTGATCGATGCCTTTTTGGCGACCGAGCGGCGCGTCCGCGAGCGCGGCCTGGTCACGCCTGCGCTCGCCGGGCTGGATCCGCTGCGTCCGATCATTTTCGTCACCGCGCACCGGCGCGAGAATCACGAGCAGATGGGCGAGATCGCGCGCGCCGTCGTGACGATCGCCGGATTTGCGCAACGCCCCCAAATCGTGTGGCCGGTCCACCCCTCGCCCCAGGTCGAACCGGTCGTGCGCGCGGTGGTGGGCGATACCCCCGGGATCCGGTTGGTCGCCCCGCTCGACTACGCCCAGACCGTTGCCGTCGTGGCGGCTTCGCGTTTCGTCCTGACCGATTCGGGCGGGCTTCAAGAGGAAG
The DNA here is from genome assembly GCA_003161555.1 of Vulcanimicrobiota bacterium. Classification (GTDB taxonomy): domain Bacteria; phylum Vulcanimicrobiota; class Vulcanimicrobiia; order Vulcanimicrobiales; family Vulcanimicrobiaceae; genus Vulcanimicrobium; species Vulcanimicrobium vanleeuwenhoeki. The sequence continues at coordinate 5,018 of PMOG01000048.1, read as the reverse complement.
CGCCGACGCTGGGCAAGCCGGTGCTGGTCATGCGCCGCGAGACCGAGCGGCCCGAAGGCCTCGAGGCCGGGACGCTGCGCCTGATCGGGGCCGGCTACGACGAGATCGTCGTCGAGACGCGCCGGCTCTTGGACGACCCGGTGGCCTACGCCGAGATGGCCCGAGCCTCGAATCCGTATGGCGACGGCCGGGCAGCCGAGCGCATCGTTGCCGGCTTGCTGCACGTCTTCCGGGGCGGCCCGGTTCCCGACGAGTTCGGGTTGCTGACCGGCCGGACATGAACGGCGCCGCGCTGGCCGGTGCGGGGGCGACCTTCGTCGGCTGCACGGCGATCGGATTCACCGCAGGACTGCTCTTGAGCCAGCGCACCGGGGTGGCCTGGTTCGTGATCGGCGGGACGTTTGCCGGCCTGCTGGGCGGCATGGGGCTCTGCGCGATGCTGCTCGTGCGTCAGCTCCGATGAGTCCGACGGGCGCCGTTCCGATCAAAGTCCAGGAGGGGACCTCCGAAATCTGCGACAATACGGACCGCGCCGACCCGGCCGAACTGCGCGACTATTACGCGCGGAAGCGGTCGGTTGCTGTGCGCTCGTCGCTGCTCTTATCGGGGATCGCCATTCTGGTCGCTCTCCGCTCACCGATCCTGGGGCTCGACCTCGCGATTGGAGGGGGCTGCGGCGTCGCGAACATGCTGCTGGTCATGCGCAACGCCGAGCGCCTCCTCAGTGGGAGACGCTCTCGTGGTGTGTACGGGGTAAGTAATTTGCTGCGGGTGTTCGGCCTCGGCGCGTTGCCTGCGATTGTCGCGGTCACGGGCCCGCCCTGGACCCTGGCCATCTCGTACGCCGGATTTTTTACCCCGCTCGTTTCGTACGCTCTCGAAGTGCGGAACGGGCTTCGACGAGGAACCTAGTGCACGAAGAAGTCGGATCCCACCTGACCTGGCAGTGGCCGGTCATCGGATCCGTCCATGCGGACACCATTCTGACCACGTGGCTGGTGATGCTCGTTTCGCTGGCGTTCTTCTGGTATGTCGGCCGCTCGTACCGCTCGTACCGCGTCAACCGGGGTCAAGCGACGTTCGAGGGCATCGTCAACTATCTCGCTGACCTGACGGTCAGCACGATCGGAAAGCACGGCGAACAGTTCGTCCCGACGTTCATCGGGATGTTCTTCTTCATTTTCATCCTGAACCAGGTCGGGTTCTTCCCGTTCAAACAACTTGGGCTGCCGTTCGGCGGCGCGCCGACTGCCGATCTCAACACGACCGTCGCGTTCGCGCTGCTGGTGTTCTTCGGCATCTGGTTCGTCGCGATCCGCCAGCAGGGCATCGGTGCCTTCGCCCATCTGTTCAAACCGTTCTGGCCGCTGTTCCCGCTCAACGTCGTTGAGGAACTGGCCCGTCCGGTAGTGCTCGCCCTGCGGCTCTTCTTCAACATTTTCGTCGGGGAGCTGCTGCTCTTCGTCGTCGCGACGATCATCACGTCGAACGTTCGCCTCGGTCCGGTCAACCTCTCGTTGGCCGCCGCGGTCGTTCCGTTCTTTCTGCAGTTCTTCAATTTCTTCATCGGAACGCTGCAGGCATTCGTCTTCACCCTCCTGTCCATCGTCTATCTCTCCTTGGCGACGGCCGAGGAACACTAAGAAAGGCCCTCTTGTGACCTCGGAAGCTTTGATTCTCGCCATGATGGTTATCGGCTTCGCGCTGATCGTCGCGGCCGTCGCGCTCGGTTCAGCGGTCGGCGACGGTATCGTCGCGTCGAAGGCCGTGGAAGCGATCGCGCGCCAGCCGGAAGCGCGACCGAACATCTTCACGTTTTTCTTCCTGGGCGTCGGCATCTTGGAGGCTTTCCCCATCATCGGCCTGGGACTGGGGATCTACCTGTTCTTCGTCGTGACGAACGTCCCGGCGCACATCCAGGCAATCGTCAAGTAAGAACCGGCATGGCGCTTCGCGAGGTCGCTGCGTAGTGTTCCTATCGATCGACGGCACGCTGCTCGTTCAGGTCGTCAACTTCGTCGTGTTCATCATCTTGCTGAACATCGTGTTTTTGCGTCCTGTCGGTGCGGCGATCGCCAAGCGCCGGGCCTACATCGAGAGCGTCGCGCACGATATCGAAGCCGCCGACAACGAGTTGCGCTCCGCCCGTGCCACCGCCGACGACCGCCGTCTCGCCGCACGTCGGGCCGCGGAAGCGACCCTGGCCAAGGCGCGGGCCGCAGCGCAAAACGAAGGTGCAGCGATCCTTGCGGAGTTCAGCGACCGCGCTGCAGCCAAAGCGCAAGCGGCGCGCGAGCGCGTCGATGAAGAAGTTGTCCAAGCCCGCGCGCGCGGGCCCGAACTGGTCGGCGCGTTGGCGGAGACGATGCTGCAAAGCGCCATCGGTAGCGGAGCGTCCGCGCGATGAGCGATCCCGCGCTGTTCGAGAAGATCGCTCTCTGGTCGCAGGTTGCCGGCGCGGTCGCATTCGCGATCGTGCTCGTCCTGCTGTTCCGCCGCTTCCTGATCCCGGCGGTCGATGCCAACGAGCGAGCGCGGAACGCGGAACTGATCAATGCCGAGACTCGCCGCGACCAACTGCGCGCCGAGGCTGAAAAAGCGCGTGCTGCCATCTCGGACGCGGAGCGCGATGCGCAGAACATCCAAGCGCGCGCGCACGCTGATGCGCAGAGTGAACGGGAAAGCCTGCTTGCGGAAGTGCAGAGTGAAGGGGAACGCCTGCTTCGCAATGCCGAAGGCGAACTGCAGCGAGCGCGGTTTACCGCGCGTGACCGGCTGCGCATTGAGTTCATCGAAAAGGCCCTCGCCAAGGCACGCGCGGAGGCGGCCGGCCGGCTCGACGACGACGCGAACGAGCGGCTCGTGAACGAGACCGTCGAGACGCTGGTGCGAGGAGCGGCTGATGCCTAACGAAGTGCTGGCGGGGCGTTACGCGATCGCCGTCTTCCAGCTCGCGCAAGAGGGCGGCAAAGTCGCCGAGATTCAGCGCGACCTGCACAGCTTCGTCGCGACGCTCGACGCCGAACCCGGGATTCGGAAGTTCTTCGTCTCACCGGTCGTCGATCGAACGCAGAAATCGGACCTCATCGCGCAGGGCTTCGCGAAACTGGACCCCATCGCGCTGCATACCGTGCTGCTGCTCATCCGTAAGCGGCGGGAACGGCTGATCGACGAGATCGTTGCGCAGTACGATCGGCTCGAACAGGCGGCGCGCGGAGCCCGGCCGCTCGAGATCGTGAGTGCCCGGCCGCTTCCCAAAGCGGAGCTCGCCGCGCTGGTCGCGCGTCTGGCAAAGGCCTACCATACCAAATTCGACGTCAACCAGTCGGTCGACCCCGATCTCATCGGCGGCGTCCGCATCACGCTGGGCGATCTTCGCGCCGACGGTACCGTTGCCGGCCGGCTCGACGACATCGCCCGTCTGCTCAGCACGAACTAACCCGAGCCCAGAAAGTACGCCATGATCAACGCCGACGAAATCGCCGGACTCATCAAACAGCGAATCGCCACCTACGAGACGGGAACCAACGAAGCCGAGGTCGGCACCGTTATCGAGGTCGGCGACAACATCGCCCGCATCTACGGTCTCGACAACGCACAGGCGTCGGAACTCGTCGAGTTCTCCAACGGTGTGAACGGGATCATCCTCAACCTCGAGGAGGATTCCGTCGGCGTCGCCATCATGGGTTCGGACGTCGAGATCAAGGAAGGCGACGTCGTGCGCCGTACCGGGCGGATCGCGTCGGTGCCGGTCGGTGACGCCGTGCTGGGCCGCGTCGTCAACGCACTCGGCGATCCGGTCGACGATAAGGGCCCGATTGCGACGACGCAGTACCGCACGATCGAGAACCGCGCCCCCACGGTCATCGAGCGCCAAGGCGTCAAGCAGCCGCTTCAAACGGGGATTCGCGCGATCGACGCGCTGATCCCGATCGGCAAGGGGCAGCGCGAGCTGATCATCGGCGACCGCGGTACCGGCAAGACGGCTATCGCGATCGACGCGATCATCAACCAGCGCGGCAAAAACGTGATCTGCATCTACGTCGCGATCGGGCAGAAGAACTCGACCGTGGCTGCCGTCGCCCAGACGCTCGCGAAGCACAAGGCGATCGACTATACGACGATCGTCGTCGCGTCCGCGGCCGAACCGGCGGCGCTGAAGTGGATCGCGCCCTTCGCCGGCTGCGCGATGGCCGAGTACTTCCTGTACGAAGGCAAAGACGTCCTCATCATCTACGACGACCTCACGCGCCACGCCCAGGCGTATCGCGAAGTCTCGCTGCTGCTGCGCCGGCCGCCGGGACGCGAAGCGTACCCGGGCGACATTTTCTTCCTGCACTCGCGGCTGCTCGAACGCGCCGCCAAGCTCTCCGATGAGAAGGGCGGCGGCTCGATGACCGCGCTGCCGATCGTCGAGACGCAGGCCGGCGACGTGTCGGCCTACATCCCGACCAACGTNNTCACCGACGGCCAGATCTACCTGCAGACCGGGCTCTTCTTTCAGGGCATCCGGCCGGCGGTCGACGTCGGCATCTCGGTGTCACGCGTCGGCTCGGCCGCCCAGACCAAAGCGATGAAGGCGGTCGCCGGGCAGCTGAAGCTCGATCTGGCGCAGTACCGGGAACTGGCGGCGTTCTCCAAACTCGCCTCCGATCTCGACAAGGCGACCCAAGCCCAGCTCAACCGCGGCGACAAGACGACCGCGATCCTGGTTCAGCCGCAGCTCGATCCGCAGCCGATGGAGGACGAGGTCGCGGTCATCTTCGCGGCCACGCGCGGCTATCTCGACGCGATTCCGACCGACCGGCTGCAGCAGTGGGCGCACCGGTTCGTCGCTTTCCTGCACGAGAAATACGCGTCGGTCACGGACACGATTCGCGACACCGGCGCGCTCTCCGACGACCTGCAGAAACAGCTGATCGCCGCGATCGAAGATTTCAACAAGGGGTTCTAGTGCCGTCCGTCCGCGATCTCCGCGACCGGATCCGGTCGCTGAAGAACACCCAGCAGATCACCAA
>PMOG01000163.1 GCA_003161555.1 Vulcanimicrobiota bacterium | reverse complement strand
CACCGACACCGACACCAACACCATCTCCGACTCCCACGCCGTCGCCGGGTCCAACGGCCACCGTGTCGTTCCCGATTAGTTAGGGCCGCATGATAAAGCAGATCGTCGGCATTTCCCTGACCGCCGCTCTCCTGGGCGGCTGCGGGGGGAACAGCGCGTCAAACCCGATCGCACGACCGCAACAAGTGACGGCCACGTTCGTCATAAAGGTCCCGATCGCGTCGCAAAGCGCCGGTCGTAAGCCGTCGTATATCTCTAAGAGCACGCGATCGCTGACCATTTCTACGGATGGCGGCACATCCGTCCCAGTTAATCTCACGCCAAGCTCGCCCAACTGCTCCGGTTCGGGGCTCACGTTGACTTGCACAGCGAGCATCAGCGTCACTATCGGACCGCATACCTTCACGCTTACCACGTACGATGGCGCGAATGGTACAGGTAACCGCCTCTCGACAAATAGCGTGTCGGGTACAGTGACGTTAGCCGGGCCGAACAGTTTTCCCGTCGCCCTAGGCGGGATCATCGGCGCCATCATGCTGACGCTCATCCCGGCAACGCTCTCGGCAGGCGTTGCTAATACCGCTTCGTTGACGGTCGCTGCGAAGGATGCCGATGGGAATAAGATCATCGGCCCGGCTACATATGCAAATGGGCCAATAACCATCAGTGACAGCGACACGAGCGGGGCGACACTTCTGTCGCTGAACGGCAAGCCCGGCGCATCTAGCGTCGCGAGTACATCGCCGAAAGACGTCCTTATCGTGGCGTATAACGGATCGACGAAATTGCCCAGCGCCACGTTCACGGCGAACATTTCCCCCGCGCTTCCCAGTTCCGTTTTGACCCCGGCCACGCTCACGATCGCGGCCCAGATATCGCCGTTGTTCTCCGACACTTTCACGGGAGACGCCTCGTTGAATGGATCGCTTTGGATCGTGAACGGGCCGGTTGCCACGGCCGCGCTGACGAATTTCGATGCGAATCCGACAGCCACGATTGTAGCGCCCACCATTACGTTCTCTCCGAGCCTTGGCTTGGGGATGAATGAGCCATCTGCGACCTACCGGCAGGGCGGCATCCAAAGCGTGCGATCCTTCACGCCGCCGTTCACCGTAACTGCACCGGGCTTGGCGACGTCAATAGGTGCCGGCGTTCTGGAGTTGGCGATCTCTTCGCAGAACGGTGGCGCGGGTGTTAGCGTTGATGGCGGACTGGGAGGCGTCGCGGCCACGACTGGCTTCGGCTACTGGAGTCCTTCGGGTGCTAACACTCATTGGGATCTCAAAGGCCAATTGTCTTCGGCGGCGCCGACGCTCAACCGGCTCTACACGTTCGCCATCAGCGTTGACCCCGCCGGATTGGCGACAGTCACCGTGAGCTCCGGTGGTGCGCAATTGGGTTCCGGCACGACCTCCGTCGGGAGCGGCCCCTTCTACGTCATCCTTTCCGAGGGGTCCGGTGCTTTTGCGAGCGGCAGGCCGAACCAGGCTTACTGGAGCTCGATTCAGGTCACAGCGTCGGCCGCAACGCCGTCACCATCGCCGACGCCGAGCGTCACCTCGCAGTACAACACGATGGGGAATATCTCGTGCACGGCCGCAGACGACGCCCTCCCCGGAACCTACGTGAACTTCACGACGAATGGGATCGTCACCGGAAGCACGTACACCGGAACCGGGGCTGGTTTCAACGGCTATCAAATGGTCGAGTACGGCCCGCCCGGACCCACTCCCGCACCGACGACCGCACCCCTTCAACCGGCGACGCCGCAGCCCAGCATGACGCCGGGCGCGCTCGGAATCATCTACTATGGGGAGTACACCGTCCCGGCGTTCACGGACGCGGGCACGGGGACGCCGGTCGATGCGACCGACGGCTGCTTCGCATTCGAGACGACGCAAGCCCTCGGAGGGATGGTGGGCGAGGCCCGGCCGGCTCCGGATGCGTCGCCGACGCCGACGCCGTCCGCGGACGGGTATGGCGTCGGGTATCCGGCCTTCGCGGCTCCCTATCCGAATGAGACCGGTTACGTTTCGGAGCCGGGAACCGGCGGCGCGGGATCCTATGGTTTCACTTCGATCACCATCACGAACCTCACCCGAACGACCGGATCGGGATCGTTCACCTTTACGATCAACGGCAGCGCGGCCACGGTGACCGGAACAGTAACGGTGACGGGGAGCACGACCTACCCCTCGGAACCGATCTCATCATCATTTACGCACCATCCACAGATGAGAACGCGCTAACCCAGGCATCCTTCGAAGAGGCCCTGGCGCGACGAACCCGAGGCTTTAGCGTACGACGCGGATGAAGCGCAAGTCGTCGTCGTAGGGGCCTTGCATCTTGACGCCGGCCTTCTTCTCAAGCGCCAAGTAATCGATGATCTCCGGGCTGATCTCTTCGCCTGGCGAGATGACCGGAATCCCGGGCGGGTACGGCGTGATCACCTCGGCGCAGATGCGCCCGGCCGAGGTCTTGAAGGGAACGAACTCGGTGTCGGCGAGGAACGCTTCGCGCGGCAGCAGCCGAATCGGCGGGATCTTCGGGAGATGGTACGTGCCGGATTTGATGCGGCGGTCGAGCACGCCCGACGGCGAGAAGATGTCGACCGGCCGGTTCTCGCGCGCGAGCTCGCTCACGCCGTAGACGAGCGCGTCCGACGCTTCGGTCGTGGTGCCGATCGTGTACAGCGCCACCATGTTGAACAAATCGGCGAGTTCCACTTGCACGTTGTAGCGGCGGCGCAGGATCTCTTCGGCTTCGTAGCCGGTGTAGCCGAGGTCTTTGACCGTGATCGTGATCTTGGTCGGATCGAGGTCGTAGACGCCCGGCCGTCCTTCGAGCTCTTCGCCGAAGCAGTAGATCCCCGGAATTTCGTTGAGCCGAGCGCGGGCATCGTTCGCGATTTCGATCGTGCGCGACAGCAGGGCCGCGCCGTCGAGCGCCATCTGCCGGCGCGCGACGTCGAGCGACGCGACCAGCACCAGATTCGGCGAGGTGGAGAGGAAGAGCTTGTACACCGCCTTGAGGCGGTCGATCCGGATGCGATTGCCCTGCACGTGCAGCATCGCGGTCTGCGAGAGCGAGCCGAGCATCTTGTGGGTCGAGTTGATGCAGATGTCGGCCCCGGCTTGCATCGCCGAGAGCGGCAGGGCGGGGTGGAAATGGAAGTGCGGCCCCCAGGCTTCGTCGACCAGCAACGGGACGTTGTACTCGTGCGCGATGGCGGTGATCGCCTCGAGATCGGCCGCCACGCCGTAGTAAGTCGGCGAGACGACGTAGACCGCTTTGATTCCGGGCTCGCGTTCGAGCGTGGCACGCACGGTCTGCGGCGTCACGGTGTGGTCCATGTGCAGCGCCTCGTCGACTTCGGGCTGCATCCAGACCGGGTCGGCGCCCGACATGATCAGACCGCCCATCGCGCTCTTGTGCGAGTTGCGCGGCAGCGCGAGTTTGTCGCCCGGGTTCAGCGCCGCCATCATCATGCACTGGTTGCCGCTGGTGGATCCGTTGATCAGAAAGAACGACTGCTCGGCGCCGAAGACTTCCGCCGCCAGTTCCTGCGCCTCGACCAGCGCCTCTTCGGGCTGGAGCAGATCGTCGAGTCCGCGGATCTGCGTCAGGTCGATCGCCAGCACGTTCTCGCCGACGAAATCGCGGAACGCCCGTTCCATGCCGATGCCCTGCTTGTGGCCGGGTGTGTGGAACGGGATCACGCCGGAGTCGACGTAGTCGAGCAAGACTTGGAAGTACGGCGCGCGCGTCTGATCGAGCGCCGTTCCGGGCGTCTGGTCGGGAATCACAACGGGCGCGATTATAACAGAAAAACGTTGCCGCACTCGGATCGTCCCTATCCACAAGGGCTGGCCGCAAGCCCGTCCAAGAGCGATCCATGCTTTCCGCTCGGTCTGATTCGCTTTTATCCGTCTTGGCGCGCCGCGCGGCGCTGGTCCTCGCCGGCTCGGGCCTGATGGTCCTTTCGGCGCAAATCGCCGTACCGGCCAGCGTCACGTGGGGCGTCCCGGTCACGCTGCAGACGTTGGCGATCCCGGTGCTGGTCGCGCTGCTGGGTCGCGAACTCGGCACGCTGGCTGTCCTCACCTACCTCGCGGAAGGCATCATCGGCTGGCCGGTCTTCGCAGGCCACTCGGGCGGCCTGGTGACGATGCTAGGCCCCAGCGGCGGCTTCCTGATCGGTTTCCCGATCGCCGCGTACGCGATCGGCACGTTCTACCACGACGGTTACGCGCGCGTCTACTTCCGCCGTCTGATCGCGATCGCCGTCGGCACCGCCGCCGTCTTCGTGGCCGGCGCACTCTGGCTCGCGGTCGGCTTCACCCACGACCTCGGAGGGGCGCTGGCGGTCGGCGTGCTGCCGTTTTTGGCCGGCGACGCCGCGAAGTGCGTGATCGCGGCGGCTGTTCCCGCGCGCGCGTTCCGGTAGGCTAGGGGCGCCTCTCGGCTAGCCTGCCTCGACCTTCTCTTCGATCGAGACGTTGTAGAGGAACAAGAACTGATGCCACTCGCCGGGTAGCGTGTTGCGCTTGACCCGGATCCACGGAATGTACTTGGGCGCCTTCGGCTTGCGCTTGAGACGCATGTTGGCGTGTTCGGGCGTGCGATTGTTCTTGCGGTTGTTGCAGCGCATGCAGGCGCAGACCAGATTTTCCCAAGTCGATGGGCCACCTTTGCTGCGCGGCAGCACGTGGTCGACCGTCATCATCCGCTCGCCCTTGAGGTTGCAGTACTGGCACGTGTAGTCGTCGCGGAGCAGGACGTTCTTCTTCGTCAGCGCGACCTTCTGCATCGGCCGCTTGATGTAGTACAGCATGCGGATGATCGACGGCAGCCGCATTTGGTACGACGTCGACTTGAGGATTTCGTCGCGGCGGTGGACGATCTCGGCCTTGCCGCAAAAGATCAGCTTCACCGCGCGCTGGAACGAGGTGATGTTGAGCGCTTCGTAGGTGAAGTTCAGTACCAGGACGTCGTTCACGTTCTCTCCGGACGCGAGCGGTGGGCGAGAGTGCAGCCGACGCCGGAACGCAAGAAGCGAGGTGACGTGACCTCGCTTCTGTCGACCGGCATGGGGACGTGGGGACGCGGACTCCGAGAGCCGCTCCATTCCGCTGGCCTGCGCCGAGGTGCACGGGCGCCGGATACCGTCCGCATGCCCCCTCGCTTCGCCTCAGCGGCGGGCAATCACCTCGTCGCCCGCCGCGCCGGCGAGCATCTCGAGAAAGTACGCGTGAACGCGGTCGTCGCCGGTCAATTCTGGATGAAACGACGTCCCCAGCACGTTCGCCTGACGAACCATCACGCCGTGGCCGTCGCGCGAGGCAAGTGAGGTGACGTCGGGGCCCGCGCGCTCGATCCAGGGCGCGCGGATGAACACGGCGGGAAACGGCGGATTGCCCAGCGCGGGGATGTCCAGCGGCACCTCGGCCGAGTCGACCTGCCGCCCGAAAGCGTTGCGGCGGACGGTGATGTCGATCAGGTCGAGGGTGTCCTGTTCCAAATCAGCGACGTCGTGCGCGGCTACGATCATGCCCATGCAGGTCCCCCAAAACGGCATCCCGGCCCGCACGCGTTCGCGGATCGGCTCGACCAGTCCGAAACGCTCGAGCAGCCGGATGACGGTCGTCGATTCACCGCCCGGAACGACCAGCGCGTCGACGGCAGCGAGATCCTCCGGCGTGCGCACCTCGCGCGTGCGGGCTCCGGAGCGCCGCAGCGCGCGGAGATGCTCGACGACGTCACCCTGCAGCGCGAGGACGCCCACCGTGGGCGCCGCCACGGTCAGTTGCCGCGGTTAGCGAGGAGTTGTGATTCGTGCAGGGTGCGCAGATCGATACCGTCCATCGCCTTCGCGTCTTCGGGAATCGAGCGGTGCGCCTTGAGCACGATGGAGGGATCTTGCCAGTGCGTCGTCGCGTCGACGATGGCGCGCGCGAACGCGGCCGGATCGGTCGATTTGAAGATCCCGCTGCCGACGAAGATTCCTTCGGCACCCAGTTCCATCATCAGCGCGGCGTCGGCCGGCGTCGAAACGCCGCCGGCACAGAACAGCACCACCGGCAGCTTCTTCTCCGCCGCGACGCTGCGCACGAGTTCGAGCGGTGCGCCGAGATCGCGCGCGCGAGCGACGAGTTCCTCACTGGGCATCACCGAGAGCTGCGCGATGCCGTCGCGGATCGCGCGCATATGCCGCACCGCTTCCACGATGTTGCCCGAACCTGCCTCACCCTTGCTGCGGATCATCGCCGCGCCTTCGGCGATCCGCCGCAGCGCTTCGCCGAGGTCGCGCGCGCCGCAGACGAAGGGCACGGTGAAGCCGTGCTTTTCGAGATGATAGAGATCGTCGGCCGGGGTCAGCACCTC
>PMOG01000077.1 GCA_003161555.1 Vulcanimicrobiota bacterium | reverse complement strand
CGCAGCATGTAGTTCTTGGAACGAAGCTCGGGCATGTAGCGCCGGCGGCCGAGTAACGTCTCGACGTAGCCGCGCTCGCGCGCCTCTTCGAGACAGCGGTCGATGTAGCCGCGCACGCCGGGAAAGCGCTCGAAATACGCCTCACTCATCGTGCGCGCCGTCGCGCGGTCGATCTCGAGCCGCTGCGCCAGACCGAAGTCCGACATGCCGTACAGCAAGCCGAAGTTCACCGCCTTCGCCATCGTGCGCTGATTGCGCGTCACCTCGGCGAACGGTCCGACGTCGAAGATGCGCCGCGCGGTGAAGTCGTGGATGTCCTGGCCCTCGTGGAACGCGGCGCGCATCGCTTCGTCGCCCGACAGATGCGCCATCAAGCGCAACTCGATCTGCGAGTAGTCCGCGGCGAGCAGCACGCGATCGTTCGACGGCGCCACGAACGCCTTGCGAATTCGGCGTCCGACCTCACTGCGCACTGGAATGTTCTGCAGGTTCGGATCGGTCGACGACAGCCGCCCGGTCGCGGTCGAGGTTTGGTTGAAGATCGTGTGCACGCGCCCGTTCGCGTCGACCAGCGTCGGCAGCACGTCGACGTAGGTGCTCTTGAGCTTCGAGACCTCGCGCCACTCGAGCACCTTGGCCGCGACCGGGAAACTGCGCGCGAGCGGCTGCAACACGTCCGCACCGGTCGCAAAGCCGGTCTTGTTCTGGCGGCCGGCCGGCAAGCCGAGCTTGTCGAACAGGATGCGGCCGAGCTGCTGCGGGCTGCCCAGGTTGAACTCTTCGCCGGCCAGCTCGTAGATCTCGCGCTGCAGCCGCTCGACGGCCGCGTCGACCTCGATCGAGATCTCGCGCAGCGCCGCGGGATCGAGCGCGATTCCGGCGCGTTCCATTGACGCGAGCACCGGTGCGAGCGGTAACTCGACATCGTCGTACAGCGCGAGCTGGTTGCGGCGTTCGAGCTCTTCGCGCGTCGTACGCGCGAGCAGTCCGGCCGCGTCGGCGGCAGCCGCCGGATGATCTTCGGGCAGGATGCGGTCCAGAAACTCGCGCGCCGCCGCGTCGGGATCGGCAAAGGTGCGCGACGGGTTGAGCAGGTGCGCGGCGATCATCGGATCGTCGCCCAGCGTGCGAATGCGCAGCGCGCCGATCTCGCGCAGCATCGTTTTGGCGTCGTATGCGACCAGCTTGGGCACGGTTTCCCACAAGCGCACGAACGCGGCGGCAATGTCCTCGTCCGCCAACGCGGATCGGAGGAACGCGAAGCCCGTACCGTCGCCGGTCGAGATGCTCAATGTGCCGCCGCGCATGGCGAGGGCGACACGTTCGTTCTCGGCGGCTTCGTCGATGCGTGCCGCGATGCGCTTGTGGTCGGGCGGATCGGTTGCCGCCGTGTAGGACTCGTAGCGGCCTTCGAGCAGCTCGTCGGCGGCGGGCGGCGGCGGCGTCTCGGGCGGCGCGAGCTTGGCCAGCAACGTCTTGAACTCGAGCTCGCGATAGAGCGAATATAGCGCGTCGTTCGACGGCGGCGTGTAGCGCGAGCCTTCCCAGTCGAGCGTCAGGGGCAAGTCGCGGCCAATCACCGAGACGTCGCGACACACGCGCGCGACCTCGCCGTGCTCGCGGATCAGCGCCTCGAGCTTCGCGGTGCCGGCGAGGGCCGGGTTCGCGAGCAGCGCGTCGAGCGAGCCCGCGCTCTTGATCAGCTTGATCGCGGTCTTCTCACCGACGCCGGGGATCCCGGGCAGGTTGTCCGACGGATCGCCTTTGAGCCCGCGGTAGTCGGGCAGCTGGCGCGGCTCGAGATCGAACCGCTCGCGCACCTTGGCCTCGTCGTATCGCCCGAGCTCGGTGATCCCGCGCCGTGTGGTGAGCACGGTCGTGCGGCCGTCGACGATCTGCAGCAGATCGAGATCGCCGGTGACGACCAGCACGCTCTGCTGGGCCTCTTCGGCCTGGCGCGCGAGCGTCGCGATCACGTCGTCGGCCTCTTCGCCGTCGTACTCCACGACCGGAATGCCGTAGGTCGCGAGAATTCGGCGTACCAGTTCGAACTGCGGGCGGAGTTCGTCGGGCGTCTCGGTGCGCTGCGCCTTGTAGCCCGGATAGAGCGCGATGCGCGCGGCGGGCAACCCCTTGTCGAACGCCGCGATGACGTGGGTCGGCTTCTCGTCGATGATGATCTTCGAGACCATCATCGTGAAGCCGTAGGCGGCGCTGATCGGCACGCCGCGCGTCGTGGTGAGCGCGGGCAGCGCGAAGAACGCCCGGTACACCAGCCCGTAGGTGTCGAGCAGCATCAGCCGCGCCGAGCCCGGAGTCATCGCACCTCGATGGCGAGCGTTCCCGCACCGACGTCGCCGTCATCGGAAACCTTGAGCACCGAGACGACGTAACGGCCGGGCGCCTGCGGAAGCGGCACGTCGAAGCCTTCCTTATCGGTGCGGTCGATCCGCCAGAACAGCGAGCGCTCCGACGCCGCACCCAAGACATCGGTTTCGGGCGCACTGCGGTCGTTGTCGGCGAGGTCGAGCGCGGTCGACTGGCGCGGGGTCACCGATGCATGCCAGGCCGGATCGATGGAACCGAAATCCTGGGTCGTGGTCCCGGTGCCGCCCAGCACGGTCGCGGCGTCCTCGAATGACGCGCCGTCGGCCGCGCGCGCATCGGCGAGCCGAATCGCGAGGGTCGCTCCGGCGTGTTCGCCGCCGTCGGCGATGGTGAAGTGGGCGACGCTTCCGGGCGCGTAGCTGGCGCGGTCGGCAGCGAGCGATGTCGCGCGCGGATGACCGGGACCGTCGACCGCGATGCGCTGGGTCGCGTATTCCAGCGCGCCGTCGCGCACGAAGGCTACCCCGACCGCCGCGTCGCCGACCGTTTCGGGGACGGTGAACGCGGCGCGGGCGCGGTCGCTCGAGACCGAGACCGTCTGCTCGCCGAGCGAGCGCGCGCCCTCGAGATCGAAGAACGCGTCGCCGTTCGCTCCGCTCAGCCCGGCGTCGACCTGGACCCGCTCGCCGACGCGGTAGCGCGCGCGGTCGGTACCGATCTGAATTTCGGCGCTGCGGTGCGTGCTCGTCCCAACCCGTTCTTGCGGCGCGACCGTCACCGCGTTAGCGTCGAACGCGACCTTGCCGTCGACGGCGGCTTGCGCGAAGGCGAGATTCGTGCCGGGAACGATGTTGTGGAAAACGGCTTGGCCGCGTCCGTCGGATCCCAGCACGATGTTTTGCGCCTGTTCGGTCGGACCGTGCACGAGTTTGACACTGACGGTCAGACCCGCGGCCGGGCGGCCGTCGGCCGCCTCGAAACCGCGCACCACGATCACGGCCGGTTCGCCCAGGTCGAGATCGCCGCGCTCGGGTTCGACGTCGAGCGCGACGCGGGCAGTGGGGGTGACCAGCCGGGCTGAAGCGGTCGAACCGCCGCTCGACGCGACGATGCCGTACGTCGACGCGAGGCCATCGGTCGGCGCCGGTATCGTGACGTGTGCGACGCCGGTCGCATCGCTGATGGTTGGCACGGCGAGGATCTTGGTGGTCCCCCAACCGGCGTCGGCGCTGCCGCCGGGGACGGGGACGTGCGGCGAGCGCACGACGCTCACGTCAACGCTGCGTCCCGGAACCGGGGTGCCGTCGGGCCGCTTGACCGCGACCGCAATCGGGAGCACGGCGTTGGCGGTACAGTCTCCGTCGCAAGCTGCGCTCACGGAGAGGACCACGTCGCCGACGCTGTCGACGTGCACGGCGGCGCCGCCGCTGGCGGCGCCGAGCGTTGCCAACACCGTCGCATCACCGCCGGGCGCGTCGTCCGGCAGCGCCAATTCGGCGCCGAAGGCACCGGCCGCATCGAGCCGCGCTTGTTCCGACACCAGCGTACGCCCGTGCGCGATCAGCGCGACGCGCACGTCCCCGGCGGCGGGACGGTAGGCGGTTCCGACGCGCTTGCGCGCAAAGCCGACCACGCGCAGACGCTCCCCGGCCCGCACGTCGGCACGTTCGGCGCGCACGCCGACCAGCGTCGGGGGCACCGGCGGCTGCGGCAGAAACGAGACGAACGCGTTGCTGTGACCCCATTCCGCGAGCGCGAAACGCGGCCGCCCGGCACCCGACCAGTGCGCGATGCCGTGGGCATCGGTACGACCGTAGACGAACGCGTTGCCCACCAGGTAGCTGATGCGCATACCGGAGAGTGCGCGACCGGTGCCGAGGTCAGCGCCGTAGAGGACGATGCCGCCCGCTGATTCCTTCGCCAGTAACCCGACGCGGCTCAGGTCGAGCCAGGCTTGCTGCACGGCGTCGCCGCGGCGCGCTTCGATGACGAAGAATCCCTCGCGATTCTGCAGCGGCACGTCGACGTCGTTGGGCGTGTACAGGAGACCTTGCGGCGGCGTGAAGCGCCAGCGCGCGACCGCCGTGCGGTGCCCGGTGTCGATCGGGCGCGAGCGGGAGGATCCCGCGACGAGGACTTCGGCCGGATCGACCGCGTAGGCGGCAAAGTCGACCGCTGCGCCGCTGTAGGTGTCGAGCCTGACGCTAATGCGCTTCCACGGCACTGCGACGTCGCGCGCGTAGAGCGCGAAGGTGCGATCCCATTTACCGGAATCGGGCAGCGGCCGCGCTGCGCGCGCCGGTGTCGAGCCCGCCACCATCGCGAGCACGCCGAGCAGGGCGCCGGCTCGCCGCGCTACGTTCCTACAAGTCGTACGAAATCGTCCCGGTCGTCGACGGATCGGTCGTGCGGAACCCGATCGTGTAGACGCGCTTCTCGTTCAGTTTGAGCACCATCTGCGAGTTGCTCACACCGATGAACACCGACGACCCGCTATCCTTGGCCTGGAACCGGTCGCCGTTGCTATCGATGTAGTAGAAGTGATCGATCTGCGGCGTGAAATCGGCGCGACTGTCGTTCGTCAACTCGACGTGCGCGATCAGATAGTTCAACGTGCCGGCCGAAGTCTGCGCCGAACTGTCGCTGCTCGGTACGATGCGCGCGTCGATCACCCGCACGTCGCCGACGCCCACGAAGATCGCTTGACCGGCCGAATTATTGTTGTCGTCCTGCTTGCACGCGGTCAGCGAAACGCATAGGAGCAGGGCGGCGGCCAGACGCGCAAACATCGAGCGACGGTTCGGCGGCTGCCGTTGACCGTCCCGCGCCGAGGGGGCGGTCGTTCGCTGCGGGAACATACCCGTCGTGGACGAGGATCGTGCGGGAGGGAACTCCACCGAGACCCGGTGCCGTTACTGCGGGAGTCATGAATCGGCTCAACGCTCGAGCGACCTGCGCGACCGCGGCGCAACCTTCCAGGTGATCGTCGGGTGCGCGCCCTGCGGCGCCGCGTTCGCAGCGCTGTCGCGAAATTGATGCGCCGGATCGGCGTCACGGCTGCGCTTGTCCTGTTGTGGCCGGCGGTCGCCTTCGCCGCGACCCCGGCGCCGGCACCGACGACCCCACAGCGCATCGACGTGCAGACGCTGCAGCCGCGTTCCATCTTTCCGAAGAAGCCGCTGCACTCCGAGTTCACGGTCGAAGTCAACCGGCTGGGACAAGTGACCCGCGTGCGGACGGTTAAACCATCGCACGACCCGCTGTTCGATGCGCACACCTACGGCAACGCGCTGCAGGCGTTCATCCGCACCACCGACGGGCACGTCGTCCTGGGCACGTACCGGTTGACGTACGATTACGACCCGGTCACCTTGCGCGTGCGGCGTGACGTCGCGCTGGTGCGGGTCGGCGGCGTGAACCCGAACGCGAAGGGTGCGGCGACCGAAATGATCGAGATCGCGCGCCGCAATGGAGCGAAGCTGCATGCCGCGCAGGCCTCGCGGACTCCCGCCGCGGCGCCGAGCCCGGCGGCGACCATCAACCCGCGCCGGATGCCGGACCTCCCCCAAATCATGCACTCGCCGTCCCATTAGCCGTCGCGTTCATGGTACTGTTGCGGGCATGGCGCGTCGCAGCCGTCACGTCCCCAAGCGCGGTACCGCGGATGAGGACGTCATGCAGTGGTACCTCAAGGACCGCGGCGCGACCGACGCCCTGATCGACAGCGACATTGCGCGATCGTGCACCTCGAAGCAGCAGTACGCCGATGAAGCCGACGCGCGTGCGCACGCGCTGATGAACGGCATGGGCGACGTGCTCTTCTCCTACCCCTGCCGCTACTGCGGCTTCTGGCACCTAACGCGGCGGCCGGGCCCGCGCTGACGCGCGCCGTTCGCTAACGCGGGAGGGCTTCGCCGGCCTTGGGAGCGTTGGCCGGATCGAACAGCCAGATGTCGTCCGCTTCGAGGATCTCGAACCAGTTGCGCAGCTCCGGCCGGTCGCGCAGCAGCGGATAGCGCGGCAAGACCTCGCGAAAGTGTTCCTCGTCGCGAATGCCGCGCATCGAGAGCCGCTCGTTGATCGAAGCGAAGATGCCGGGGTCGCAGCGGGCCAGCATCCACACGGCCACCTCGTCGTCCGTCGCGGCCCGGCGGACCGCTTCGGTGAACGCCTCCTCGGTGATCCCGAGCCAGTCGAACAGATAGGCCGACAGTCCCGGCGTGATCTTGTACGACCCAAGCGTGCCGTGCAGTTTGGCGCGCGTCTTATCGATCGTGCGCGGGAGGAAGGCCAGCCCGGCCAGCATCGCGCGTGGACTGCGCGGCGGATGTGCGCGCAGGTCCGCATCGGGAAAGGCCGGCGGGCGGGTGTCGGTCACGCGCCGTCGTGTTCCGCGCGGTACGCGCCGATGGCGTCGAGAATCGGACGATCGTCGAAGCGAAAGAGATAGGTATCGCGCGCGGCTTCGTGCCGATACGGCGCCCAGGCGGGAACGCAGAATGTATCGCCGCGCTGCCACTCGAGCACGTGGCCGTCGACCCGCGTGAGCCCGCGCCCTTCGAAGACGTGGTACACGATCCCGGCGGTCTCGCGGCGGGTCGGCGACGAGCAGCGCCCGGCGATTCGCTCGGCAGCCGCCCCGATCACGCGCGAGACCGGTGCGCCGGTCTGCGTGTGCACGTACTCGGCAAACGCGTACGGTTCGGTATCGGCGTCCAAGCGCGCTTGCATCTCGGCCCAGCTGAACTTGAGGTGCGAGTCGGACGGAGCCGGCTCCGACGGGTACCGTTCGGCGGAATACGGCTGGGCGAAGTTGGCGGGGAAGAATTGGTACACCGGCAGGTCGAGTCCATCGAGCCAGACCATCGGCTGCGACCCCTCGTTCCCGTGATCGTGATACGCCCACGACGGGGTCAGGATCACATCGCCGCGGGCCATGGTCACCTTTTCGCCGGCGACCGCCGTGTACGCGCCGTCACCCTCGATGATGAAGCGCAGCGCGAAGGCGACGTGCCGGTGGGCGCGCGCGACCTCGCCCGGCAGAATCAGCTGCAGGCCGGCATACAGGGTGTCGGTCGTGTGCGGCGCTTCCATCGCGGGATTGACCAGCATGAAGACGCGCCGCTCGGCATCGTCCGTCCCGACCAAACGCCCGGCCCGTTCCAGCAGCGGGCGCATGTCGGCGTAGCGCCAAACGTGCGGCACGGCCTTCGGCTCCGGGTGCGGGGGGACCATCCCTTCCATCACCGTCCAAAGCGGCTGGGCGCCCTGCGCGGCCGCTTCCTGGAACAGACGGCCGACGGAATCGGTCGCAATCATCGCGGGTGCTCCTCTTCCCCGAGGGACACCGTCCCTCGACATCGGAAGAGTTTGGTTCGCAATCGGCAGTTGGAGGTCCCACGTGCGTTTCGTCCTGTTCAAGACCAAGTCGTCCGGCCCGCGACCCGCCGTCGTCGACGGCGACACGCTCCGTCCGCTCGAGGGTATCGCATCGCTCGATGCGCTGCTCGCATTGGAACCGGCCGCCCGCAAAGCTGCATATCGGCGGCTCGGCGAGCCGGTGCGCAGCACCGACGTCCAACTGCTGGCGCCGCTCAAGCCGTGTAAGAACGTCTTCTGCGTCGGGCGCAACTACCTCGCGCACGCCGAGGAAGGAGCGCGGGTGCGGGGCGAGGAGCTGAAGCTGCCGCCGGTGCCGACGTTCTTCACCAAGGCGCCGACCGCGATCACCGGCCCTGACGCGATCCTGCACCTCGACGGCACGGTGTCGCAGAAGTACGACTGGGAAGCCGAGCTCGCCGCAGTGATCGGCACGCGCTGCAAGAACGTGCGCGCGGAAGATGCACTGGGAATGGTCTTCGGCTACACCGCGCTCAACGACGTCAGCGCGCGCGATCTGCAGAACGCGACTACCCAATGGTTCAAAGGCAAGACGCTCGACGACACCTGTCCGCTGGGCCCGCAGCTCGTGACCGCCGACGAAGTCGGCGATCCGCAGCAGCTCGAGGTGACGCTGCGCCTCAACGGCGAGGTCAAGCAGCATGCGAGCACGTCGTCGATGATCTTCAGCGTCGCGCGCATCATCGCGTATCTCTCGCAGGGCCTCACCCTCGAGCCGGGCGACATCATCGCGACCGGCACGCCGGAAGGCGTTGGTTTCGCGCGCACGCCGCCCGAATTCCTCAAGGACGGCGACGTGATGGAGGTCGAGATCACGAAGCTCGGCATTCTGCGCAGTCCGGTCGCGATCGCGGCGCCGGTCGGAGCCGGCCGCTAGCATGAAACGGCGCGCGCTGCTTGCGGGCTCGGCCGCGGCCGCGGCTTCGACCGTGTTCTCGCCCTACGCGATCGCCGCGCCGGGAACGACGGTCACGATCGGTTATCTGGACTCGATGTCGGGCGTGCTCTCCGACATCGGCGAATATCACGCGGCCGGCGTGCACTTGGCGATCGCCGAGGCGAATGCGGGCGGCCGGGTGCGCTACGCGATCGCTGCCGGCGACGACAACTCGAAGCCGCAGGTCGGGATCAACGAAACGCACCGGCTGGTCGATCAGGAAAAGGTCGACGTGCTGATGATGGGCACGTCGTCGGCGGTCGCTCTGGCGATCACGCCGATCACGCTGCAGTCGGGCGTCTTCACGCTGCTGATCGGTCCGCAAGACACGTCGCTGTCGGCCGACCACGCGACCGCGACCGCGTACCGCTTCGCGCAGGACTGCGCCATCCTGGTCAAGCCGCTGACGCAGCGGATCCTGGCCGGCGGCAAGCGCTGGTACTTCATCGTCGAGGACTTCGCGTTCGGCAGAGATGCCTACGCGCGTCTGTCGGCTCTGCTGCGAAGCGCAGGCGGAACCGAAGTCGGGGCGGACGTGCTGCCCGTCGGCACCAGCGACTTCAGTTCGACGCTGACCAAGATCCGCAACACTGACACCGAGCAGGTCGTGCTGTGCCAGGGCGGCCTCGATGTTGCGATCGCGGCACGGCAATTCGTCATCTACGGCCTGCACAAGAAGATGCGTCTGGCGGGGATGACCCTCGAGGACTTCTACTACAAGACGCTGCCGCTCGACGAGCTGGCCGGCTCGGTCTTTGCGTCGCTCTGGATGCCGTCGGTCTCGCCGGGCGCCACCCGTCTGGCGGCTGATCTTCACCGCAAGCTCGGCGGGTTCGTGTCGAACCGCACCTATCTCGGCTACCTCTCGACGCAGCAGCTCATCGAGCGCATGAACGCGGCCGGGACGACGAAGGCCGAGAAACTGGACGCCGCGTTCGCCGGTCATCGCTTCGATTCGTATCGCGAGAATCCGTCGGAGTGGCGCGGCTGCGACCATCAGTGCGCGCACGATACGTACGCCGGCGCGGTCGTCAGCGCCGCGCGATTCCGGCGTACGGGCTATCTCTTCGACGTCGTGGGGGCGCGCGAAGCGAACGACGCGGCGGGTCCCTGCGGCAGCGGCGAAGCCGCCGCCGCGGCGCGCGCGATCGGGAGTCAGAAGATCGGGGAGCACGCATCCCATCCCGTGTGAGGGGCCGAATTCCGCGCCTGCGCACGCCAATGACCTCGCGGTCGCGGTTCGTCGGCGCGCTCGCCGCCGCTGCCGCGGCCGCAGCTTTCCCGCGGCCGGTTCGCGCTCAGACGCGCAAGCCGCTGACGGTCGGCTACGTTCCCTCGACGCTGTTCGCGCCGCTGTTCGTCGCCGCGGAACGCGGCTATCTCCAGGAGGCCGGGTTCGATGCCACGCTGCAGCCGATCACGGCCGGCGCCGATTCGATGTCCCTGGTCGCCCAAGGGCAGATCGATCTGGCCGGCGCTGCGCTCTCAGCGGCGTTCTACAATGCGGTCAATCGCGGACTCGAAGTGAAGTTCGTCGCCTCGACCGGCTATCAGCCGCGCAGCGGCCGTCCATCGGCGCTGCTGGTGCGCGAGGATCTCTATGCCGCCGGCACGCGCCTCGGCGAACTCAAAGGAAAGAAGATCGGCTGGATCGGCAATACCGGCGCCGCGTCGGCGTACTACGTCGCACGCATTCTGCGGCCGGTCGGGCTGCGGTTGACCGACATCGAGGCGGTCAACGTCGCCAACCCCGATCAAGAAGTGGCGCTCGAGCGCCGCGCGGTCGATGCGGTGTTCACGTCATCGCCGTTTACCGAACTGTTTGTAGACAAAAAACTGGCCCGCATCGCCGGCGCGCCGCCGCCGGGCATCGCCGCCTCCGGGATCTTCTTCGGGCCGACGCTGCTCGGAAACCCCGACGCCGCCGCGAGCCTGATGAACGCGTTTCGCAAAGCCGCGGCCGACATCACGGGCGAGGGGTACTATGCGGCCGCCAATCTGGCAGCGTCGGCGAAGTACACCCGGCAGACCGTCGAGCTGATCCGCGCGGCGCCGCGTTACGACTTCAAACCCGACCTGCGGATCGATCAAGGAACCCTCGAGGACATGCAGCGCGAGTTTCTCGCCGACGGCATCCTGACGTACAAAACGCCGCTGAACGAGGTACGGCTGGTCGCGCGCTTTTGACGCGCGCGTGGCGGAGGTTGCGGCATCCTGTGCGACGGAAGCGGCCCGTCGAAAGGCAGGGTGTATGCTCCAGGACTATTCGACCGCTCTCTATCAAGTCGGCGACTTCTTCTTGGCGCCGGGGAACAGCCTCGACGTCTCGATCACCTATCCGACGTATCAGAACGTCACCGCCTATAATTCGATCAACACGCAGACGTCGCCCAACCAGTTGTTCTCGTATGCGACGACCGGCACCATCGTCAACAACAGCTCGCTCGACGGTCCGGCGCAGAGCACGACGTTCATCCTGACGGTGACGAACCAGAGCGCCGAGTGGGGCGAGTTTTTCGTGGTCACCCAGGCACTGTTTTATACGGAGCAGCTATGATCGTCCATGCGCTGGTCGGGACGCGCGGCCGCATCGTCGCACTGATGGGGCAGCAACGGCCGGCCCGGAGCGGCGCCGCGCCGGAATACGGGATTGCGCCTCGCAGCGGACAGACGCTGCACGCGATCGAATTGGCGCCGGAGTTAGAAGCGATGCCCTTGCGCGAGATCGCACGCGATTACGCGGTCGAGCTCGCGGCCGGCACGCCCAGCTTGGTGCGCTCGGCGCGCTAGCACGCCGGAAGCCGGAAGGGGACCGGCGGGCCGGACCGCGATAAGGGCCTCATGAAGATCGCGGTCCCGAAGGAACGCGCGCCGGGTGAACGGCGCGTTGCGCTGGTTCCCGATATCGTTGCCAAGTTCGTCAAGGGCGGCGTGACGGTCGCCGTCGAGCAAGGAGCGGGCAGCGGCGCCGGCTACCCCGACGCCGCGTTCGAAGCCGCCGGCGCAACGCTCGCGGCCGACGACCGCGCGCTCTACGACGGCGCCGACCTCGTCGTGCGCGTCGCGCAGCCCAGCGACGCCGAGCTGGCAGCGATCCCGCGCGGGGCCGCGCTGCTCGGCCTTCTGGCGCCGCTCGGCGATCCGCGTTCGGTCGAGCGCTACGTGGAGCGTGGGCTGACCGCGCTCTCGATGGACGCGATTCCGCGCACCACCAAAGCACAGGCGATGGACGCGCTCAGCTCGCAGGCGAACATCGGCGGCTACAAAGCCGCCCTGCTGGCGGCGATGTATCTGCCGAAATTCTTCCCGATGCTGACGACCGCCGCCGGCACGATCCCGCCGGCCAAAGCGCTGATCATCGGCGCCGGCGTCGCCGGCCTGCAAGCGATCGCAACCTGCCGCCGCCTGGGCGCGGTGGTGACCGCGTACGACACGCGGCCCGTCGTCGCGGAGCAGGTCAAGTCGCTCGGCGCGAAGTTTCTCGAGATCGACGTCGGCGAAAGCGGCGAGGGTCAGGGCGGATACGCCAAGGAGCTCTCGCCCGAGGCGCTCGCAAAGCAGCGCGCCGGGATGGTCAAAGCGATCGGCGGCAGCGACGTCGTGATCACGACCGCGGCGATCCCCGGCAAACGCGCGCCGATCCTGGTGACCGCCGAAGCCGTCGCCGCGATGGCCCCCGGCAGCGTGATCGTCGATCTGGCCGCCGAGACCGGCGGCAACGCGGAAGGAACGACGCCCGGCGAGGTGATCGTCACGGCCAACGGCGTCACGATCGTCGGGACGCTCAACCTGCCGTCGACGCTGGCCTACGACGCCAGCCGGCTCTACGCACGCAACGTTCAGGCTTTCTTGGACTACGTGATCAAGGACGGCGCGCTCGTGCTCGATCCGGAAGACGAGATCGTGGCCGGTACCACGATCGTCCGTGACGGAACGATCGTGCATCGCGCGACCCTCGACGCACTGAGGCCTGCATGACCGCACATCTGCTGACCGAGGTGACCATCTTCGTCCTGGCGGTATTTGTCGGGCTCGAGGTGATCTCGAAGGTACCGACGACGCTGCATACGCCGCTGATGTCGGCGACGAACGCGATCCACGGCATCGT
>PMOG01000059.1 GCA_003161555.1 Vulcanimicrobiota bacterium | reverse complement strand
CCGCCGAGCGTGACGCCGTGCAGCATCGAGACGTCGTCGCCCACGACCGCCGTCTCGCCGATCACGATTCCGGTGCCGTGATCGATGAACACGCCGCGGCCGATCACCGCACCGGGATGAATGTCGATCGCGAGCACGTCGTTGGCGCGGCCCTCCAGGTACGTCGCCAGATCCTCGCGGCCGCCGCACCAGAGCGCGTGCGCGATGCGCTGCCATTCGAGCGCGTGAAAACCTTTGGCGTAGGCGAACGGCGTGAACGCATCGCGATACGCCGGGTCGCGCTCGACGCTCGCCGCGAGATCGTCCGCAGCATACGCAGTGATCTGCGGTTCGTGATGCAGCACGGTCGTCGCCAGCGCCCGAAGCTCGGTTTCGGTGAGATCGGGGCCCGCAAGTTTCGCGCCCAGCACCTGTGCGAGCGCGTCGGCGAACGACGCCTGCTCGAGCACGAGCCCGCGCGCGAACGCTTCCAACGCCGGCTCGCCGGCAGCGACCCGCTCCGCACCGTCACGCAGCGCCGCCCACACCGACGCGACCGATCGGCCGCGGCGCGCGCTCGGCGGCAGCGGCTCCTGCACGTTCATGCGGGACATGACCGCCGTCCGCCGCGTTGCGTTGCGAGGGTCGGCGCAGCGGGCCGACGGTACGGGCTCGCCGCGCAGAAACGCGGTCAGCATGGCGTTGACCTGCTCGGGGGCCTCCTGCTGCACCCAATGCGAAACGCCGGGCAGATAGCGCAGGGTCAGCTCACGCACGTAGCGCTCGGTGCCGTAGGTCGTGTCCACGCCGAGCGCGACATCGGCCTCGCCCCACAGCATGAGCGTCGGGGTCTCGATCACCGGTATGCCGCTGCGTAGCAACGTGCCCATGCCGCCGCCGCCGATGTTCGCGCGGTACCAGTCGATCATCGCGGTCAACGCGCCGGGCTGTGCTGCCGCATGCCGGTAGACGTCGAGCACTTCGGGCCCGAAGCGGCGCCGGTCGGAGGCGCTGAGCGCGATCAGCCATCCGACCGGCGCCGCGCCGCCCAAGCCGAGCACGAATTCGGGAAGCTTCGGCAGCGCAAAGAATTGAACGTACCATGAGCGCAGCTTCTGCGGAAGATGGCGCAGCGCGGCGCGAAAGGCCGCCGGGTGCGGCACGTTCATGATGACGAGCCGCTCGAGCGGGCGCACGCGGCGCATCGCAAAAAACCAGGCGACCATCGCACCCCAGTCGTGCCCGAGAAGCGTCACCGAGCGCGCACCCGATGCGTCGATCAAGCCGGCGACATCGTCGAGCAAGTGGGTCATCGCGTACGCGGCGCGCTCGCGCGGACGGCTCGAGTTGCCGTAGCCGCGCAAGTTCGGTGCCCACACGCGATACCCGAGTTCGGCCAGCAGCGGGCCTTGATACCGCCACGAGAACCCGAGTTCGGGAAAGCCGTGCAGGCAAAGCGCGAGCCGGTCGCCCGCGCCCCACGTGTCGACCTCGAATTCGAGACCGTTCGCGGCGACGCGCGTGACGGTCATCGCGGAGCGGGATTCGCGGTCGTGACCGGTGACGCCGGCGCTACCGGTTCGGGCGCGGCCGGTGCTGCCGCACTCAACAGTATCAGCCGGCCCGCTCCCCGCATGTGCACCTTCCTGGCGCGGGAGCGTGACGCAAGCGTGACGCTACCGTGCGATGACGTACGGCAGCATCGCATCGAGCCGCCGGTCGGTTATACCCGAGACGTCGAGCAGTTCATCGGTCGAGGTGAAGGGACCGTTCGCGGCGCGAAAGGCGACAATGCGCTCGGCAAGACCGGGGCCCATTCCGGGCACAGCCGCCAGCGTCGCGGCGTCGGCGCGGTTGATGTCGACCGGAGCGCCCGGTGCTCCATGCCGGGTTGCGCCGCGACGTCCGTGGGCACGCCGGCGCGGCCCGGCGCTCCGCCGGCGATGCGCGTGCGCCGGCGCCGCAGCCCCGCGGGGAAGGACCAGGATCTCATCGCCGTCGTGCACGTGCGCCGCCAGGTTGACGGCGGTCGGGTCGGCACCCGGCCGCATCCCGCCCGCGCGCGCGACCACTGCCGCGATTCGCTCGTCCGCGGCGACGCTGTAGACGCCCGGATGCACGACCTCGCCGGCGACGTAGACGACGGCGTGCGCCGCCGGCGCGCGCGACGGCGGTTCCCGCTGCGGCGGCCGCGCCGCATCGAACCCGCCGGCCGCAGCCGGGGCGGGACGCACCGGGTGCAGCCACACGGCCAGGCCAAGCGCAAGTGCCGCGCCGAGGGCGATCAGGACACGTGTCATGCCGCTCGATCACGACGTGCGCGGCGCCGGCAAGCGTTTTCGCAGAGGGGCCCCGCGCCGCGCCGCAGGAGACACGGCGGATGTCCGAAGAGGGGAGTTACGATTTCCGCGCCGCCGAGCGCGCCTGGCAGGAGCGCTGGGAACGCGACGGCATCTACGTCGCGCACGACGACGACCCGCGGCCGAAATACTACGTGCTCGAGATGCTCCCGTATCCTTCGGGCGATCTTCACGTCGGGCACGCCAAGAACTACACCCTGGGCGACGCGATCGCGCGCATGCAGCGCATGCGCGGTTTCAACGTCATGCATCCGATGGGCTGGGACGCGTTCGGGCTGCCGGCCGAGAACGCCGCGATCGCGCGCGGGATCGATCCCGAGAGCTGGACCCGCGACAACATCGACAACATGCGCCGTCAAATTCGGCTGATGGGCACCGGCTACGACTGGACGCGCGAGTTCGCCACCTGCGATCCGGCGTACTATACCTGGAACCAGTGGTTTTTCTTGCGCTTGTTCGAGCGCGGCCTGGCCTACAAACGCGAAGCGCCGGTGAACTGGTGTCCGATCGATCGGACGGTGCTCGCGAACGAGCAGGTCGAGGACGGGCGCTGCTGGCGCTGCGGCTCGCCGGTCGAGCGGCGCAACCTCTCGCAGTGGAGCTTCAAAATCACCGACTACGCGGACCGCCTGCTCGAAGGATTGGATCGCCTGGACGGCTGGCCCGAACGCATCCGCACGATGCAGCGCAACTGGATCGGGCGCAGCGAAGGGACGACGTTCTCGTTCGAGATCGAGAATCTCGACGCGCAGATCGAGGTGTTCACCACCCGTGTCGATACGGTCTTCGGCGTCACGTTCATGGCGCTGGCGCCCGAGCATCCGGTCGTCGCGCAGATACTGGAGCGCTTCCCAAAAGGGCGCAAGCGCGTCGACGAATTCGCGGCCGGCCTGCGCAGCAAGAGCGAACTCGAACGGACGCAGCTGATGGAAAAGACGGGCGTGCCGACCGGCGCGTACGCGATCAACCCGCTCTCGCGCGAACGCGTTCCGATCTGGGTGACCAACTACGTGCTGGCCGAATACGGCACCGGTGCGGTGATGGGCGTCCCCGCCCACGACGAACGCGATTTCGTCTTCGCGAAAAAGCACGGCTTGGCGATCGCGCAAGTGATCACGACGCTGGACGGTTCGCTGCAGGCGCCGCTGCACGAAGCGTACGTCGAGGACGGAAAGCTGATCGCCTCGGGCGAGTACTCCGGGATGAAGTCCGCTGCGGCGCGCGCGGCGATCACGGCCCGGCTCGTCGCGATCGGCCGCGGCAGCAAGACGGTCAACTACCGCATCCGCGATTGGCTCGTATCGCGCCAGCGCTACTGGGGCACGCCGATCCCGATCGTCTATTGTCCGGCCGACGGTATGGTCGGCGTCCCCGACGAGCAGCTGCCGGTGGTCCTCCCCAAAGGCGTCGCGTTCACTGGTCAGGGCTCACCGCTTGCCAACGACCGCAACTTCATGGATACCACCTGCCCGCGCTGCGGGCTGCCGGCGACGCGCGACCCCGATACGATGGACACCTTCGTCGACTCGGCGTGGTACTACGTGCGCTACCTCGACGCGCACAACGCGACCCGGCCGTTCGATCCGGCGATCGCCTCGCACTGGATGCCGGTAGACCAGTATATCGGCGGCGCGGAACACGCCGTGCTGCATCTGCTCTACGCGCGCTTCTTCTACAAGTTCATGCTCGATGCGGGCTACCTCAGCGGTAGCGACGAACCGTTCGTGCGCCTGTTCAATCAAGGCACGCTGCTCTACGGCGGCGAGAAGATGTCGAAGTCGCGCGGCAACGTGGTGGGCATCGACGAGGCGGTCGAGCGGCACGGCGTCGACGCGATGCGGCTGTTTCTACTCAAGGCGGCGCCGGCTGAGGATGCGCTCGAGTGGACGGACGAAGGCGCGATCGGACGCGTGCGCTTCCTGCAGCGCGTCTGGCGCGCCGCCGAGCCGCTGTGCGCCGTCGCGCGCACGGCTCCGCTCGAGGGGCTGCCCGAGATGCACGGCGACGCCGAGCGGGCGCTGGTGCGGGCCCTCCACGTCGCGCTCGAGTCCGGGCAAAACGAAACCGAGACCCGCCGCTTTCATTACAACGTGACCACCGCCAAACTCGACGAGCTGGTCAACGTCCTCACCGCCGCGGTGCGCGACCCTGCGGCGCACGACGCGTCCGCCGTGCGCTACGTCGCGCACGCGCTGCCGATCGTGCTGGCGCCGTTCGCCCCCCACATCGCCGACGAGCTGTGGTCGCGGATGGGATACGAACGCAGCGTGCACCTGGAGCGCTGGATCGTGCCCGATCCGCGCGCGCTCGCGGTCGACGAAATCACGCTGGTGGTGCAGGTGAACGGAAAAGTCCGCGCGCGGCTGACTGCCGCCCCTGGGCTCGCCGAAGACGACGCGTTCGCGCTCGCGATGCGCGAGCCGACCGTGATCGCCCAGATCGACGGCAAGACGGTGCGCAAGAAGGTCTTCGTCCCGGACAAACTGCTCAACATCGTCGCAGCCTGAAAGGGAACCGCGCCGATATCAGCGGAGTCGCACGCATGAAGAAAACTTCCGTCCGCAGCCTGGCCTTCGGAGCGCTTGCGTTCGTCGCCGGTGCCGCGACCATGCACCTGGCCCAGCCGGCCGCGGCTGCCGCGCCGCCGCTGACGGCGGCGGCGATCGACCTCTCGGCCCTGCAGCCCTCCGATCTCCCGACGCCCAATCCGGCCTCGCCGACGCTGCGTTCGCGAACGCTCGCGGTCGCGGACGGCGCCACGGCGGCAGTGCAGATCGGCACGGTGGTCAAGCACTACCACGCCGACGCCAACGAGATCCAAATCGTGGTCTCCGGCGGCGGTACCGAATGGCTGGGCACGAGTCAGGTCGCGCTGCACCCCGGCATGGTCCTGATCATTCCGAACGGCACGCCGCACGGCGGGACGACCGATCCCAACGTCAAGATCTTCTCGGTGAAGACGCCGCCGCAAGCGCCGACGGACCTCCACCCGCTTCCTTAGTGGGTTCGGCGCGGGCCGAACCCTTCGCGTTTTGGGCTTCGCCCAAAGCCGCCCCGTTTAAACGATGGCGCGGTCGCGGTTGCGAAAGTACTCGTGCGTCTTTCGCATGCCTTCGAGCAGCGGCGTTTCGGCCCGCCAGCCGAGCTCGCGCAGGGCTTTGGCGGGATTGAAGTACACCTCGCGGGCGTCGCCGGGCCGCCGCGGTGCGTGGGTGACCGGCGCCGCGAACCCCGTCACATCGACCAGCGCGCGATAGATCTGGTTCACCGAGGTCGGCACGCCGGTGCCGATCACGTACGTCTCCCCTGAACCGCCGGTCAGCGCGGCGAGGTTGGCGCGCGCCACGTCGCCGACGTAGACGTAGTCGCGCGTCTGGTCCCCATCCCAATCGATGCGGACGCCTTCCCCGGCCAGAAAACGGCCCAGAAAGATCGCGATGACGCCGGCTTCGCCGTTGGGATCCTGGCGCGGCCCGTACACGTTCCCGAAGCGGAGCACGGTGTAGTCGAGCCCGTGGTCGGCTTTGAAGAACCGCAGGTAGTGCTCGGTGACCATCTTTGTGATCCCGTAGGGCGAAACGGGTGCCTGCGGTGAGGCCTCATCGACCGGCATCGCCGGCGTATCGCCGTAGGTTGCCGAGCTCGACGCGAAGATCACTTTGCGCGTCTCGGCTTTCACCGCCGCCTCGAGGACGTTGAGCATGCCGACTACGTTGACGCCGGCATCGAGTTTCGGATCCCGCGAACCGATCGCGACCGAGTGCTGGGCCGCGTAGTGTGCGACGATCTCCGGTTTGAATTCCGCGAAGATGCGATGGATACCGTCATCGCGGATATCCATGTGCACGAAGCTGACGTTCTCGGGGATATTCTCGCGCCGTCCGCCGCCGTGCGACCAGAGGCTGTCGAGTACCACGACCTCGTGCCCGTCGCCAAGGAACGCGTCGACAAGGTGCGAGCCGATGAATCCGGCACCGCCGGTAACGAGGATACGCATGCGGCCCGATGCCTTCGGGCTCGCAAAGCACTCTCCCGTTCCGGGAAAGCCGCGAGCCGCCGGATCGCTCCGGCGGCTCGTTGGGTGGGGAGGGTCGTTGGTCGCTGCTACACCGCGCTTGGGACCGGTGGGGTTCCGTTCGCAGGCAGAGTGAGCGGCACGGGATCGATGCCGTGGATCGCGAGGTCTCCGCCCTCGACGTCACCGTCGCTGGCCCGCAGCGGGAAGATCAGCGAGACGATTTTGAGCACGATGTACGTCCCGATGATGTTCCAGATGATGATGCAGACCGCTGCGAAGAACTGCTTCCACAGCTGCGAGAAACCGCCATATCCGGCCGCCGAGATCAGGCCTTGCACCGAAACGGCCGGCGTCTTCTTGTCGCCGCTGAGATACTCGATCATGTTGGGGTTCGCGAACAGTCCGACGCAGAGCCCGCCCATCAGGCCGGCGACACCGTGCGTATGAAGCACCCCGAAGGTGTCGTCGACGCGCTGCATCAGCTTGGTCTGGTTCAGTTTGTTCAAGGTGAACCACACCACGACCGCCGCCAGACCGCCGGTCAGCATCGCTCCGAAACCGTCGACATACCCGGCGGCCGGCGTGATTGCGACCAGGCCGACGATCATGCCGTTGATCATCGAGACGGCCGACGGTTTGCCGAGCGCGAACATGTCGAAGATGAGCCACACCAGCAGCGCGACCGCGGTCGCGATGTTGGTGTTGAGGACGGCCGCACCGGCGTCCGCGTTCGCAAAGTAGGGGTCGCCGCCGTTGAAGCCGTTCCATCCGAGCCACAGGAGGCCGGCGCCGGCGAGCGCGATGATCAAGTTGTTGGGATCGAAACTGGTGCGGTCTTGGAGCAAACGGGGCCCCACCATCGCGGCCGCCACGAAGCCCGACACACCGGCAGCCAGATGGATGACGTATCCGCCCGAGTAGTCGACCGCGCCGAGTCCGGACAGCCAGCCGCCGCCCCACAGCGCGAACGCGCCGACCGTGTACACGACCGTGCTCCACAACGGAACGAACAGCATCCAGGCTTTGAAGTTCATCCGTCCCAGCACCGCGCCCGCGATGAGGATCGGCGTGATCGCTGCGAAGACGAACTGGAAGTAGATCATCGCCGCGCCCGGCATGCGCAGCGGCGGGAAACCCGCGCCCGCCAAGGGGATGGCGGCTTGCCCCGTCTCTCCAGCCGCGCTGATCGCCGGCGACGGAATTCCGAGCACTTGGAAAGCAATGCCGAAGATCTTCATGCCGTCGCCCCACAGGGGCGCACCGAAGGACATATTGTAGCCCCACAGCGACCACACGACCAGCACGCTGGAGAACGCGTAGAAGCACATGACGGCGGAATTGAGGGCCCACTTCTTCTTCACCAGACCCGCGTAGAGGATCGCGAGGCCCGGAATACTTTGCAGCCCGACAAACGTCGCGGCCGTCAACTGCCACGCGGTGTCGCCCGAATTCAGATAACTCGGCGCTGCGATGTAGGGGTTTGCATCGGCCAGGAAATTCAACGAAAAAGGACCCTCCGCATTGGATCGCTGAGGCCCTAACGCTACGGGGAAATCCGCGCCGGAGCATTCGACAACCGCGTAAGCGGGACGCGGCGAGCCGCTCTAATCGGACAACCGGCGAGCGCTTTCCACTCCCGACGACGCGCGTGAACGACAACCGTGGCGCGCGCTCCGCTCCTCGTGCCCGCAGCGACATTCGTCGGCACGCTCGCACTGATGTCGCTCGGACCGGCCGCCGCGGCGTGCGCGGCATTCGGCGGCGTGGCCGGTCTGGCGTGGCCCCGCACGCGCGCCGCGGCGGCCGCGGCCCTCGCCGCGCTCGGCTGCCTCGCGTGGCGCGGCGAGCCGCCGATGATCGAGCACGAGACGCGAACCGCACGTTTGGGCGGAACCGTCATCGGCGACGTGCGGCGCGGCGCCGACGCGGCAGCCTTCCCGCTCGCACTGGACGGCGGCGTCACGGTAGCCGCAACGGTACGCGGGCCGATCGAGCCCGGCGACCGGATCGTCGTCCGCGGGCGGCTGACGCCGTTCGATGAAGCCCGCAATCCCGGCGAACCCTCGCGGCGCGCGCTCGCGCTGGGTGAAGGCATCGCCGGCCGGCTGAGCGGCGCGCTCGTCGCGCGTGCGCCGCCGGATCCGCGCGATCCGCGTGCGTGGGCGGCCCGCCTGCGCGCCGCGCTCTCGCAGCGGTTGCGTTCGGCCGTGGGCGAGCCGGAAGCGACCGTGGTGGCGGGCGCCCTGTGGGGCGAACGCGGCACGCTGCCGCACGAGCTGCGCGACGATTTTCAAGCCACGGGCACGGTCCACGTTCTGGTCACCGCGGGTCTCCATCTCGGCGTCGTCGCCGGACTGCTGGTCACGCTGTTGCGTTGGTGCGCCGTCCCGCGCATCGCCGCGTCGCTGCTCGCGATCCCCGGCGTCGCGACGTACGCCTGGCTCAGCGGCGGCCATCTCCCTTCGCAGCGCGCGGCGGTGATGGTCGGTCTTGCGCTGCTCGCGCGCGCCTGCGGCGCACGCGTCGTCTCCTGGAATGCGCTGGCACTGGCAGCGCTGATCGTCGCCGTGATCTGGCCGGCGTCGGTGACGACGGTTTCGTTCGCGTTGTCCTTCTCGTGCGTCGCCGCGATCGTGCTGTTCGCGCGGCCGATCGAGCACGCGCTCGCGCACACGCGGCTGCCGGACCGCGTGCGCGAAGCGCTGGCGCTGACGGCGAGCACCCAGATCGGCGTCTGGCCGCT
>PMOG01000032.1:3294-8253 GCA_003161555.1 Vulcanimicrobiota bacterium | reverse complement strand
GACCGACTTCCGCAGCGTCTATGCAACGGTGATCGAACGTTGGCTCGGCCGGCCGTCGATCGCGATCGTCGGCGGATCCTTCCCGACCCTGCCCGCCATCGCCTGAGTGGGTTCGCGCCGAAGCGCGAACCCACTAGAAGTTCAGCAGCCGGATCCCCGTGTGGCTTAGGAGCAACCCGCCGACAGCACCGTCGGCCCGCGGCGGATCGGGCATGATCGCAACCGGTTGGGCGGAGAGGATCGCGTAGCGCGTGAGGAACCGTCCGCTTCCGTCGTCGACATCGAGCTCGCAGTCGTGGTGCGGTGCCGCCGATCCCGCAGCTTGCATGCGCCACGCGACGTACCCGGGACCCACCACGCCGTCACGGAGTAACAGCTTTCCGGCGCCCATCGTCAACGGCACCGGGACGAAGGGCGCGGCCTGATCGATTCCACCCGGCGGAGCAAGAGGTGTCAGCGGCCCCGGAGCCGAGCCGGCGACAACGTCGGCCGAACGAAACAACGCGTCGCCGACCCCAAGGCAGTGCAGCGCCATGTGCGCGCCGGCCGGCAGCCCGTTCGCCTGCGGAGAAACGGCCGGCGCGGCGGACCCAATGCGCGCGCTCGGCGACGGTGCCGGCGTGGCCGTGGGTGACGGCAGTGCGGACGGCGCGGCTGCGATCAGCGCCAGCGCCAGCACGGCCGTGAAGATGTTCGCCGGCATATGCCGAGGTTCGCGCCGTCGCGCGGCGCGCCTACTCACGACGAGCGGCGGGCTGCCGCGAGCCCGAACGTCAGCGCGTCTCCACGTCCAGCGTGATGGTCACGTCGCTGCCGATCAGCACGTCGGTCGGCGTCACACGCATGCCGAACGCGTGACGGTCGACGTGTCCGACGGCATGGTACGCGGGGTGCGGTTCGCCGCGGACGACCGTCACGTCCAACGTCATCGGCTGCGCGACCCCGTGCACGGTCAGGGCGCCGGCGACGGTGAAGGCGCCGTCCGCTTTGGGTGTCACGGTGGAACCGGTGAACGTCCAGCGCCCGAAGTGCTGCGTGTCGAACCAATCGGGTCCTTGAAGATCGTCGTCGCGGTCGGGGTTTCCGCTCGCGATGTGTTTGGGGTCGAGCGTCGCTTCGACCGCGGTCGGAATCGTGGAGTTCGGGGGCAGCGTCACCGCGCCGCTCAGGATTGGAACGGTTCCCGTGACGCGCGCCAGATAGAGGTGGGCGACCGAGAACGAGGCGTGCGAGCGGGCCGGGTCGAGCGCCTGGATCGCGGTGTCTTGCGCGCCTGCGGGCAGGGCGAGAGCGGCGACGGCGGCGGCGACGATGAGGCTGCGGCCGGGCATCAGTAGGCCGCCGTGTACTGCAGGTTGAGCGTGTTGGTCGTCGGCCCCGCATGCTGCACGACATCTTCGGCCGTGAAGCGCGAATTTCGCGAGACGCGATACCCGAGCTCGCCGACAAGATCGCGCGCGAAGCCGCGGCCGGGATCGCACGTCCCTTCATAACGCGCCAGCGCGAAGAGACGGCGGTCGAACTCGTAGCGCAACTGCGTGAAACCGCCGCTCGAAAGCGCGGCTCTGCGCGCACCGTTGAAGTCGCCGTCGTACCCAGTCTGAAGAATGGTATCGCTTTCCCAGCGCCCCTGCGTGTAGATCACGCCGTAGCCCTGGCGCCAAAAACGATCCGGAGCGAGAGCCGCCGGGCGCCTTCCCGAGTACCGGTACGCCGCGAGCATGATCGGCCCGAATATTTGCTGCGCCTCCAGCATCTGGTCGAGTCCGAGCGTCGGGATGCCGCTCTGTTTGTCATGGCCCTGGAGCGCCGCCAGCCGAATGCTCAGCCCGTGATCGGCGTAGCCGGCGCGCACTTCGATGCCGTTCTTGGGGTCGAAGAAGTTGAACGGGTTCGCCCCCACGGTCTGATCGAACAGCGTGTAATGCTGCGCGGTCTCTCGCAGGGTCTCCGGATCGACCGGCAACGGCAGCGTGAACGAGCCGGCCTGCAGGTAGACCGGGATCTTTGCAGAGTCCGGCGTGAACCGGTTTGCGATCCACGCCTCGCGGATCGCGCCCGGAACGCCGCCGTCGACGACGTACTGCTCGATGAAATAGTTCGTGCGCGGGCTCATCTTGCCGGCCAGAAAAAGCTCGACTTCATCGACGATACCTTTCGGCAAGCCGGATGGGTCGGGTTGGCTCGAGTATGCCAAATTGAATTTCATCGACAGCGGGAAGACGGCCTGAGCCGTTGCGCCCGGCAACGCGTAGCCGTGGTCCATGAAGCTCAGCCCGAACTCGTTCAAGCGCGGGATCACCGAGTGGCATTTCTGGCACGTCAGCCCGTATTCGTGAGCAAAATACGGGATCGCGAGCGCGCCTCGCGGGAGGCCGGCGAGCGCCACGGCGATGGCGGCCGCAAAGGCGGCCGGCGTGAAGCGGGTGGGCACAAACATTAGGCGTTCCTAATTAGGTCCTCCTAATCGGTCCCCTCCGCGTCCACGCCCGGCGGGCCCGGCTTTTCCGCCCTGCGAACCCAGCCGGGTGGTCTCGCTGCAGTTTCTCGGCACCGGCGGTGCGCGTTGGGTCGTCGCCAAGCAGATCCGCTCGTCGGCCGGCTTCTGGCTCCGGGCCGACGGTACGAACGTGCACGTCGATCCGGGCCCCGGTGCGCTGGTGCGGGCCCTCGCCCAGCTCCCGCCGTGCGACCCCGCCACGCTCGACGCGATCGTGCTCTCGCACAAGCATCTCGATCACGCCGGCGACGTCAACGTGATGATCGAAGCGATGTGTCAGGGCGGCTGGCGGCCGCGCGGCGCATTGTGCGCGCCCCGCGATGCGCTGGACGAGTCGCTGCAGCCGGTCGTTTTCCCGTACGCGCGCCGGTTCGTGCCGCGCGAATGGATCGTCGCAGCCGGCGAAGCGCCCTTCGAGGTGGGGAGCGTGACGATCACCGCCTCGCCCCGGCTCCGGCATCCGGTCGAGACGTACGGACTGCACTTTCGAACCGGCGGCGTGACCGTTTCCTACATCCCCTGCACGCGCTACTTCGACGGCATCGTCGACGACTATCGCGCGCGCACTCCGGCCGTGCTGGTGATCAACGTCCTGCGCTTTCGCGACTCGATGGACGTCGATCACTTGACCTTCGACGACGCCAAAACGCTGATCGAGGGGATACGGCCCGGCGCTGCGATCATGTCGCACTTCGGCACGCGCATGCTCGAACGCGATCCCAAGCGCCTCGCCTACGAACTCGAAGACGCGACCGGCATCAAGACGTTCGCTGCATACGACGGCTGGACGTACGATGTCGTTTGAGGTCGAGCGCGCCAAACCGGGCGAGACCGACGGTTTTTGGACGCGCTACGATCGCGACTGGCGCACCGAGCTGTGGCATTTTCGCGTCGTCTGGCACGAGCAGCTGCACGACATCGTCGCACGCGACGACGACCGGATCGTCGGAGCGCTGCGGCTGCGGATCGCCGCCTCGCTCGGCGGAGTCGAAGCGCTGTTCGTCCTGCCCGAGTGCCGCCGGGCGGGGATCGGACGTCTACTCGTCGCGCACGCCGAGGAAATCGCCAACTACTACAACTGCCACAAGATGACGGCGGAAGTCTTCCACGCCCGGCCGGCGCAGCGATTCTTCGAGTCCTGCGGCTACAAGCTCGACGCCGTGCTGCCGCAGCACACCTTCAAGCTCGACGTCGCCGTGCTCCGAAAGTTTCTGCTCTAGATCCGCTGAGTCGGGAAGCGTTCGGGCAGGCGGTTGCGCAGCGGCTCGGCTTGCGCCTCGCGCCGTCGTGTCGCGAAGACTTCCCGCACGGCGCGCCAATCCGGCGGCAGCTCGTGACGATTCGCGAGCGTGCCGTCGTAGAGGTAGACGTTGCCGCGCGAACTGATCGCGTTCACCAGCGGGCCGCCGCCGAACACGTTGGCCGTCGCGGTGCCGTCAGGGGCCTGCTGCACCGTCGTGCGTCCATCGAAGCTCGTGTAGACGCGTCCGGTCTGCGAACGGCCGGCGAGTTGTGCCGCGGCTACCGTGCCCAATGCGATGTTGCCGGTTTGCGAATCGAAGCGCGCTAAGCCCGGGTCGAAGCTGCCGCCGTCGTAAATTATTGCGCCGCTGACGGTCGTCGCCTCGATTTGGCGGCTGCGGCAATGCTCGAACACGACCTGGGCGCCGTTCGCGCGCAGCCGAATGCGGTCGAAGGTCGAATCTTCGATCGTGATGCGGCCGTTGTTCAGCTGGACGAAGGCGGTCGTCGAAGTTCCGTTGACCAGAATGCGTCCGCTGCCCTGAAGTAGGTACAGGTTCGAGCCGCGAAAACCGTCGATCGTCGTCTGGCCGCCGAGGATCGCGGTGCGCAGCAATCCGGTCGACGCCGGAACGGTCACGACGAGGTGCGTCCCCCCGTCGGCGGTGACGCGCACGACGTCGTGCGGACCGGCCCGAAAGGACGAAAACGGAAACTCTTCGGGCGCGAGCATCCCGCTGCCGACCGTTTCGCCGCCCTCGCGCTGGGCGTACTGCATCGGTGGAATCGGCGCCGTCAGCGGCAGCTTCTCGGTGCCGAAGATCCCGACGTGCCGCTCGACGACCGGGGGCCCGGCCGACGACTCGACCTGGACGACCGGCCGGTCCCAGGTCCGCACGACGACGTCGTTGCCGCGTCCGCGCGCCAGGATGGCCACCACGGCCTGGTCGCCCACGTCGAAGCCGGCCGTCTCCGCCGCAGCAGGAGACGGCGCTAGGCACCAGCCGAGCACGACCACCAGCCCCGCGGTGATCCACCGGGAGGCTCGGGAACCAAGGACATCCACCTGATAAGTGTACGGTCTGCCGCTCACGCGGTCATGAACCAGCGGTGAATTCGGGCTCGGAGGGGAGTGTGACCGTGAACGTCGAGCCGCCCTCGGGGCGCGCCTGCGCGCTGACGGTGCCGCCGTGAACGCGGGCGATGCTGCGGACGAT
>PMOG01000032.1:0-3240 GCA_003161555.1 Vulcanimicrobiota bacterium | reverse complement strand
GTGAACTTGATCGCGTTGTCGACCAGATTACGGACCAGCTGACGCAGCAGGCCCGGTTCGCCGATCACGATCGTGCGCGCGTCGTCGGCGTGATGGGTGAACAACTGCAGCCCTTTTTCGCGGGCCGGTTCGAGCGCGTGCAGCGCCACGTCGTCGACGATCTGCTCGAGCACCAGCGGTTCCTTGGGGATCGCATCGCCCGACTCGGCTTTGGCGAGCGTCAGCATTCCGGACACCATCCCCGCGAGCCGGCCGCTCTCTTCCGCGATCGCGTTGAGCGACGAGCGAAGCACTTCGGGATCGCGATCGCCCCAGCGCTGGAGCATCTGCGCGTTCCCGTTGATGACCGTCAGCGGGGTGCGCAGTTCGTGGGAGGCGTCGCTGATGAATTGGCGCTCGCGCGCGAACGCCGATTGCAAGCGATCGAGCATCGCATCGAACGCGTTCGCGAGTCGGCCGACCTCGTCGCGGCGTTTCCACCGCAGCCGGCGGTCGAGGCGTTCCGAGCCGATTTCGGCCACCTCCGCGGTCAGCCGTTCGATCGGATCGGTCGCCGAAGCGGCAACGAAGTACGAGGCGGCCGCGATCACGACCATCGCGGCCAGCGTGATCAACAGCAAGATCAACCGCGCGCGCGCGATCAGCTGGTCGACGATGTCGAGCCGCTGACCGACGTGCGCGATCAGCAGCGGCCGGCCGTCGACGTCGGTCAGGACCGTGTTGAGGACCAGCATCGTCCCCGGGCGATTGCCGGTCAGCGTGAGCACCGAAAAAGCTGAACCCGTGCCGTGCGGATGATACGGCGGGAAGGTGATCCCGCCCATGTTCGAGCTCTTGCCGAGAGCTTGCCCCACGGTGGTGTCGATCTGGACGTACTCGTTGGCCGACGCCCAGCGGTCAAGGGTCGCGCGGTCGGAGAGGCGGATGCGCAGCGGCGCTTCGTCCTCGGCAAAACCAAACTGCGAGGCGTCGCGGGCGAGCCCTTCGATCTGATCGGCGGTTTGGGTGAGCTGCAGCCGCGCTTGATCGACCAGCAGCGACCGGAACGCGAAATCGATCGTCACCGCTCCGACGGCGATGACCACGACGATCAGCGCCGCGTAGAGTATGGCGATCCGGACCCGGAGACTGTTCAGCCGCGCATCATTCCTTGAGCGCGTATCCGACGCCGCGCACGGTCTGTATCAGCTTATCCTCGAACGGGTCGTCGATCTTTCCGCGCAGGTACCGGATGTAGACATCGATCAGATTCGAGTCACCGAGAAAGTCGCTGCCCCACACGCCGTTGAAGAGTTCGTCACGTGAGTGCACTTTGTTGCGGTGCAGCAGCAGATATTCGAGCAGCGCGTATTCCTTCGCGGTCAGGTGGATTGCGTTGCCGCCGCGCGTCACCTCGTGGCGATCGCGATCCATCTCGAGATCCTTGGCGCGCAGCACGTTCTCTTGCGGGTTGCGGTCGCGCAAGCGGGCGCGAATCCGTGCTAAGAGCTCTTCGATCGAGAACGGTTTGACGACGTAATCGTCGGCGCCGCGATCCAGCCCGGCGACGCGATCGGGGATCCGGTCCTTGGCGGTCAGCATGATGATCGGCACGCGCGACTTGGCGCGCACGCGCGCCGCGACCTCGAGCCCGTCGAGCTTGGGCAGCATCAGATCGAGCACGACCAGATCGGGTTCTTTGAGCGCCTTCTCCAATCCCGAGAGCCCGTCGCTCGCGGTGTCCACTTCGAAGCCCTCGTGCTCGAGTTCGAGCTTGAGCACGCGAATGATCTGGGCGTCGTCCTCGACGAGGAGGATCTTGTACTTGCGCTCCTCGCTGCCGCTCGGGGCGGCGTTCTCGCCGGGACGCGACCTCACCGCGACTCGATGCGCCGGCGCGCCGGAATCGTGAGCTGCGAGAGCCACCAGGCGGCCGAGATGCCGACCGCGAGCCAGATCAGCGTGTTCAGCGACGTCAGCCCTCCGGCGTCGATCAGACGGCCGATCGCGTCGGCCAGACGTTCGGAGTCGCGCGGCACGCTCAGGATGAGCCAGCTCAGCCAGCCGGCCACCGCGACCAGAGTTGCCATCAGCCACACTTCCCAGCCCAGCGTTGCGGAACGCGGCCGGTACACCGTAGCGGCCATGATGCGGCCGTGGAGCCCGGCGGGGGGCTCCTCCAGCGGCAGCGAGCTGATGGCGCGGTCGAGGGTGTCGTCGTCGATCATGTGGTCAAGGCCTTCCGGAGCAGATCCTTCGCCCGGAACAGGTGCGTTTTCACCGTTCCCAGCGGAAGGTTTAACACGGTTGCAATCTCCTCGTACTGCTTCCCTTGCAAGTGGTAGAGGGTAATCACCGTGCGGTACTTTTCGGGGAGTTCGTCAATGGCGCGCCGGAGCCGCTGGGCCTCGTCGTGGCGTTCGGCGAGCTGGGCGGGTCCGGCGGCCGGGTCGGCGCTGTCGGGGAGTTCGTCGCCGGAGAACCGTTTGCGCTTGGCGAGCCGGTCGCAACAGCCCCGGTAGCAGATGGTGAAGATCCAGGTCGAGAATTTGGCCCCGGGCCGGAACGTGTTCAGTGCCCGGTAGGCTTTGAAGAAAGCCTCCTGTGCCGCATCC
Organism: Vulcanimicrobiota bacterium; assembly: GCA_003161555.1. Taxonomy (GTDB): domain Bacteria; phylum Vulcanimicrobiota; class Vulcanimicrobiia; order Vulcanimicrobiales; family Vulcanimicrobiaceae; genus Vulcanimicrobium; species Vulcanimicrobium vanleeuwenhoeki. The sequence goes on along the minus strand of PMOG01000032.1, from coordinate 646 downwards.
TCGGCCTCGGTGCGGTCGCGCAGGGTACGGACAGCCAGGTTGTAGACCGCGCGTTCGTAGCGGCCCACGAGCTCGCCGAAAGCATCCGGGCGCCCGGCCAGGGCCGCCGCGATCAATTCTTGGTCGTCGACGACGGCCGCCGCTACCGGGGGCTCCATCGCGACTGCGGCTCCCATCCTGCCCCCATGTACGCGCGAGGGCGCTCACGGTTTCGTCGGCACCGCCGGGCCGCTCCGATCCGGCGAAACACCGCCAGCGCCCGGTCGTACATGGGACATGATTTCTCGCCCGACCCTCATCGCCGCCTTGGTCGTCGTCGAGCTCGCGATCGTGGGCGTCGCCGCCAGCGCCTTGGGCCTGGGGCACCTGATGCCGGTGCCGGGCCCGTTATCGATGGCACCGCCCAACCTCGAAAACCTCGCTGGTTCGGTCGGCGCGGCGGCCACGCCGCTGGACCGCACCTTCGTGACCGGCCCGTCGCCGCGCGTGGTGGTCGACGTTCGCGACGTCGACGTCACCGTCGAAGCGGGCACCGCACCCAACGTTCGGGTCGATGAGACGCTGGCGGTTCGAGGCTTCGTCTCGGGGAAGATTCCGCCGCTGGTCGTCGAGCAGATGCCGGACGGCATACGCGTCAGTGCATCGG
>PMOG01000076.1 GCA_003161555.1 Vulcanimicrobiota bacterium | reverse complement strand
GCGGTCGGGGTCGGGGTCGGGGTTGACGGAGTGGAAGTAGTGCGCTTTCCCGATGCCGCCTAGGTTGCACAGCGACGAGCCGAGATCGTTATGGTCGCGGGTCGAAAGAATGGCGCCGCCGGCGCGCCGGAAATCGGACAGCCCTTTGCAGTCGCCGCCGCTGATCCCGGTCTCGCCACCCGTGTCGACCCCGATCAGCCAGACTTGATCGTAGTCGCTGCGATCGATCGTCGAGAGCACCGGATCGTCTCCGTTCGCGTCGGTCTCCCGGTCGCGCGAGGTGACGGCCGCAAGCGGAAGTCCGGCCTCATCGCGGAGCCCGGCGATGAAGTCACGCAACGCGGAGAAGCGCCCGACGTGCCAGTCGTCCTCGGCATACGGGATCGTCGTCTGCAGCAGAATGCGAATCGGTTTGGCGGCCGTCGACGTCATCGTGACCTCTCGGTTTTCGGGTCGCTCCGACCTTTGTCGGTCGCCGAGAGTCTTCCCGGCGCGGCCCTGATCCAACCGTGAGGAACCGGCGCGTTCGCCGCGGAACGCACCCCGTTCCGTGACTGCGTCAGACGAACCCACGCCCCGCGTGACGATGGACGAGATCACCGCGCTCGCCAAGCGCCGCGGTTTCATTTTTCAATCGAGTGAGATCTATGGCGGGATCGGCGGCTTCTTCGACTACGGCCCGCTGGGCGCGATCCTCAAACGCAACGTCAAGGACGCCTGGTGGCGCGAAACGGTCGAGCTGCGCGACGACGTGGTCGCCTTCGACTCCTCGATCATCATGCACCCCAATACCTGGATCGCTTCCGGACACGTCGCACAGTTTCACGACAAGCTGATCGACTGCCGCAACTGCAAGCATCGCTTTCGAGCCGACCACCTCGCATCGCTCGACGCTTGCCCGGACTGCGGGATGCGCGGAACGCTCACCGAGCCGCGCAACTTCAACCTGATGATGCAGACGGCGATCGGGCCGATGGAGGACAGTTCGTCGCAAGCCTACCTGCGGCCCGAGACCGCTCAGGGCATCTTCGTGAACTTCAAGAACATCTACCAGAGCGCGCGCAAGCGGCCGCCGTTCGGCATCGCCCAGATCGGCAAGTCGTTCCGCAACGAGATCACGCCCGGCAACTTCACCTTTCGCGTGCGTGAATTCGAACAGGCCGAACTGGAGTTCTTCGTACCCAACGACGGCACGGACTTGGAGTGGTACCAGCGCTGGGTCGATATGCGCAAGGCTTGGTACAGCCGCTACGGGGTGCGTCCCGAACGGCTGCGGTTCTATGAGCTCTCGACGCAGGAGCGGCCGCACTACGCGCGGGCGGGAACCGACGTCGAGTACCTCTTCCCATGGGGCTGGGGTGAGCTCGAGTCGATCGCCCACCGCGGCACGTACGACCTCGACGCGCACATGCAGCTCTCAGGGAAGGATCTGACCTACTTCGACGAGGTCACCAAAGCGAAGTACACCCCGATCTTGATCGAGAGTTCGGCGGGAATGGACCGCACGGCGCTGACGATGCTGATCGATGCGTACGAGCGTGAGACCATCGTCGACGGCGAAAAACAATCCGAGCGTACGGTTCTGCGTTTTCATCCGCACATCGCGCCGGTTCAGGTCGGCGTTTTTCCGCTGGCGCGCAACAAACCGGAGCTGGTCGAACGAGCCCGCTCGATCGAAAGCGCCTTGCGTCCCGACTTCCGCACCCAGTACGACGAGGGGAACGTCGGCCAGTTGTACCGCCGTCAGGATGAGATCGGGACGCCGCTCTGCATCATGATCGACTACCAGACGCTCGAGGACGGCACGGTGACCGTGCGCGACCGGGACAGCATGAAGCAGGATCGCGTCGGTGAGGATGCCCTGACTGCGTTTCTTGCCGAACGGCTCGGCCGGCGCGTGCTCTCCTAGCCGCAATGAACCGCCAACCCATGCGCTCGTTCGCGTTGACCGTGGTTGTTCTGGTGCTGATCATCCCGACCGTCATCGCCGGCGGCCTGTTGGAACGGCGCTACGTCGCGCGCGCATTTGCGGCGGCGGAAGAACTGCGCAATACGCGCACGACGGCGTTTGCGGCGCTGCGCTATCAGCTGGACGAAGAGACCGGGATTCGCGGGTACGCCGCCACGCACGATCCCCTTTTCCTGCAGCCGTACAGCGAAGCCGTGGCGGCGATGGGTCCGGCGCTCGAGCAGGCGGCGGCCCAAGTGTCGAAGCTGCACACCGGCGGCGACGCGCTCGTCGCGGACGCGGCCGCCACCAACGCCGAATGGATGCGCACGGTCGCGCGCCCGCTCCTGAACCCGCGCGTTCGCGACGCCGATGCTGCCGAACGGCGAGGAAAGGCACTCGTCGACCATTTCCGGGTCGACATGGCGCTGCTCGACGACCTGCTGCGCAACCGCCAATTGGCGGTCGACGTCGACGCGCAGTCGGCCATCGATCGCATCGTGCTGCTGATGCTCGGCTCCGCCGTCATCATCGTGCTGATCGCGGCGGCGTCGGGATTGCAGCAGAGCCGCCTTGCCGCGCGGCTGGAGGACCAGCGTGTGCGCGCGGAGGCCGAAGAGCGCACCAACCTTCAGCTGCGCGCGGCGTACAAAGCCGAGAAGCGTATCGCGGACACGCTGCAGGATGCCTTCGTGCAGCGGCCGCTCCCGACTCATCCGGCGCTGCGATTCAGTGCGACCTACGTTCCAGCGTCGGAGGAATCCAAGGTCGGCGGCGACTGGTACGACGCCGTCGAACTCCCGGAGCAGCGCGTGCTGTTCTCACTCGGTGACGTCGAAGGCCACGGTATCGACGCCGCCGTGACCATGAACCGCACCCGGCAGGCGTTGATCTCGGCGGCGCTCGTCGAGCGCGATCCGGCCGCCGTGCTCGGACGCGTCAACGCCGAACTGCTCACCAGCGAAGCGCGGATGGTCACCGCGGTCGTCGGCTACGCGGACGCGACGACGTACGAGTTCGTGTACGCGACGGCGGGGCACCCGCCGCCCGTGCTGCTCGAGCCGGGGCACGCACCGCGCATGCTCGCGTGCGGCGGTCTGCCGCTCGGCATCCTGCAAGATGCCGCCTATTCGGTCGAGCGCGTGCAGTCGGTTCCGGGCGCGCTCCTGGTCCTTTATACCGACGGTGCGGTCGAGCACTCGCGCGATGTGCTCGAAGGCGAGAACGTCCTGCTGGAGGCCATCGTAGCGGCGGCCCGCCAGCCGGTCGAGAAGCTGGCCTCGAACATTCACGCCGCGATCTTCGCAGGACGCGAGGTCGGCGACGACGTCGCGATTTTGACCGTCGGCTTCGGCACCGACGACGTTTCCAGCCTGCGGCTCACCGGCGATTACGCGCATTCCTCGTTTGCCGGCCGGGTCGCACGCGCGACGCCTGCACCGGCGGCGTTCGAAGCGCGGCACCGCGGAAGGCGTAGTGCCGTCGCGGCCGCGAAATGGAGCGCATGAACCCGGCCCCGACGATCGGTGTGATCGCGCTGAGCGGCGAGCTGGACATCGGGCGCCGCGCGGAGCTGCGGGATGCGCTACGCTTGCAAGGCGCGCACGGTGCGATGCTGATCGACCTGAGCGCGGTCGCCTACGCCGACTCATCGATCTTGGCCGAACTGCTCCGCTTCCGAGCCGAAACCGAAGCGCGCAACGTGCGGCTCGCCCTGCTGATCACGTCGCGGCAACTGGCCCGGCTCGTCGAGTACGCCGGGCTGAGCGCAGTCTTCGCGATCTTCGACAATCGCGGCGCGGCGCTCAGCTATCTCGGTGAGAAGACGTCATGACCGGGCGTTCCGAGCTGCGCATCAATCGGCGGGCGAGAGGCGATTCCGCTCGGCCGCTGCGCCACGCCTTGGCGGCGTTCATGAAGGCAAAGGAAGTCGAACCTGATTCGATCGACGACATCCTCACCGCGGTCGGCGAGGCGCTCGCGAACGCGATCGAGCACGCCTATTCCGACGGCAGCAACGGCGCGGTCGAATTGTTCGCGCGGCTCGACGAAGGCGGTTCGGTCGTCGTCGAGGTCAGCGACCAGGGTGCGTTCGTGGAGCGCAGCGAGCGCCAGGGCCGCGGCTTCGGTCTGCAGATCGTGCGCCGGATTGCGCGCTGCGTGTCCATCGATACGACTGCCGGCACGACCGTCAGCATGATATTCGACGCGCCCGGCGCCGAATCGGCGCCGCGTTAGGGCACCTACCGCACGGTAAAGCCGGCGCGGCGTGTCCGCGGCGGCGGATCGCGCACTTCGAAGGTGACGCTGTCGACGGCCGATCCGGCCCGCGCGCGCAGCGTCCAACGCCCGCGCGCGAGCGGCAGCGTCCAGCGCGCGTCGCGTGCGGGCAGTGGTGTCCCGTTGACGTCCCAGCGCGGGCGCACTGCGCCGCGCGCGATCACGGCGACCCGGGCGCCGGCAGAGACTTCGAAAACGTCGCCGTCGTGCGGCGATACGATCCGCAGCGGCTCGCCGGGCGCCGGCGGCTGTGCGGCGAGCCAGCCGTCGTAGCCGCGGTCGAGCGGGCGCGGCGCGGCATTCCACGCCGTCAGGTCGCGCGCATCGAGGAGCTCCGACACGACCGAAGGGCAGCTGTGGGTGGGGCGCACGCCGGTCGTCGCGCACATGCGGTGCGCGACGTAGCCCGGCGGCGTGCCGAACGCTCCGGGGCTCGCGTGCTCGGCAAGATGTGCGATGATCCGGTGCCACAGCGGTGCCGCACCGGTTACGCCGCTCACGCGCCGCATCGGCGTGCCGTCGAAGTTTCCGACCCACGTCGCGACGGTGTAGTCGCGGGTGAAGCCGACCGTCCANNAGCATGTCGGTGACCAGCGCCCACTCCGCTCCGGCTCCGATCGGCGCCGCGTCGCCTCGGCCGGCGTCGCCCGCGAGCGCGTGGACGCGGACCGCCGTGCCGCGATTCGCGATCAGCGCGTACGCGCCGGCGAGTTCTTCAAGCGTCACCTCACCGTCCCCGAGCGCCAGCCCGAGGCCGTAGCGGTCGGCATCGCCGGTCAGGTGTACGAAGCCCAGCGCGCGCAGCCGGGCCAGAAAAGCCGGCACGCCGACCGCGCTGAGCACGCGCACCGCCGGAACGTTCAGCGAATCCGACAGCGCGACGCGCGCGCGCACCGGACCGGCGAACCGGTCGCTGTAGTCACTGGGTGCGTACGAGCGCAGGCCGGGCAACGCGTAGGAGGTCGGGACGTCGGCGAGGATCGTCGTCGGCCGGATCACGCGCCGCTCGAACGCGAGCTCATAGAGGAAGGGCTTGAGCGTTGAACCCGGCTGCCGAAGCGCGATGATACCGTCGTTCTTGCCCGCGCCCCTGCGGGCGAAATAGCCGGCCGAACCGGCGTAGGCCAGGATCGCTCCGGTTCGGTTCTCGATCACCAGCGCGGCGCCGTCGCGCACACCCCGCTCGCCGAGCGCGCCGACGACGTGGGCAGTCTCGTTTTCGACGAAGCGCTGCAGCGGGCGATCGAGCGTCGTCGCGATGCGGTCGGCGTC
>PMOG01000160.1 GCA_003161555.1 Vulcanimicrobiota bacterium | reverse complement strand
GAGAGCTGCACGTGCGGCAGCAGTTCCTTGAACCGGCGCATGAGCGGCAGCCAGTAGTCCAGTGACAGCTGACGTGGATCGTGACCGCCCACGATGTGGATCTGGTTGAAGTTCGTCCCCGTTTCGAGCGCCTTGGCTACGACTTGGTCGGCCGACATCCGGACCTTGTCCGCATCCTTTTCGGCCCGCGCGAACGAGCAGAAGGTACAGTTCGCGTAGCAGACGTTGGTCGAGTTGATGTAGCGATTGAGGACGTAGTAGACCTCGTCGCCGCTCTTGCGTTCCTTGGCGGCCTTTGCCAGCCGGCCGAGCGTGTGGACGTCCGGAGTGCGGAAGAGCGCGAGTCCGTCGTCCTGCGAGAGCGGGACGCCGTCGTCCAGCTTGCGTTCGATAGAGCGGAGCGAGGGGTCAGCCGTTATCACCGCGCGGGGATCCTCCAGTGGCAGTCGTGTGTCACGGTACGCGTCGTCCGCACCGCTCGCAAGGACGTTCGTCGGCCCGTTCGCTTCCTACCCTCGCGGCACCGGCAGGCGAGGGACCACCGCACGGTCGCGTGAACGAACGCCGCCCGTGACCTCGACCACGCCGACCGAGCTGGCAGCGGCGGCCGGCCTCGAACCCCCGCCCCGCAGCTTTGCCGTCGACGTCTGGCGGCGTTTCCGTCGAGCCCCGGGGGCGCTCGTCGGCGCCGCCGTCGTCGCCGCGATCCTGTTGATCGCGGTCTTCGCAGGCGTGATCGCGCCGTCCGATCCGCTGGCGCAAAACCTCGCGCTGGGAGCGCATGGTCCCTCGCCCGCGCACTGGTTCGGCACCGACAAGCTCGGCCGCGACGTCTTCTCCCGCATCGTCTTCGGGGCGCGGATCTCGATCAGCATCGGCTTCGTGGCGGTCGGCCTTGCGATCACGGTGGGAACCTTCATCGGGCTCATCGCCGGGTACACCGGCAAGCGCACCGACGCGGTGCTGATGAGCGCGATGGACCTCATGCTCGCCTTTCCCTCGATCATCCTCGCGATCGGGATCACCACGATCCTCGGGCCGAGCATCACGAACCTGATGATCGCCGTCGGGATCGTGTACGTCCCGCAATACGCGCGGCTCTCGCGCTCGTCCGTGCTCGCCGTCAAAGAAAACGAGTATATCGAAGCCGCGCGCGCGATCGGCGTGCCGACGCCGGCCATCCTCGCGCGTCATCTGCTGCCCAACATTCTGGCGCCGCTCTTGGTGCAGGCGACACTGGGCGTCGCGACCGCCGAGCTCGAAGCGGCCGGACTCTCGTATCTCGGCTTGGGGGCACGACCTCCGGCACCCGAATGGGGTGCGATGCTCAACGACGCGCGCGACTACTGGGCCTCCGCGCCGTGGGCGCTGATCTTTCCGGGTCTCTCGATCACGACGCTGGTCCTCGGGTTCAATCTTCTCGGCGACGGCCTGCGCGACGCGCTCGACCCCAAGACGCGCTGACGTGGTCGTCGCGCTCTCGGTCGCGTGCGCGCTCTTCTACGGCGCGGCCGACTTCTGCGGCGGCCTGGCCGCGCGCCGCATGCCCGCCGTTGCCGTGCTCGTCTGGTCGCAGGCGATCGGCTTCGTCATCCTGCTCGCGGTGATGCCGTTCATCCCCGGCGTGCCGCATCTCTCCGACTTCGGCTGGGGTGCTGCGTGCGGCGTCGCCGGCGCGGCCGCCGTCGGACTGCTATACCGCGCGCTCGCGGTCGGCACCATGGGCGTGATCTCGCCGATTACCGCGGTACTTGCGGCCGCCGTCCCGGTCACGTTCGCGTTCTTCCGCGGCGACCGGCCGGCGCCGATCGCGCTCGTGGGAATCGGGCTCGCGCTTGTCGCCGTCGTCCTGGTCTCGGCAGTTGCACCGATGCCGCCCGACGGTGAGGACGCGCCCCTCGCGCGCTCTCCCCAGCCGCACCGCTTTCCGCCCGGTATTCCGGAAGCGCTCGGCGCCGGTCTCGCGTTCGGCTTCTTCTTCATTGCGTTTGCGCAAACGCACACCGACTCCGCACTCTATCCGCTGCTCAGTACACGGGTCACGTCGCTGGCACTCTTAGCGAGCGGCGGCCTCGCGCTGCGTTTGCCGCTGCGCGTGCACCGGCCGGGGATGCGCATTCTTTTCTTGTGCGGCAGCATGGACATGGCCGCTAACATCCTCTACGTGCTCGCCGTACACCGCGGCGCGCTGAGCATCGTCGCGGTGATCACGTCGCTCTATCCGGTCGCAACGGTCGCGCTCGCGGCGATCATGCTGCGCGAGCGTCTGGTGCCGGTGCAATGGACCGGCGTCGCGATCGCGCTCGCCGGCGTCCTCTGCATCGCGCTAGCGCGCTAGGAGGCCCTAAAGCGAGGCCCAGATGTCCAGCTTGGCTTTGACCTTTTCGATCACGGCGTCGGTGAATTCGGTCGTCGAGGCATGGCCGCCCAAATCGCTGGTCGCGATTCCGTCCCGCACCGTCTCGAGGGTCGCCTCGTAAATGGCGCGCGAGGCGTTGGGCGCTCCGCGTTCGTCGACGAACGTCAGCAGCGCGGCGATGGCGAGGATCATCGCCATCGGGTTGGCGATGTTTTTTCCGAACAGTCGCGGTGCGGTTCCGTGCGGCGCTTCGGTCATCACGACGTCGGGCTTCATGTCGGCGCGGAACGACATCAGCGTCGACTCGGCGCCGGCGATCGAACCGAAGAGCTGCATGACGAGGTCCGAGAGGCAGTCACCGTCGCGGTTGAGCGAGGGGATGACCAGCGGATCGCCCGCGGTCGAGATCAGCAGCGCGTAGGTGGCGTCGATGAGCTGCGGCTCGTAAGGCACGTCGGGGTAGCGCGCGGCCGCCGCGTCCATCTCTTCCTTCAGCATGCCCTCGTACACCGGGCTCACAGTGTACTTGGGGCCGCCGAACACCTTGGCGCCATTACGCCGCGCGTGGAAAAACGCGTACTCCGAAACCATCCGGCACACCGAACGCTCGATGCGTTCGGTGCGATAGGCCACCTCATCGCCGTTTTCCGTCTCGCGCCATTCCTTGGCGCCGTAGGCATCGCCGACGGCCATGCGGACGACCGAAATCGGCGCGTGGATCCCGGCCACCGGACGAACGCCGGGAATGCGGCGGCCGGTCCGCACGATCACCTTCCCGTCGAGCGCTTTGCGCAGGATCGCGTTCGGCGAGCCGACGTCGCCGGCCGCTTCGGGTGTGATCGTCGCCGCCTTGAGACCAAGCTTCGTTTCGCGCATTCGCGCCGCGGCTTCGAGCACGACAGCGTTGGCCGTCTCGCGGCGGTTGGCCAGCGAGAGATCGAAGTGCTCGAGTGCGACCGCGAACCCGACCACGTCGGGCGCCAAGACGCGCAGCGCTTCGAGGAGCAATTCTTGTCCGGTTTGATCGCCTTCGAGGACGACGATGGTCGGCTTCGGCACGGGCCCGCCCGTTCGCCGCTTCCGCCTGAAGGTCCGCTGGACGCACGATGCGGGACGGCCGTTACAGGTGACGAGACCGGTCGAGCGGGAAGTCCGCGATAATGGCACGCGCTCGACGCAAGCCAAGCGCCTCGGTGGTATGGAACCTCGAGGTCGCCGGAATCCTCGCGCTCGGCTTCGCACTGTTTCTCGGCGTTGCGTTGCTGGCGCCGCCCGCACGAATGGGCGTCGTCGGTAGCGTCACGGTCTTCATTCTGCACACGCTCTTCGGCGTCGGCGCGGGCTTGTTCGTCGTGCTGATCGCGCTGGTGGCCGCCATCGTCTTTCTCGAGATCAACGTGCCGCGGATGATCGCCACGCTCGGCGGCGCGGCCTGCGCGTACTTCGTGATCGCCGACATCGCGCTGGCGGCGACCGGTCGCGACGGCGGCTGGATCGGAACGCTGATGGCGCGCGCCATCCACGCGCTGGTCGGAGATGCGGGCACTTGGATCGTGCTGATCGTGGTCGCGCTCGCGGTCGGCGTCGGCATCAGCGGCGTCTCGCTTAAGCGCGTGCTCGGCTGGATCGCCGCGCGCGTGGGCGATCTGCGCGCCGCAATCGCCGGTCGACGCGCGGGGGGCGCCGCCTCCGGGCCGGCCTCGCTGCGCGACGCGTTCCGCCTTCCGGCACTGATGCCGCACGCCGCGACCGCCGGCGCGGCCGCTGCCGTCGCCGTTCCCTCACGTACGCTGACAGTGGTCGAGCCGCCGCCGGCGCGCTTCTATGATGAAGAACTCGACGAGTCCGAGGACGACTGGGACGAGGACGACGAGGACATCGATGACGCGGACGACGACGACGATGAGGTTCTCGTCGACGACGACCTCGCCGAAGATGCGGACGAGGCCGATGAAGTCGCGGACGATGACGAGGACGACGACGAACTGCCCCCTGCCGCCGTCGCCGGCGACTACGAGCCCGCGCCGGCCAAGATCACCTATCGTCTCCCCGACATCGCTGCGATCTTCGACGCCCCGCAAGCGCAGAAGATCGACGACGCGAGCCGCGCCGGCGTGCTCGAGGACACCCTGGCGTCGTTCGGCGTTGGCGTGAAGGTCACGCACATCGAGCGCGGTCCCTCGATCACGCGCTACGAACTGCGTCCCGAACGCGGAGTCAAGATCTCGCGGATCCAAGCGCTCGCCGACGACCTGGCGCTCGCGCTCGCAGCCACGTCGGTCCGCATCGAAGCGCCGATCCCCGGCAAGTCGGCCGTCGGCATCGAGGTCCCCAACACGACCGTGTCGATCGTCGCGCTGCGCGAGATTCTGGAACGGATCCCGCAGGGCGTCCCTCCGCTGTCGATGGCGCTTGGCAAGGACATCACCGGAAAGCCGGTGTTCGGCGATCTGAACAAGATGCCGCATCTCTTGGTAGCGGGCGCCACCGGCGCCGGCAAGTCGGTCTGCTTGAACTGCATCATCGCGTCGCTGCTGGTCACGGCGACACCGGATCAGCTCGAGCTGCTCATGATCGACCCCAAGCGGGTCGAGCTGACGGTGTACAACGGCATCCCGCACCTCAAGCACGAGGTCATCACCGACCCGAGCCTCGCGGCCGGCGCGCTGGCGATCATCACCCGCGAGATGGATCAGCGGTACGAGCGCTTCGCCAAAGCCGGCGTGCGCAAGATCGAAGAGTACAACGCCAAGTATCCCGGCGAGAAGCTGCCCTACATCGTCGTGGTCATCGACGAACTGGCCGACCTGATGCTGATCGCGCCGGCCAAGGTCGAGATGCTGATCATGCGCCTGGCGCAGCTGGCGCGCGCGACCGGGATCCACCTCGTGGTGGCGACGCAGCGCCCGTCGGTCGACGTCATCACCGGGCTGATCAAAGCGAACATCCCTTCGCGCATCGCGTTCGCGGTTTCATCGCAGGTCGATTCGCGCGTGATCCTCGACATGGGCGGTGCGGAACGCCTGCTCGGCCGCGGCGACATGCTCTATCTTCCGATCGATGCTCCCAAACCGGTCCGCGCGCAGGGCGCCCTGGTGACCGGTGCGGAGATCGAACGGCTGGTCAACTTCTGGAAGCGTCAAGCGAAGCCCGAGCGCGGCGAGGGCATGGAGATCGTTCCGCTTCGCGACGATGACGAACGCGCCGGCGGTGACCGCAAGGTCGACGAGCTGTGGTACGAAGCGGCGCGCTTCTTACTCGATACCCGCGTCGTGAAGGGTGACCCGGGTGTCGGCTCGACCGCAGCGCTGCAAGCCCGTTTCTCGATCGGCCACCCGCGCGCGGTGCGGCTGATGCGTCAGCTCGAAGAGTTCGGCGTCGTCGGACCCAACGAAGGCACGAAGCCGCGCATCGTGACCCTCGAGTCGCCGGCCGAGCTCGAGCGCATCGCCGAACGGTTCGGGAAGCCGGCGAGCCAAACCGACCTCTTCGCGGAGTGATTCGCTTCCTCGCCCTCGCGCTGATCGCCGCGATCGCGTATGCGGTTCTCGGCATCAACGTCTCGCACGCGCCGCCGCGGGGGATCGATCTGGCCGGCCGGGCGCTCGCAGGTGAGGCGCCGCAGCTCGCGCTGGTCTTCACCGCGTCGTGCTGGTGGTACGTGCTGGTTTGCTTCGGGATCGCGGCGCTCATCGTCGCGTTTCGCGCGCCGGCGTGGCGCGCTCGCGCCATGACGTCGGTCGTTACCACGCTGATCGTCTGGCAGGTGAGCGACGTGCTGAAGAACGTCTTCCGCCGCCCACGTCCGGACTACTGGTACCTCATTCACGAGCCGACGTTTTCGTATTCCAGCGGTCACGCGATGTTCGCAACGGTCGTCTACGCGCTCTGGGCGTGGTTCGTGTGGCGCAGCGATCTTCCGCGCGCGGTGCGCCTCACCGTCCCGCCGCTGCTGGTCCTGTGGGCCTGCGGCATCCTGTGGTCCCGGCTCGCCCTCGGGGCGCACTACGTCACGGATCTGATCGGCGGCGTGCTGCTGGGCATCGCCGCGCTGGCGCTCGCCTCGGCCGTGCGCGCCGCACGGCTGTACCGGCGGGCCGTCCGGCACGCCGCGGGGTAAGAAACAGCATGGAGACGACCGCCGGGGCGCGCCTCGATCCCGAGCGCGCCGGCCGCACCGGCGTCCCGGAAGTCGTTTTCGGGGCGGGCAAGACCCTCGAGCAGAACCGCGCACTGATCGAAGCCCTCTTCGCGCGCGCGGGCTTTGCGCTGGCGACGCGCATTCCGGCCGATCAGCGCCCGGCGCTGGCGGCGGCGTTCCCGGATGCGGCGATCGAGCCGCGCTCGGGCGCGCTGCGCCGCGGTGCGCTGCCGCGTACCGGCGCGCGCATCGCGGTCGTCTGCGCCGGGACCTCGGATCTCACCGTCGCCGACGAAGCGGCGTTCGCGGTCGACGCGTTCGGTCACAACGCCGTGCGGGCGACCGACGTCGGGGTCGCCGGGATTCATCGGCTGTTCGACGCGCTCGACGACATCGCCGGCTGCGGCGCGGTGATCGTCGTCGCCGGGATGGAGGGCGCACTTCCAAGCGTCGTCGCCGGTTTGGTGCGCGCGCCGGTGATCGCGGTGCCGACGAGCGTCGGGTACGGGGCGGCGTTCGACGGGCTTGCCGCATTGCTCGGCATGTTGACCGCGTGCGCGCCGGGAATCGGCGTGGTGAACATCGACAACGGTTTCGGCGCGGCGGCGCTCGCACACAAGATCGTCAGCGTATCGCGATGAGGGTTGCGTACGTCGAAATGATCGGCGGCGCCGCCGGCGATATGCTGCTGGCAGCATTCTTGGATGCCGGCGCGGATCGCGCCGCACTCGAAGCAGCGTTGCGGACGGTCGTGCCCGATGGGTGGACGTTCGCGCCGCGCCGCGTCGTGCGCGGCGGCATCGCGGCGATCCTGGCCGGACTCACCGTGCCCGGTGAAGACGGCGACGCCGGTCATCGCCACGGTCCGCACGAGCACGGGAATTCCCACGCCCACCGCACGCTCGCCGACGTACTCGAAATCGTCGAGCGGAGCGGTTTGACGCCGCGCCAGCGCGAGCGCACCGCCGCCGTCTACGTTGCGCTCGCCCAGGCCGAAGCCCGCGTGCACGGGACCGACGTCACCCACGCGCGCTTCCACGAAGTCGGTCAGATCGATGCGATCCTGGACGTGGCGGCAAGCTGCGTCGCGCTCGACCTGCTCGCGATCGACGAACTTCGCTGCTCGCCGTTTCCGATCGGTCACGGCACGATCGGCATGGCGCACGGCGCGTACCCGAACCCGCCGCCGGCGACCGCGGAGCTGCTGCGCGGGTGGCCGACGCGCAGCGTCGACATCGCGGCCGAACTGGTCACCACGACGGCCGCTGCGATCCTCACGACGCTCGCGGTCCACGGCGATCGGCCGGACCTCACCGTCGAGGCGATCGGCTACGGCGCCGGCAGCAGCGACTTCACGATCCCCAACGTCACGCGCATCTCGATCGGAACCGCCGCGCCCGGCGATGGGAGCGCAGCCGGCAGCGGCGACCGCGTCGTGGTGCTGGAGGCAAACATCGACGACATGTCCCCGCAGCACTACGAGCTGGCGCTCGAGCGGCTGTTCGCGGCCGGTGCGCGCGATGTGTGGCTGACGCCGATCGTGATGAAGAAAGGGCGGCCGGCGATCACCCTTTCCGCCCTGGCGCTCCCCGCCGACGAACGCGCGGTGGCCGAAGCGATGCTGGCGCAGACCACGACCCTGGGCGTGCGGGTCCGCAGCGAACGCCGCCACCTGCTCGAGCGCACCGAAACGACGATCGACACGCCCTACGGGCCGGTGCGGGCCAAGCGGGCGGGCCCCAACGGCAGCGCGCGGGTACGTCCGGAGTACGACGACCTGGTGCGCATCGCGCGCGAGCGTGGCCTGGCGCTCGCAGAGGTCGCACGGATCGTGGAAGCCGCCGCGGAAAAGAGCCTCACGTGATCGATCTCGAGGACCGGACGCTGGAAGTGAAGGAAGCACGCCTGCGCGCGATCTTCCGCGAGCTGGGCAGTTGCATCGTCGCCTTTTCCGGCGGCGTCGACTCCGCGCTCGTGCTGCACGTCGCCGCGCAGGAACTCGGCTCCCAAGCCGTCGGCATCACGGCCCGCTCCGAGTCGCTCGCGGAGCGCGAGTACACCGGTGCGGTCGATTTCGCGGCCGGTATCGCCGCCCGCCACGAGGTCGTCGAAACGCACGAGCTCGACGATCCTTCCTATGCCGCGAACCCCGCGAACCGGTGTTATTTCTGCAAGAGCGAGCTCTACGGGCGCCTGTCGGAGATCGCGCGCGAACGCGGCATCGCGTCGATCGTCGACGGCTACAACCTCGACGACGAGGGAGACTGGCGGCCGGGCCGGGCCGCCGCTCGCGAACATGGCGTCCGAAGCCCTCTCTACGAAGCCGGGCTGCGCAAGGCCGACGTACGCGCACTGGCGCGCAAACTCGGACTCGACGTGTGGGACAAGCCCGCACTCGCCTGTCTGTCGTCGCGATTCCCGTACGGCACGCCGATCACGCTGGAGCTGCTGCGCCAAGTCGACCGCGCCGAGCAGGCCGTGCACGATGCGGGCCTGCGCGCCTGCCGGGTCCGCCATCACGGCGACCTCGCCCGAATCGAGGTCCCGGCCGAAGACGTCGCTGCCGCGGCCGATCCGCAGCGGCGCGCGCAGATCGTGGCCGGCGTACGCGCGGCGGGCTACCGGTACGTGACCCTGGACCTAGGCGGCTACGTCAGCGGCGGATTCAACCCCGCGCCCTAAGGGGCGTCAGCCCCGAAGCTTCGCGAACAACGCGCCCACATCGAGTGCGAAGCCCGGCAGCGCACAGTGCGTCAGCGTATCGCCCGCCGCGAGGACGGACGTGATTCCATCGTGGACCTCGATCGTCTCGGACTTGACGTCGACCACGATGATCGCTTCCGCGCCGGCCTCGAGGTAGGTGACGATCTTATCGTTGATGTCGAGCCGGCCGTCTTCGGAGGAGACGATCTCCACCGCGACCGTCGGTGTGCCGAGCGGCACCTGGAGCGCTTCGCGCGGCGCATCCTCGGGCAGCACATCATACGACAGGTAGGCAATGTCGGGCACCAGCGGGCGAACGATGTCGTCGGGCGGGGCGACGCGGAAGCGCCAACCCGGCGCGACGCGTCCGTACTGACCCGCTTCGGCCCAATCGGCCAGCGCCTTGGTGAATAAACGTTGCGCCGTCGCTTGGTCGTAGGTGGGGCTCATTTTCTGCAGCGGCCGGCCTCGAACCCATTCTGTTTCCGGCTTGGTCTCGGGCACCTCGATCTCGAACAACGACATCTCACGGGAATCTATCACACGCCGCCAAGTTCCTAGCAAGTCGCTCCGAAAGCGCTCAACTTCCTTATTCGGACCCGAACGCAGTGAGGGGAGCGGTTTGACGCTCGTTAAGAGCCTTCAACTTCCTTATTCGGACCCGCGCGAAGCGCGGGGAGGGTTTGAGCCTTCGTTCAGAAGGCTCAAACCTCCATTACGACGGGGATGACGATCGGGCGGCGGCGTGATTTTTCGAACACGGCCTTGGCCAGCCCCGAGCGGATGTGTTCTTTGACGTTGCCGATGTCGCGGATCCCCTCGACGCTGCACTCGGCCAGGATCTTGGAGAGCTTGTCCTTGAGCTCTTCGACGAATTCGCCCGACTCGGGGAGGTAGAAGACGCCACGCGAGATCAGGTCGGGGCCGGCGACCACGCGCGCCTCTTCGGAGTCGACCGTGACGACGACCATCATGATCCCGTCGCCGGCGAGATGCTTGCGGTCGCGCAGCACGGCCTCGCCGACGTCGCCGACACCCGAACCGTCGACCATGACGTTGCCTCCGTAGGTGCGGCCGACTTTTTCGGCGCCCCCGGCGGTGAACTCCATCACGTCGCCGTTCTCGGT
>PMOG01000138.1 GCA_003161555.1 Vulcanimicrobiota bacterium | reverse complement strand
GTCGGCCGACATCGCGCCGGGCGCGGCGTGCGCGCCGCGTGCGCCGCTCGGAACCGGGACCATCGCGGTGACGCGCGTCGGATGGTGCACCCGGGCCGGCGGCCGCGCGACCGGATGCGGCGCGAAGGTGGGCTGAGCCAGCCGCGGCAGTTCGGGGAGCGGGACGTGCAGCAGCGGCGCGGCGGNNCGGTGCCGCCGGCACGGCGGGCGGCTGCGGCGACGGCTCCGGCCGGCGCTCGACGGTGATCGTCTCGATCTTCGCGAGCACCTGGCCTTCGGGCCGCCCCCCATGGTGGGTGAAGCGCTGGAAGTACGACCAAAAGGAGCCGCCCAGCAGGTGAACGATCAGCGACAGAAGCGCGGCAAGGAGAAGCAGGCGCCGACCCCGCCGGTCGCGCTCGGGGAACAACTGCACNNGGCATGATCGATACGCACGCCCACGTCCACGATTCGGCGTTCGATGCCGACCGGGCGGCGATGCTCGAACGGGCGCGCGAAGCAGGCATCGATGCCATCGTGACGGTCGGTTGCGACCTCGACGATAGCCGCCGAGCCTGCGAGATTGCTGAGGCGTACCGGCTGAGCGCGACGGTCGGCATTCATCCGCACGAAGCGAAGTCGGCGCCTGCCGACCTTGCGGCAGCGTTCGACCGCCTGCGCGAGCAGTTCGGCTCGCGCATCGTCGCCGTCGGTGAGACCGGGCTCGATTACCATTACGACCACAGCCCGCGGAACCGCCAGCGTGAGGTGCTCGAGGCCCAGATCGCCTACGCCCGCGAGCGCGCGCTGCCGCTGGTCTTCCATCAGCGCGAGGCGCACGATGATTTCGTTGCCGCGCTCCGCGCCGGCTTCGACCGCGCGCGGGGGCGCGGTGTCGTGCATTGTTTCACCGGGACTCCGGTCGAAGCGCGCGTCTTCAGCGAGGAGTTCGGGCTCCTGCTCGGTATCGGCGGGGTGGTGACGTTCAAGACGGCCGGCTCGCTGCGCGACGCCGTGCGCGCCGTCGGCCTCGACGCGCTGGTGCTCGAAACGGACTGTCCGTATCTTGCGCCGGTGCCGCATCGCGGCGAGCGCAATGAACCGGCATACGCCCTCGAAACCGCCCGCACGGTCGCCGGCGTGCTCGAGATCGAGCTCGCCGAGGTCATCGCGCGCACCGACGCCAACGCGCGTAAGCTGTTCGCGCTCGAGGTCGCGGCATGATCGGTTCGCCCGCGCGTCCGGCCCGCGACACGCCGGCGATTTCGGCGGAGCACGAATCGCGGTGCCTCATCTTCACCGGCAAAGACACGTCGCGCGCACTCGCCGATCCGCGCGAGATCGGCGAGCTGCTCAAGGACGAGCACAACTTCGTGTGGTTCGACCTCGCCGAACCGACCGCCGCCGACCTCGCGCTGCTGAAGGTAGAGTTCGCGCTCCACCCGACCGCGGTCGAAGACGCGGCGCTGATCCACGAACGCCCCAAGATCGAGGCCTTCGACGGCTATTGGCTGGTCATACTGCATGCCGCGACGCTGGGGGCGGACGGCCGGCTCGTGCTGCACGAGCTGGCGGTCTTTCTGGGCCGCAATTTCGCGATCACGATCCGCGCGCACCCCGTCTTCCCGCTGCACGAGATCGAACATCGCTGGCTCTCGCGCGGAACGATCCCGCATACGCCGATCGGCCTGATGTACGTGATCCTCGACGTGATCGTCGACGCGTTCCACCCGATCGCCGCGGCCTACGACGAGCGGCTGGTCGCGTTGGAAAATCACGTCGTGGCGCGCGGCCACCGCGATTCGCCGACGGTGCTGCGAAATGTCCTGCGCTTCAGAAGAGAACTCGTCACGGTGCGCCATGCGGCCACGCCGCTGCGCGAGATTTTGGCCACGATCCTGCGCGGCGACCTCGTCGCGCTCGACGGTTCGCTGAACGCGTACTTTCGCGACGTGCACGATCACGCGCTGCGCTTCACCGATCAGATCGATTCGATCCGCGACCTGCTCAACAGCACCCTCGACGTCCACCTGTCGTCGGAAGCCTACCGGCAGGGCCAAGTCTCCAAGCAGCTGACGATCATCGCGACGATCTTTCTGCCGTTGACCTACATCACCGGATTCTTCGGACAGAACTTCGGCTGGATGATCAATCACATCATCGATCAGCCCACGTTCGTATGGATCGGCATCGGTTCGCAGTTGGCGGCCCTGCTCGTCCTGATCGGGTACTTCCGCTTCAAACGCTGGTTCTAAGACGGTGAAGGACACCGCGGCGACCGCGCTGCCGGCGTGGATCAATGAGGAACGGATTCGATTCGGCGCGTTCTTCCTCGCGGTTTTTAGTCTCGCTCCGCTCGCCGTCACCTGGCGTTACGTGAACCTCTCGGACTGGTCGGTATTCGCGGCGGCGGGACATCACGCCGGCAGCGCGACGTTGCTTCATCCGCTGCACTTGAGCGAAAGTTTTCCCTACACTCCCGGCGCGGCATGGGCGTTCGTTCCGTTCAACGCGCTTTCTCTCGCGGGCGGCCTGTTCGTCAATGCGGCCATCATGCTGGGCTGCGCCGCTGCGGCGGCGGCCGTCGCGACGCATGTCTATCGCGTGAGTCTGCCGCACGCGGCGGCCCTGGTTTTCGCCTGGGCGCCGACCATGAACGCGGCCGTCATCGGGCAGAACTCGCCGCTCGGCCTCCTGTTGGCGTTGCTGACGCTGCTTGGCCTCGAGCGCGGTTCGGTGGCGCTGACGGGAGTGTCGCTGGGAATACTTCTGTACAAGCCCACCTATGCATTACCGCTGATAGCGGTCCTGGTTCTCAGAGCACGCTGGCGCGAACTGGCGATCGTCGCTGCGATCGGCCTTGCATGGTACGCGCTGAGCGCGTGGGCGAGCGGCGGAGACTGGCTGTTCGGGGTCGCCTGGTCACGCTCGCTCCATGATTGGACGGTCGTCGATTTTCCGCAGAACCAGGAAAAGGCCGTCAGCATTCCGAGCCTCTTGATGCGCGCGCACCTGCCGTTCGTCCCGGCGATGCTGGTTGCGACCTTGACGGCGGTCGCCTTCATACCGCTTCTGCGCCGCGCGCCCATCGTCGTCGCGGGAAGTGCGGCTTGCGTGATCGGCCTCGCCGTAAGTCCGCACGCCTGGGGCTACGACGGGGTCCTCATTCTGCCGACCATTTTCGTGATCGTCGAACGCCTTCGCGGGACGGTACGCGCCGCGGTCGTTGCGGGGGCTTACGTCCTGGCCGCACTCCTGACGCTGCTGCCGGTCCTGCATTTCGATTCGGTCGCGCTCGTGGTGCTGGGCGCGCTCGCGTGGTGGGCGTTCGCCGACCGTTCCTCGTTCCGCAGCGGCGAGCTCGGCACGTAGGGGAGCGCGGCGCTCCAGGTCTGGGCGAAGCGGGCGCGCAGTGCGCCGATCAGCCCTGCCGGAACGCACATCCCCCAATCGAGTTGACGCGCGGTCGAACCCCAATCGCGGGTCGCGTTGCTGGAACCGACCCACGCGCGGGCCGGGCCGACCGCCATCTTCTCGGCCGCTGCCGTGACGCGCACCTCGACCCCCGCCCCGGCCAGCCGATCGAGGGCACGGAGTTCGCTCGGCGTGCGCGCGCCGGGAACTGCCGCCCGCGCGCGCGCCTCGGCGAGTTCGCGCTGGGCGACCAGCAGCCGCGTCGGTGCTTTGGCCGCCGCGCGGAGCACGAGCTCGTCGTAAATCGGACCGATGCCGAACGATTCGCTTTCGACCTCCAGCGGTTCGGCGCCGGCCGCCGCGATGGCGCTGCGTTCCAGCGCCAAGCTGCGCGGTTTGACCGTTTGAAGGTGCGCGTTGCCCGCCGGCCGGCGTTCGAGCGCGGCGCGCACGACCGCGACGTCAGCCGGATCGTCGTCGCGCACGATCGTCTGCGCCCCGTCGTCGGCCCAGTTTCGATCGTCGAGGAAGGCGGTGCGGCGGTCGATCAACACGCCTTTGAGATGGAGCGGATCGCGGGGGGACGCGAGGACTGCGTGCCCCCCGGCCCGCCGGACCGCCTCCACGGCGGCCCGGTTGGCATCGGCCAGCGCCCAGCGCTCGGCCTGGGTCGCGCCGACCGGGTACCGGGTCAGCGCCAGCTCGACCCGGGCGCCGCGGCGGGCAGCGGCGGCCAGATGGGCGGTCACCGAGGGGGGCAGGATATAGGCCGCCAGGGAGACGGCGCGCGCACGGTCGATCGCGCCGAGCACGGCCGGCCGGTCGCAGAGGGCGATCACGGAAACCTCGAGCGCGCAGGGTCACGCCACCTTCACGCGCCAGGCCCGGCCGGCAAGCCGGAGTGGATCAGCCGCGTGCCGACGAACAGCCCGCTCGACCCACCCATGGACAAGGCCCTGTATGTCCGCGAGATGTTCGCGGCGATCGCTCCCCGCTACGACCGCGCGAACCGGCTCCTCACCGCAGGCGTCGACGAGGCCTGGCGTAAGCGCGCCGTCTTCGAGCTCGCAGCGCCGCCGGGCGGCCGGGTCGCCGACCTCTGCTGCGGCACCGGCGACCTGGTCTTCCACCTTCTGCGCGACGATCCGTCGCTGCGGGTGACCGGCGTCGATTTTACCGGGCCGATGCTGGCCGCCGCCCGGGCGCGCGCCGCCCGCCACGCGCGTAGCGCGCCCGCCGAGTTCGTCGAGGCCGACGTCACCCGGCTTCCGTTCGAGGACGCGAGCTTCGACGGCGCGACCATGGGCTTCTCGATGCGCAACGTCGTCGACATCGATGCTACCTTAAAGGAAGCGCACCGCGTGCTTCGGCCGGGGACGCGTCTGGTCAACCTCGACGTCACGAAAGTCCCCAACCCAATCGTGCGCCGCGCTTTCGAGTTGTACTTCTACGGCGTGGTGCCGCTCGTCGGAGGCCTCGTCGGCGGATCGAAGAGCGCCTACCGCTACTTGCCGAACTCGCTGACGAACTTCCCCGACGCCGACGCCCTCGCGCGTCGCTTCGAGGCGGCGGGATTTCGCGACGTGCGCTACCTTCGCATGGGCGGCGGCGCGATCGCGATCCACGTGGGGACGAAGTGATCCGCACGAACGACGCCGCCGATCGCGACCTCACGGCGCTCGTCGAGGAATTCTTCGGCACGACCTTCGCGACCGACAACCCGCTGATCACCGAAGCCGTCCGCCGGATGCTGGCCGCGGGCGGCAAACGCTTGCGGCCGCGGCTGACCTTGCTCGCCGTCGAGGCGAACGGCGCCGATCCGCGCGCGCACCTCGCGCTCGCGGCGTACATGGAGCTGATCCACGTCGGGACCTTGATCCACGACGACGTCGTCGACGGCGCGCAGACGCGCCGAGGCGTCAACGCGACCGCGGTCGACTACGGCAATCGCGTGAGCGTCCTCGCCGGCGATTACCTGTTCGCGTGGATCTTCAAGAACGTGACCGCGAACTATCAACCGCCGATCCCGCACATCTTGAGCGCGACCTTGGCCGACATCACCGACGGCGAAGTGCTGCAGCTTCGCGCGCGCGGAAATCTTCGGCTGGGCATCGACGGGTACGTCGAAATCGTCGACAAGAAAACGGCCTCGCTCTTTGCGGCCTCGGCCGAGTGCGGCGCCATCACCGCCGGCGCGGCGCCGATCAAGAGCGCGGCGCTCCGCGAGTTCGGGCGCAATTTCGGAATCGCGTTTCAGATGCTCGACGATCTTCTCGATCTGACCGCCGACGAAAATACGCTCGGCAAGCCCGTCGGCAACGACCTGCGCGAGCGCAAGGTCACGATCCCGCTCATCCTGGCGCTGGAATCAGGGCCGGCAGAACTGCATCGCGAGGCCGAACGCTTTTTCTCCCGAGACGAGGGGGCGGCCGATCCCGAGCCGGCTCGGCGGCTCGCCGCCGAAATCGTTCGAGCGGGCGGAACGAACAAGACCCGCGACGCGATCGCGGCCTACGTCGAGCGGGCCAAATCGGCGCTGTCGGCGCTGGGCAGCGTCCCGGCGCGAGCCGAGCTGGGGGCCCTGGCCGACGCGCTGGCGCGGGACCGCGCCCTCCGGGCGCGGTAAGATGTGAGGCGGCCCGGGGAGGCGGCCGGCCGCTGGGGGTCCCGGCGCCGTACTTCGAGTGAAAGGCACGTAATAACGAGATGGGATTTCAGGAGATGGGGTCTCCGATGCTGATCGGGATGATCGGTGGCTGGGAGATTCCGGCCATCATCGGCGCGGCCATCATTTTGTTCGGGGGATCGAAGATCCGCGACGTCGCGCGCGGTCTCGGTGCGGCCAAGAAAGAGTTCATGGTCGGACAAGCCGAGGCCGACGTCGCGATGGAGCGCGCGCGAGCCCAAGCGCGGGCGCAAGCCGAAGCCGGCACCGGCGATCCGGCGGCTCCTGCGGGCACGCCGACGCCTCCACCGACCATAGCGCCGCCGATTCCGTAAGCGTACGGGTTGACGGCCGAGCAGCCTCCCGAACCGCAACGCGGTCCGGGTTGGGATCAGAAGGAAATGCCGTTTACGGAGCACCTGCGGGAGCTCCGTAACCGTCTCATGGTCTGCATTTCCACGATCGGCGTCTTGGGCCTCGCGCTCTTCTGGCCGTCGCAATTCATGATCACCTGGCTCAAGAACGAATATCTCGGAACGAACGTGCAACTGCACGCGTTCGCGCCGACCGACGTCCTGTTCACCGAATTTCGCTTTTCGATCTACGGTGCGATCGTGCTCGGGCTGCCGGTACTGGTCTATCAAGCCTGGCTCTTCATCGTGCCGGCGTTTCATCCGCGCACGCGGCGCATCGTCTACGTGTACACGCTGCCGTCAATCCTCCTCGCGGCGCTAGGGATTCTTTTCTGCCACTTCTTCATCATCGGCAGGGTGTTGACGGCGCTGCTCGCGATCACGCAGGCGGTTGCGACCGAGACCTTCGGCGTCGCCTCGACGCTGAACATCATCCTGCTCTTGTTCTTGGCGTTTGCGCTCGTCTTCCAGACCCCGACGGTGCTCGTCGCGCTCGCCCGCATCGGCGTCATCAACGTCGGGATGCTGCAAAAATACCGGCGTCACTCCGCGATGGGAATTCTCGTGGTCGGCGGCTTTGCCGCTCCCGACGCGTCACCGGTCACGATGATGCTCATCGCCGTGCCGATGTATCTGCTCTACGAGGTGAGCATCCTGATCATCAAACTGCTCGAGCGAACCTGGCACCGCGAGGTCTCGGCGTAATCGCACCGAGCGTTTGATGGCGAGCACGTCGGCCCCGAACCTGCAGACCCGGAACCTTCGCGAGCAACTCGCCGAATCGTTCGACGATCTTCTCCTGCAGCTCTCGAACTTCTGGTTCGGGATGTCGCTGCTCGCGCTGTGGGGCGTCATGACCTTGATCGGCGTAGTCGTCGAGCAAGGACGCGAGCCTGCCTTTTACGCTGAAAACTACGCGCCCGCGCTCACGCGCCTGATCCTGCGGTTGCACCTCGACAACATCTACCACGGCAGCGCCTACATCGCGCTCGTCGCCCTGATCGTCGCCTGCATGATCTTGGCAACGTTCAAGCGCGTGATTCCAGCGCGGCTGCCGCCGCTGCATGCCGTCAAGATCGACAAGATTCCGCTTCACGCGACGATCGCGCTGCCGCAGGACGTCGCAACCGCCCGCGCGCGCACCGAGGCGTTCTTTCGCGAGCGCGGCTGGCTCGTGCGCAAACGCGAGCACTCCGGCGTCGAGTGGACCTTTGCCGACAAACAGAATTGGGCGCGCCGCGGCGTGCTCGTCGCCCATCTGGGCTTCGTGCTGATCGCGATCGGGACGACCATGTACTGGGCCTGGGGCTACAACGGCGACACGACGATTCTGACCGGAGCCGAGGTTACGATTCCTCAGAACGGCACCCGCCTGCATCTCGATCGCTTCGCGTATCAGATCGAACCGATCCAAACGCGCGGGGGCCTCGTGTACCAGCCGATCGATTACGTCTCCGACTTGCACGTTGCGCCGCGCGAGGGCGCGCTCCATCCCGCGGTTCTGCGCGTGAACGCGCCGCTCGACATCGGCGGGACGCTCTACTACCAATCGTCGTACGGCGCGGCCGTGGCGTTCGCGCTGACCAAGGATGGGAAACCGGTCTCGGGTTCGCCCGCCGTCCCACTCAAGGAAGGAGAGGGTTTCACGATCGGTTCGACCGCGCGGTCGATTCGCTACGACCGCTTCGTCGCCACGATCGATCGAGACGGCCGCATCGGCGCAGATCCGCGCCCCAACAATCCCGGCGTCGTCATCGACGTCGCCGACGGGAACCAGCTGATCGGGAGCATCCTCGTTCCGCTCGACCGCGATCTCGATCTCGGCAACGGCTATCGCCTTCGCGTAGGAAGATCGACGCTCTTTAGCGTCATCCAATACCGGCACGATCCCGGGGTCCCGTTCGTCGGCTTGGGCGCGTTCGTCTTGCTCGCCGGACTCTGCATTTCGTTCTGGTGCGTGCCGGCGCGTTTCTACGTCCGCGTCGACGAGACGCCGGAAGGATCGAGCGTCGGGATCGCGGCGACCACCGTCAAAGGCTTCGAGATCTTCGACGAGCAGTTTCGCTCGCTCGTCGCCGCACTGCGCGGTGATCTGCAGGATCCATCCGCAGCACCGGCAACGTAAAGAGAGGTTCCGTAAGCGTGTCGTTCGATCAAGACCTCATCCTCGCGGCGATCTCGGCGTACATCGTCGCGACGCTCGCGTTCTTCAACTACCTGCTCTCGCGCATCGAACTCTCGAGACGGATCGGGATTCCGCTGGCCATGATCGGCTGCGCGCTCCAGTTCTACGAACTCGTCTACCGCGGGACGAGCTCGCACATCTGGCCGCTCACCAACCTCTACGGGTCGCTCTCGCTCTTCGCTGCGATGAGCGTCTTGATTTTTCTCGCGTTCTCGTTTCGGCTGGGAATCTGGTTCATGGGCGGCTTCGTCACCGCACTCGCGTCGGCGTTTCTCGCCTACGCGTTGACCTGGAACGAGGGCTATCTCCCCGCCGTCCCCGCCTTGCAGTCGTATTGGATCAAGATCCACGTCCCGCTGGTCATCTCGGCGTACGCCTCCTTCCTCGTCGCCTTCGTCTCGTCGCTGCTCTACCTCATCAAATATTACGGCGAACGGAGCCTCGACGCCAAGGCGACGCGCGCCGCCGCTGCGGCGGGCCCGGAACTATCGCGGGGGACGCCGCGTTCCATCATCGTCGGCGATTCTCCGAACCTCGAGCGAGCGGCGGCCTCCGGGAACGCCCTCGCGCTGTGGCTCGCGACGTTGCCGACGCTTGCCAAACTCGACAGCATCACCTACCAGATCGTCTCGCTCGGGTTGCCGCTCTTGACGCTCGGCATCATCACGGGAGCATGGTGGGCAAAAGAGGCCTGGGGCGCTTACTGGCAATGGGATCCGAAGGAGACCGCGGCACTCGTTTCATGGATCGTGTACGCCATGTACATGCACCTTCACACGCGCACGGCGTGGCGAGGGCTGCGCTGCGCCTGGCTCTCGGTCCTCGGCTTCGCGACGATCATCTTCTGTTATCTCGGCGTCAACATTTGGATCAGCGGCCTGCATTCGTACAAGATGTAAGCTTGCCCGTTGTAGGAACGTAGGTTGAACATCATGCGGCTGCTCGCCGCTCTCGCCCTCACCGCGGCGTTCGCTTCCCTTCCAGTGGTCGCGTACGCGTCTCCGGCGAGCGCCGCCTTCGTGACCGCGGCGTACGAGGTCGTGTTGAACCGGCCGGCCGACGCGAGCGTGCTCGCGCAGTTCCCGCCGCTCCTCGACGGCGGTTCGTTGACGCAAACGCAGCTCGTGCAGCAGCTCGTCAACAGCGCCGAATTTCGGGCCGCCGAAGTCGGCGCGCTCTACCAGCAACTCTTGCACCGCGGCGCCGACGGCATAGCGCTCAACACCTTCGTTGGGATGCTAAGTGCGGGCGGCTCGCCGGCGCAAGTCGCCGCCGCGATCGCGGCTTCGCCCGAATACTACAGCGCCGCGGGCGGAACGAATCCGAAATTCGTCCAGAAACTCTATGCCGACGCCCTCGGGCGAACGCCGGCCGCGGCAGAAGTCAACGCGTACCTGACGGCGATGAACGGCGGCACGACGCGCACGCAGATCGCCCTGTCGGTTTTCCAAAGCTTCGAAGGCTCCAACCATCTCGTTCTCGTCCTTTATCAAAACGCGATGCACCGTAGCGACGCGCCGAACGGATCGACGCTCGTCGCGGCGGCGCTGTCGGAAATCCAGAAGATGCTCGGCGGCCGTGCTCCAATG
>PMOG01000149.1 GCA_003161555.1 Vulcanimicrobiota bacterium | reverse complement strand
CCGGGGTCGACGTGGTCGTCGAGCCGCGCGATTTGGCCGGGTTGGAGGGGCGCGAACTCGACGGCCTGACGCAGCGCAACCTCGACGTGCTGCGCGAGTTCGCCGCGCGTGCGCGCACCGGCGCGGCGCGGGCGCTCCACATCCGCTTTTACGCGCGACCCGATGCGATCGTCGGCACCGGCCGGGTCGAAGGTCTGCGCATCGAGCGCATGACGTACGACGACGCCGGCAAGCTGGTCGGTACCGGGACGTTCGAGGAGCTCGCGGTGCAGCTGGTGTTCCGGGCGGTCGGGTACCGGTCGGTCGCGCTTCCCGGCGTTCCGTTCGACGAGCGCAACGGGCTCGTCCCCAATGCCGGCGGCCGGGTGCTGCACGCGCCCGAGGGTGCCGTCCGGGCGGGCGAATACGTCGCCGGGTGGGTGAAGCGCGGGCCGCAAGGCGTGATCGGCACCAACAAACAGGATGCGGCCGAGACCGTCGCCGCGCTGCTGGCCGACATCGCGGCCGCCGGCGACTTGCCCGCGCGACCCGAGCTCGCCGCGCTGCTGGCGGCGCGGGGCGTCCCCTTCGTCGATTGGGAGGGCTGGTCGCGGATCGACGCGCGGGAGCGGGCCCTGGGTGCGGCGGAGGGCCGCGAACGCGTGAAAATCAGCGCCTTGACCGACATGCTGGACGCCTCGCGCTAAAGGCGCATCCTTGACGCGCGAGGTCCGGTCTGTTACGGTGCGGCCCATGGAACGCCGCCGCATGGCGATGATTGCGATGTGTGCCGCCCGCGAGGGACGGTGTAGGTTGTCATCGCGCTGACCGGCGCACCGACGAACTGCAGCGGCCCTCGCCACCGGCGGGGGCCGTTCGCTTTCCCGACGCTTCGCTCGACGCATTCGTGAAGGAGACCCACGATGAGCAGTACCCTGGACCCGGCCGCGGCGCGCGGCTTCGAAACGACCGCCCTGCACGGCGGTCACGACGGCGACCCGACGACCAAAGCGCGGGCCGTCCCGATCTATCAGACGACGTCGTACAACTTCGACGACACCGCGCATGCCGCGCGTCTGTTCGCGCTGCAGGAGTTCGGCAACATCTACACGCGGATCATGAACCCGACGACCGACGTGTTCGAGCAGCGTCTCGCCGCGCTCGAAGGCGGGATCGGCGCGCTGGCGGTCGCCAGCGGTCAAGCGGCGGTGATCTATTCGGTGCTCAACGTCGCGCGCGCGGGCGACCACATCGTCAGCTCGGCGTCACTGTACGGCGGCACGTATAACGCCTTCACGCACACGCTCCCGCGCTTCGGGATCGACGTCACGCTGGTCGACCCGTCCGATCCGAAGGCATTCGGCAAGGCCGTGCGGCCGAACACCAAGGCCGTTTTCGCCGAGACGATCGGCAACCCGGCCGTCGACGTGCTGGACGTCAACGCGGTAGCCGATGCCGCACACGAAGCCGGCGTCCCGCTGATCGTCGACAACACGCTGGCGACGCCGTACCTGCTGCGACCGATCGAGTTCGGCGCCGACATCGTCGTGCATTCGGCAACCAAGTTCATCGGCGGCCACGGCACCACGATCGGCGGCGCGATCGTCGACAGCGGCACGTTCGACTGGACGCGCGGGCGTTTTCCCGAGTTCACCGAGCCCGATCCGTCGTACCACGGGCTCAAGTACGTCGAAGCACTCGGACCGCTGGCCTACATCCTCAAAGCCCGTGTCCAACTGTTGCGCGACATCGGCGCGGCGCTCTCACCGTTCAACGCGTTCCTGCTGCTGCAAGGGCTGGAGACGCTTGGCCTGCGGATCGAACGGCACAGCGAGAACGCGCTGCGCGTCGCCGAGTTCCTGCGGCAGCATCCGAAGGTCCGGTGGGTGCGCTATCCCGGCCTTCCCGGCGATCCCGCCTACGCCCGCGCGCAGAAGTACCTGCCCAAAGGCGCCGGGGCGATCGTGACCTTCGGAATTGCGGGCGGAGCCGATGCCGCGCGCGCGGCGATCGACCGGCTGAACCTGTTCTCGCTGCTCGCCAACGTCGGTGATGCCAAATCGCTGGTCATCCATCCGGCCTCGACGACGCATCAGCAGCTCACGCCGGCCGACCAGATCGCGAGCGGCGTCAGCGACGATATGATCCGGCTCTCGGTCGGGATCGAATCGATCGACGACATCCTGGCCGATCTCGCGCAAGCGCTCGACGCCGCGCCGTGAGCTTGGTCGTC
Organism: Vulcanimicrobiota bacterium; assembly: GCA_003161555.1. GTDB lineage: Bacteria > Vulcanimicrobiota > Vulcanimicrobiia > Vulcanimicrobiales > Vulcanimicrobiaceae > Vulcanimicrobium > Vulcanimicrobium vanleeuwenhoeki. The sequence goes on along the minus strand of PMOG01000149.1, from coordinate 13,013 downwards.
GATTTCGTCGAACGCGACGTCGCGGTCGGACCGCTGACGCTCGCGTCCGGCGAGGTCCTCGACGACGTGGTGCAGCGCGTCGTCCGGTACGGATGCGCTCCCGAGCGCGACGGCAGCAACGTCGTGCTGGCGCCGCACGCCCTGACCGGCTCGGCGCGCGTGCTCGACTGGTGGACCGGCTTGTTCGGAGCCGATGCGCTGTTCGACCCCGCGCGCTGGTGCATCGTCGGGGTGAACGTGCTGGGCGGTTCGTATGGGTCGACGGGTCCGCCATCGCTCGCCCCCGACGGCAAGCGCTGGGGTCCGCGTTTTCCGGTCCTCACCGTGGCCGATATCGTCGAAGCGCAGCGACGTGCGCTGCGCACGGTCGGAATCGAACGGCTCGCGGTGGTGATCGGCGGATCGCTGGGCGGCTTTCAGGCTCTGCAGTGGGCCCACGCGCATCCCGATCGCGTCGACCATGCGATCGTCGTCGGCGCATTCGACCATCTGCGCGCGCAAGGCATCGCGCAGAATGGGGCCGCGCGCGACGCCATTCGCCTCGACCCGGCCTTTCACGGCGGCTGGTACGAGGAGCAGCCGCGCGAGGGATTGCGGCTCGCACGCGCGATCGCGACCCTGACCTATAAGAGCGAAGCACTGTTCGAGACGCGTTTCCGCAACCGGCCCGACCGCAACGGCGGCGATCCGGCTCGTGTGCTCGACGACCGGTTCGACGTCGAGGGCTACCTGCTCCATCAGGGCGATCGCTTCGCCGACCGCATCGACGCCAACAGCTACCGCACGCTGACCCGCGCGATGGACCTCTTCGACTTGCGCGGCAAGGAGCGGCCGGCGGGGGCGTCGCGGCTGACGTTCGTCGGGATCGCCGGCGATCAGCTGTACCCGCCGGACTACGTCTGGCAGTGCGCGGGACGCTGGGCTGAGGCCGGTTGGGACGCCGCGTACCGGCACCAGCACAGCCAGCACGGCCATGACGCCTTTCTGGCCGAGGCCGGGAATTTGGTCCGCCTCTTGCGCGATGCGGTCACGCATGGTAACGTCGGCGAATGGCCTCGTTCGGCATGACGATGATTACGACCACGACTACCCTCTGTGAGGGCCGGTCCGGATCTTCGTCGGCGTAAACGCGAGCGCCACGAAAGCGGACGCGACCCTCGCTGAAAGCGGGGGTTGTTTTTTTTCTGAACCGTTGCAACTGGAGGATCCCGTGCCCACCATACCGCGTCTTGACCGCCCGTCCGATGCGTCGTCGATCTCGACGACCGCCGGCACGGCCGTGCGCGAGCGGGGCATCGGTCTGCTCGGCTGCGGAACGGTTGGTTCGAGCGTCGCCCGGCGTCTCTTGGTGTCGCACCCCGAACTCTTGCGCGCGATTGCCGTTCGCGATCCGCACAAGCCGCGTGCGGTGGCCTGGGATGATTTCGAGAGCGACCCCTTCGAGGTGGTCGATGATCCCGCGGTTCGGATCGTGATCGAGTGTATCGGTGGGGTTGGGATCGCACGCGAACTCGTGCTGCGGGCGATCGCGCGTGGCAAAGACGTCGTGACCGCGAACAAGGACTTGATCGCGACCGAAGGTCCGTGGCTGGCGGCGTTCGCCGCGCGTACCGGCGCGACGCTGCGGTACGAAGCAGCCGTCGGCGGCGCGATCCCGATCGTGCGCGCGCTCTCCGGGGCGCTCGCGAACGAAGATGTCAGCGAGGTCGGCGGCGTCCTGAACGGCACGACGAACTTCGTGCTCGACGCGATGGCGGGCGGCGCCGACTACGGCGAAGCGCTGGCCGAAGCACAGCGGCTGGGCTTTGCGGAATCGGATCCGCGTGCCGACGTCGACGGACATGACGCCGCGCACAAGCTCGCGATCCTCGCGGGCTTGGCGTTCCGCCGGCCGTCGGTGTCGCCGCAGCTGGCGCGGCGCGGTATTTCCTCGCTGTCGAGCGACGACGTCGCAGCGGGCGCGGAGCGCGGCTGGCGGCTCAAGCTGCTGGCGATGGCGCAGCGCACCGCGAGCGGTCAGATCGAAGCCGGGATCACGCCCGCGTTCATCCCCGAGGATCATCCGTTCGCGCAGCCGCGCGGTGCCGAAAATGTGGTTCGGGTCGTCGGCCGCAACTGCGGGACGCTCACCTTCTCCGGCTTGGGTGCAGGCGGCGACCCGACCGCCTCGGCCGTCGTGGCCGACGTGATTGCGGCGCTCGACGCGCGCACGACGAGCCTGCCGGCGTACACCGGCGCCGATCTCGTCTCGAGCCCGTTGCGCTCGCGCGTGCTGGTGCGTTTCCGCGGCGGCAGTGTGGTGACGCCGGAGCCGGTGCCGCTGGATGAGCTCGAAGCGACGGCGCGCGTTTACGGCGTGCACGGCGACGTGCGTTCGATCATCCCGATCTGGAGCGAAGCCGCCTGAGCGCCTTAATGGTGAGCGAGCAGCGCCGCTGAAGCTCCGAAGAGAAACAGCGCGAACAAGACCTTGAGGCTGCGATCGGGCAGCTTGTGCGCGACGTCGACACCGTACGAAACGGCGCCCGCCCCGCCGACCGCGAGCGCGATGCCGGCGGGCCAGTCGACGTCCCCGGCGGCGCCGTAGGTCGCGAGCCCCACCAGCGTGCCGGGCGCAACGAGCGCCAAGCCCATCGCCTGCGCCGCGAACTGCGTCATGCCGAAGAAGATGTTCATCGCGGGAACTGCGAACGTCGCGCCGCCGACGCTGAAGAAGCCCGAAAGCGTACCGCCGATCGCGCCGACGATCGAGGCGAGGTACCATGGGGCTGCGGGCCGCTGCGCGCCGCCGCCCCGAAACGTTCGCCACAACGTATACGCGCCGATCGCGAGCGTGAAGATGCCGAACGCGATGCGCAGCGGCGAACTCGGCAATCGGGTTGCGATGTGGGCGCCCAGGAAGGTGAACGGCACCGCGCTTCCAGCCAGCGTCAGCGCGTAGCGGATGTGCAGGCTGCCCCGCTTGTAGTATCGCCAGAGGCCGAGCATCACGTTGGGGACGACCATCACCAGCGCCGTCCCTTGCGCCACCTGCTCCGACATCCCGAAGGCCAACCCGAGTACGGGGATCGCGATGACCCCGCCGCCGATGCCGAACAAACCGCCGGCGAAACCGAAGACCGCGCCGAGAACGAGGTCGAGAAGAAGCCGCTCCCAGTTCACCCGGTTACGGTGCTGACGAGGGCGCGGCTTTCCCTGGTCGGAGTGTGAGGACGAGCCGACGGCCGTGACGTAACGACCAGAATGGCATCCGTGACGGTGCGGGGGCTCGTCCAGTCCGACTGGTCCGCACTGCGCGAGATCCGATTGCACGCACTGCGAACCGAACCCGGGGTGTACTTCAGTCGTTACGCGGACGAAGCCGCACAGCCGGACGAGCACTGGATTGCGCTTGCGACCGGCGACGAACGACACCAACTGTTCGGCCTTTTCGACGGCGAACAGCTAATCGGGATCTCCCGCATTTCCGTCGATCGCAACGACCCGACGGGCAGCACCGCGGAGTTGGGCACGACCTACATTGCGCCGGCGTACCGCGGCCGTGATCTCGTGCGGAAGCTGTACGAGGCACGTTTGGCGTGGGCGCGTGCGCGACCCCAGTTCGTGCGCGTTGTGGTTGGGCATCGCCGCTTCAACGAGCCGTCTCGCCGAGCGATCGCGTCTTTTGGATTCCGATGGCTCGCTGACCACCCGCACACCTGGCCTGACGGAACCGACGAAGACTACGTCGCCTACGAGCTGCTGCTGGGCCGCGGCGCCCGATAAAAGCAGCGGCCCGGCACGTGGGCCGGCGGGGTCGCTTGACATGATACCGCGATGCTCGTATTGTCATCCAAGGGAGTCGTGGGCGACATCAATTCCAATACAGCCGTATTGGAAGGCGTATATTGCCATGTCGATCGCGGTCAGAGCGATGGACGACGTGGCATGCCCGCGCACTTTCGGCATGGAGCATTGCGTCGATGCGACCGGACGGAGGGAAGCAGATGTTCAAACGGGTCCGGGTAATCACAAGTCTCGTTCTCCTTCTCGCGCAGGTGGTCGCGTGCGCGACGATTCCAGGGCCGATCGCAAGCGCTATTGCAAATTTCAACACCGTCACGTTTTTCGTGACAACGGGAAGCGGCGGAATCAGCTCCGGTGAAGCCGCGAATATCGCGCTCCGCTTCGCGGGTACGCCTGCGACGCAGTCGTTTGCGCTCAAGCCGTCCTCGGGCCCGGCATGGAAATCCCACACGAGCCATTCCGTTACGGTGGCTCTGCCCTCGGCAATCGTTCCATGCGGTATCGCGGGCGCCTCGCTCTCGTACACGCCGACGAATAGCGCCGGCTCCTTTCAGACATGGTCCGTAACGAACTTCCAGGCGTCGCTCTCGATCGATGGCGGCGACCGTGTCAACATCATCCAAGCGCAGGGTGCACCGCTGACGACGCTCAGCGCCGCGCAACCAACGTACAGCGTGACGGTGAACTGCCCGTCCTACACTCCGCTCTTTAACCGCATCGGTGGGAGCGCTGCCATAGCGAGTGCCGTCAATACCTTCGCCACCGCGCTCGTCAACGACGCCGGCACCTCAGCACGCGTCCGCACCCAGCTGGCCAATATCGGCCAGCGCGCGACGTTTGAGGCTCGATGGGATCAGGAACTGTGTTATCTCGCGGGCGGCCCGTGCGGGGCAGCGGCAACGAGCGCAGCCGACGTGGTCTTTGATACCGGAAGCCAAGCGAAGGCCGCGATACAACACCTTGCTGACGCAGTCTCGACGTTGCAGGGAACCGCGAGTGATAAGAACTCGCTGCTTGGGGCGCCGCTCCTGAATGGCTCGAGTGGGCTGGCGCGCCCGCGCACCGGCGGGTCGAGAATACAACCTGACGTCAGCGGCGTCATCGCGACACCCCAGTACGTCAATCTGTTCTGGAACAGCGGCTGGGATGCGGCCGAACCGCAACTGCCGGCCGAAGCGTTAAACAGCTACGAGCAGGCGGTTCTCGGCAGCACATACTACAGCGCCCTTTCGCAATACGGCGTCACCGGGCAGCAATTTCTCGGCGGATTCCTTCCCAATGCCAGCTGCACGAGCGCCGCTCCAGCGAGTGTCGGCTTTTACGATCCCGTCAATGCTTCGATAATCGGCTTTTTGCAGTGCGAACTCGATAATGAGGCGGCACTGCCGCAAGACGACAACATCATCTACAACATCGTCCTGCCGCCGACATCAACCGAACAAGACTCGATCTTTCAAACCCTCTGCGCCCCCGGCGGCGGTCCAACCGCTTGGCACTTCCACGGAACGCCATATTCCTTGGGAGCCACGCTCGGCGGTGCCCTTGGCTTTCTCGTGGGCGCGTACTACGGAGGGTACTTCGGTGCCGCGGCCGGCGCGCTTATCGGCTTGCTGGTTGCGATGGCGACGCAGGGAGGACCCTTCTACACCATCACTTCAACGAGCTCCAAATGTAACGATAATTCGACGCTCGCAAATACGTTCTCGCACGCCCTTTTCCACGAGATGATTGAAGCGGCGACCGATCCGGCGCCCTCGCTCGGCGTCATCTTTAGCCCCGATAACGAGATCGTCGATGTCTGCGATGACATGAATGTCACGCCGAGCGCACCATTCGTGCCCATGCCGCAGCCTTCCGGAAACTTCGTGTTTTCCGCTGCTCCGGCATACTTTTTGGTATCATCGCAAACCTGTTCGCCCGGCTTTTCAAGTACGGCGGTACCGGGCCCGCTCAGCGTCGACCTCAGCGGCGCGTTCCCAAACGAATCGCTCACGATTACCAGCAGCGGAGGACTTGGAACGCTTCCGTTTCCCTTAGGGCTGCCGACAAGTGCGACGCTTCCCTATTACGGCATCATCGATACGACCAATCCGTTTACCGCTGGAAATTCCCTCAATAACAATCCAAACAGCGCGCTGGTCTCCTCGTGGTCTGACACCGCGATTTCGGTTGGGCCGTTCCAGTTGGCAGCCGGCTCGAGCACGCCGCAAGTCTCCGATTCGCTCACTATATGGGCGTGCAATCCGGCGTCTGGAGCTTGCGCGGAGGCATCGGCGACGGTTCCACCTACGAGCGGGCCGACGCCTCCGCCGGCCCGGTTCTTTCAGTCAATGTCATTTACGATTACAACCGGCGGCGATGACGCGCGCGGTGACAGCGAAGTATGGGCATCGATCAACGACTCGACATTCCCGCAGGGCTCGCCGCTAACGCTCTGTTTGAAACCGAGTAGTAGCGTCACCGATTCCGTCTGCAAGACCAATGTCGATCAGGACGGACGTCAAGAATGGGGGAGCTTTTCAACGACGACGCCGCCTCTCAACTTCAGCCTGAGTCCGCCCCAGCTCGGGTTGGGTACGGTCTTCATTAAACTGATCTCGCACATCAGCACCACTCTCGGTGTCCCCAACGAGTCTCCAGATGACTGGAACATCCAGGCGATGACGATCACGGCAACTGACCAAAACGGCGTGACGAGCACGCTCTTCAGCAAAGGCAATCCCGGCGATACGAATGGCAACGACTGCTTCGCACGCCTAAAGGCGCCGCCGAATGCGACCACGGTACGCCTCGCGCTCGATGGTTCGAACAGCTCCATGTACGTCGATGGAACATCGAGCGAGCAAAACGTCGCGTCGGCTTGCTTGAACAACGGCGGCTAGAATCTGGTGTCGCGGTCCCAGCCGATCGCGCTGATTCGGCCGATGGCGCGCCGGTAAAAACTCCGACGTGAAGCGCTCGTCAGTCGTCCGCTCGGTTGTTTCGGTCTTCATGCTCGCCGCATCGTTACTCTGTGCCGGAGCCGGCGCGGCGCAAAGTGCGCTGCCGGCTGTGCCGGCCGGCTTCGTTATCGAACGGATTGCGACGGTCAACGGGGCTCGCGAGCTCAGCATCGCCCCCAACGGTGACCTCTTCGTCGGGACGCTTGGGAACACGATCGTCGTCATCCCCAACGCGGAGACGGTTCCCGGTGCGCCGCGCACGTTTGCAACCTTCGACGACCGCCCCGTCGCAGGCGTTTTCGTTACTTCCGACGCGATCTACGCCGGCGCTCAGTTCGGCGTGTACCGTATGGCATACCGAACCGGCGATCGCGAGGCGCGTGGTAAGCCGGAACGGATTGCGGCAGTCCGCACCTCCGGAGGCGGAGGCCACGCGACGACCACGGTCGCCCTTAGCGGCGACCTCCTCTACGCGAGCGTCGGGTCGTCGTGCAACGCGTGCGACGAACACGATCCGACCCGTGCGACGATTCAAACGATGAGGCCGTACGGCAAAGACATGCACGCGCGAGCGGTCGACATCCGTAACGCGATCGCGCTCGCGGTGGACCCTGCCGACGGTAGCGTGTGGGCCGGGGTTGCCGGTCGCGATGACCTGGCGCACGGGCACCCCTACGAGATCTTCGACGACGTGACGGCGCACCCGGGAACGCCCGACTACGGCTGGCTACACTGTTTCGACGATCGCCAACCGATTGATGGCGGTAACTGCGCGAACGTGGTCGTACCGCGCGCGGTCTTTCCCGCCTACGACACGCCGATCGGCGCCGCGTTCTATCCGGCTGACCCGAAAGGCAAGTACGCGTTCCCGGCCGCATACCGCGGCGGGGCGTTCGTGGCGCTGCACGGCTCGTGGCACCAGCCGCCGGTCCCGCCGCGCGTCGCGTTTGTGCGGTTCAACGGTACAGCCCCGGCTAAGGGCGTCGATTGGAGCAATCCGGACGCGCAATGGAGCGAGTTTCTCAGCGGCTGCCAGCACCCGGACGGTTCTCGCATCTGCCGGCCGACCGGCGTCGCCGTCGGCAACGACGGCTCGCTCTTCGTGAGCGAAGACGAAGGCGGCGCGATCTACCGTATCCGGCCCGCGCGCTGAACACCATCGGACGATACGCGCCGGCGCGAACGCCTAGAAGAAACCCGCTCGATGGTCCGGGAACGCGATCGTGCGATTGCGATCGAAATGCGGTCGTGCGTGCGAGAGAACGAAGGCGGAAACGTCGACGGCTTCTTGATCGCTGAGCGTACCACCGCGCCCAAGCGGCATGTTCGCCTTCACGAAGCGCGCCATCTTCGTATTCATACCGGCCCCGTCGTTGAACGATTTCGCTCCCCACAGGGGTGGGAACGCTCCGTGATCGCCGGAGCCGTCGGCACCGTGGCAGGCCGAACATTGCGTGGCGTAGATTTTCGCGCCGGCCGCCGCGTTGCCCGGTTTGGCAGCGACCACCGTGACGAAATCCTGGCCTGGAAATCCGCTTCCCACCGGGGCTCCCTTCGAGAGGAAGGCGATGTACGCGACCATGGCGATCATCTCGCGACTCGTGTATGGCGGCGGCCGCCCGTTCATGCTGTACAAGAAGCATTCCGCGAGCCGATCTTGCAGCGTAATGAAGCGCTTCGCCCGCGAGTTCCATTGGGGAAACCTCGCATAGGTTCCCAGCAGCGATCCTCCGTGCGGCACGGTTCCACCGGAAATGTGGCACGCCGAACACGACATATCCGCGGTGATGTAACTTCCGGCGAACTTTCGCGTGTCGGTGATCAGCGAGCGGCCGTAGCGAATCAGCGCGCCGTCCGAGCCCGACGGCAATTCTGCCGTCGCTGCCGACTGCGCGGGATCGGACGCGGCCCGAGCAGGCTGCTCGAATTGGGCCGACGTCACCAGCAGCAAGCCGATCGACAACGCTCCCCACGTGAGGACCGAACGTCGCCGCGCTGCCGCGGCCGCTGAATCGTCGTGGGGCATCGTCCAACCTCCGAGCGGCGCGCAGCGTAGCGGCCATCGACGTCGTGTCGGAACAATTCGTGAAGGGGCGGGCGCTTCCCATGGCCCTCGTAGGAAACGGCTCCACGAGCCCCAGGGTCCTCTCCCACGCAGCCCGAAACCGTCGTCGCCGGAACGGGGTCGGCCAGACTGCCTCCCCTTCACGGCGCTGAACACGCCGATCCCAAAGTGTGCCGACGTAGCTCAGTTGGTAGAGCAGCTGATTCGTAATCAGCAGGTCAGCGGTTCAAGTCCGCTCGTCGGCTCCATATGAAGACCTCGCAACTGCGGGGTTTTTCTTTTCGCGCTCGATGGTCGTCGATTGCGCGGTGGGACGACGGTCGTCAGCGGCGCTCATTGGTCGAAGTCCGCCCGAAGAATACGCGAAGTCGATGCGGCCGGAAAAGTAGGTTGCGAGATTCGGCGGGTGGGGTTGGTGATCCAATGTGAGCCGGCACTCACTCGACTGGTGCACTTGGGCCAAGGAACGGTCGAAGAGGTCGCCGTAAACCGCAACCTCTCCACTCTCGAACTTGGGAGCCGCGCGTGAACGGACGAGCGTATATCCTGCTGCTCGCACTTGCCGCCGCGGCGGTCGGATGCGGCGGCGGTTCGACCTCACACATCCCTCATGGTTCGCAGGGCCACACGCCGACCCCGGCGCCAAGTTCGACCATGACGTATACGGTCGCCCAAATCACGACCGCGATGCAGGGCGTGCAGACGACCTATCAAGGTCTGCCGCATACCAACCTCGGGAACGATTTGAGCGCGCTCGCGGCGTCGATGGTTTCGTCGAAGGCGTACCGATCCGCGATCGTCGTTCCCGGCGGGATCGCGGCGAAGTTGCCGGACGGAACTCCCGTGCTTGTGTTCGCCGACCGGACGGAAGACGTGGGCGGGCCGTCCGCATCGGCGCGGCTGCGCCCGGCTTACGCCCCGCATCGGTTCGACGCGCCGTTGAGCGGACCGAACGCCCACGAGATCGCGCTGCTGGTCAACGAGACCGATACCAGCGGCGCGTTCGTCCCGACCCGCCAGTTCGCATACGGAAACGCTTTCGCACAAAGCGGATTCGGTGCGTCGACCGGCTACGGCGTCGACGCCGTGGACGTAACCCTTGCGAATATTGCCGCGATCGGAAGCGGACACCCGATCGATCTGCTCGGTTTGGCGACGCACGGCGTGATCGGCAGCGACCCCGACAACCCGCTGGCGACCAATACCTACTATGCGTGGCTCTCCACCACGCCGCTAGATCCCTCAGTCGTTACGCAATATCAAACCGATTACAATGCGGGCAACCTCATCAGCGCAATGTATCTCACGCTTCAGAAGCAAACGATCCCGCTCCCGAGTTATGCCTTTACGCCGACGTTCCTGACCGAACATGTGCACTTCAACCCCGGCGCGATCGTCGACAACCAGTCGTGCTGGGGGCAGAGTCCGATCATCGCCAGCAACGTCCAGGGCGTGCTTCAGGCGGCAAACGTCGGGCGCTACATCGGCTGGACAAAAGAGGTCGCCGGCAACGACGCCGACCAAACCGACGCGTTCATCTTCGACCGGATGCTCGGCGAGCAATCGCCGAGCGTGACCGGGCTGCAGGGCTATGCGAACCAGCGCACTCCGCCCCAGCGCCCGTTCCCGCTCGACGACATCGAAACCGCGATGGGCGCCGAGACCCGCAACAGCCCGATCCAAGCGCCGACGAACGAACCATATACGCTCTCCGATGTCAAGATTGCCATCAATGCGTCGGCGCCGCCGAGCGCCGACGGGACGGCCGCACGATTGATCATCACGGACTTCGGCGGCGAAAGTGTTGCGAACGCGCCGATCGAGTACAGCTTGCCGTCGATTTCGCAGCTGCAGGTGAACGAAACACCGTCGAACGGGGTCCTCACGATCCTCGGGAGTTTCCCCGCCGCTTCCGGAAACGCGCAGATCACCGACGCCTCCGGCACGTACCCGCTGACACCAACGGCTTGGGCGACGGACCACGTTACGGTGACGCTGGCGAAAGGCGGCAATGGTTCGGCCGGCCTCGTAACGGTCTTCTACGGGACTCCAGGTTCGGGTAACGGCAACCTGATCGCAAGCAACGCCGTCCCGCTCACCCAATGGAGCGGGACGCTGGAGTATGACGAGAGCGATCAGCTCAGCACCCTGGGCGGACAAGCCGGAAGCGGAACGGGCGCGCTGCAGACGATATTCAACATCGACTTTCGCGCCGACGTCCATCCGGTCGTCCCGCAGGTCGATTTCTCGCCCGTGCCGCAGAACCTGACGTTCAACAGCATCGAAGGCGATTCGTTCGCGACGATCACCGCATTCAACGGCACCTTTACGACGAGCAGCAGCACCCCGTATACGGCGACGTTTGCCCTGGTCCCAAGCGGCCCGATCATGGTGCCGGCACCGACGCCGCTCCCGCCGTCGAGCTTTGACATCGGGGCGCTTCCCGGTCAACCCCCGGCGTGTAACAACGGCCTGCCGGGTCCGCAAAGCGGCCCCACGAACGTCTTCTGCCCGAGTGTCGGTTTCAAATCCCTGAACACCGGCTCGTGCAGCGATGACGATTCGGGCAATCTCTGTCCACTCGCATTCTATTCGCCGGCGGTCGGTTTCGGCTTACCCAGCGGCGGGGTCGGCGGCCTCCTTACCTTTACGATGGACCCTGCCAGCTACGCGATCTCCGTCACGTCGACGACGGCAAACTTCGTGCGCACCGAAAGCAATGCAACTTTCGGCGGTGCCGGCACCGCCTCGATGAGCGGTTCCTTCCAGCCGCCCTTCCAGCCGCCGACGAGCGTCACGCCGGCCTTCCGTCGTGCGAACCCGTGGACCGCGCGCGGCTCGCGGACCACACGCACGCCGTAACGACGAAGGCGTTACCGCCAGCTCGATCGCTCGATATCAACCCGAGTGTGTGCTCGCGCGTTGCGGCAGTTCACCGTTGCGGGGCCGCAACAGCCGACCGTAATCCGACCGTGGGTCAATATAACTCCTACGATGATTCCCCTCCGCCGAATCCAACTATGACCCAAGTGATACTCCATCAGGTTACGTCGAGCTCCCCGTATACGGAAGCCGTTGGGATAAATCTTTATTACATCGGGGTGAAGCTCCAATGACGGGCGTTCTGGCGCTGGCATGGCTCGTGACTACGCTTCAAGGCGTCGCCGCTGCCGCTTCCGTCTCGCCGCCGCCAGGCATAGCGTGCTCGCAAAGTGAACCCGCCTTTGATATTTGGGTAACCGCTCATGAGGCATTTCGCGCGCGTCATTACACCGAAGCGGCGCGATGTTTCACCCTGGCAACGCCAGCTGCCGAGCACGCTCGTCAGCTAGCAGTGCGATATGGCGCGTTCCAGCAGTCGTCGCCCAGCGTTTATGAAGAAATGGCAAGCGATTCTCGCGTCTTCCTCGGCCTCTCCTATTGGCACAATAGGCAGCTTCTTGAGGCTACGAGTGCTTGGCGAAAAAGTATCGCACAGCGAGAGCCCAAAGCAATTACGGTTCCGTCACGCGGCACGCGCCTTTGGCTTGAGCGACGTTACCCGTCGGCCGTATCGGCACTTGAACCTTATCTAAGTAACGAAATAAATTCCCTCATCAGGGCGGATATCAAGCGTGCTTTTAGCCAAGCGCGAGCTGGTAACTGGGTCAGCGTACGTGACCTGCTACATGATGCGGCAAGAATCGATCCATCGAATAAAGCGATCAACTTTTTGCTTGGCCTGTTCGGTTTACGGCAAAACGACATAGCCGATGCGCAGTGTCAGTGGCTCCGCGCGCTCGAGCTGAGCGATTTCGCACCCGAGGCACTCAATCAGAATGGTGACCTTGAGGGATATGACAGCACGTGGCTACTCATTGAATCAGGCCGGCGCGTGGGCATACTGTGCCGGTAGGAGAGGATTGGCGAAGCGCGTGACGGCCCACGAGATCAGGAATTGCGCTTGAAGAACGCCGAAATTCGAGCTGGGGTCGCTATCATACTCCGGGCGAGTGGGCGCTGGCGGGCACGCGCCGCGGGCACGCGGGATTGGCGGATTTGCTTCAGATGCAATCCGAAACGATGGAAACTTCATTTCCAGAGCCCCTCGAATTCGTAGCGCAGGGAGACCGGGTTCTGGTCGTCGGGTTCGCTACGGGGAAAATCAAAGCCACAAATAAGCCGTTCGAGGACCACTGGGTCTTCGACATTACCGTTCGGAATGGCAAATTGACGAACAT
>PMOG01000057.1 GCA_003161555.1 Vulcanimicrobiota bacterium | reverse complement strand
TTGAGCCGCGAGGCGGTGAACGAATCGGTCTCGAGCACGTCGGCACCGGCCGCGAGAAACTCGCGGTGGATCTGCTCGATCAGGTCGGGCCGGGTCAAAACCAGCGCTTCGTTACAGCCGTGGCGGGACGCCCCGCCAAAATCGTCGTCGGTGAGCTCACGCGCCATGAGCTGCGTGCCCATCGCCCCGTCGACGAGAAGGACGCGTTCGCGCAGAGCCGCCAGATATGCCATTCCCTCCACCCTACGAGGTCGGCGGCACCAAACGACCCATTCAGGTGTCCAATGACTTCAGAATGGATCAAATTGGACAGGATGCACCGCGGATCGCCGAGCTCGTCGAGGTCGTGCGGGCCGCCGGCCCGCTGCCGATCCTTCGGGATGTCTTTGCGACGCTTCGCCAGGACGAGATCCTCGGCTCGGTGCGCCTGGCCGGAGCTGCATTAGACGCGGCCGACGTGCGCGCACTGCTGCAGCGCGGACGCGCGCTCGGCGGGCACCGGCTCACCGACTACCTGCTGGTCCACGGGTACGCCGAGGCCGCCGCGTGGACCGCGCAGCGCGGGACCCGGCCCGGACCGGTGACCACCGAGGACCTGCGGGCGCTCCACCGGATGGCCGCCGGCCCGCTCGCCGCGGACGGCGGCGCCTGGCGCACGCGGACCCTGCCGCCGTTTGCCGACGGCACTGTGCCGCCGCCGCATTGGCTGGTGCCGTTCGAAACGGCCACCTACGTCGGGCGGCTCGCGCTCGCGGAAAACGATCCGGCGCCGTTGGCAGTCGCGCGCGCGATCGCGCGACTGGTTCGCCTGCAGCCGTTTCCCAACGCCAACGGACGCGTCGCGCGACTGGTCGGGACGCTGGTCGCTTACCGTCGCGGGTTGCCGCCGCTCGTGTTCGACGCGCGCGCGCAACGCGCGTACGACGACGCGCTGCACGCAGCGCTCGGCGGCGACCCGCTCCCGCTCGCGCGCGTCGTCGGGCGCGCCCTCATCCGCGCGCTCGAGCGCTTACGCGACGCAATCGAGAGCGAGGACGCGCTGCAGCCGCTGGCGACCTTCGCGGCGGAGAAGCGCGCCGACGCGCTCTATAAAGCCGCCCAGCGCGGAAAACTTCGCGTCGTGCGGCGCAAAGGTCGGCTGCTCACTACCGCAGGCTGGGTCGCGGATTATCGAGCGAACCGCAACGCGACGCGACCCGCCGGCGCATGATTCATCGACTTCTCATCGCCACCTCAGGCTGGCCCAATGTAGTGCGGTTCTCGCTGACCTACGCTTTGGCACGTCCCCCTTCTCCAAAGAGGTCAGCATGCGCACTCCCCTTCTCACCGCGCTCGCAACCGCGGCCCTTCTCGCAGGATGCGGCGGCGGCGGCAGTACGTCACCGGCGCTTCCCGGCTCCTCGTCCACGCAATCCGGATCAGTAAGCACGACGGATATCGCGCAGAACGGAACCGATGCGGCGTTCGATACCCTCAGCACCGGCGAAATCGACGCCGCAGTCGGCAACGGAAGCCTGGGCAGCGCGTCAACGGCGCGCAGCCCGCAAAGCATCGGCTTCGCCTGCCGCCATCGGCGCAGCCGCACGGTCACGGTGAATCCCGACGGCAGCGTGACGGTCGAAACGATCGACTACTACGACAACGCCTGCACCCAACCCGAGCGCGATGCGGTCGCCGTCTACGCCTCGAGCAACGGCACCGCAACGGTGAACCGCACGATCACGACCTACAGCCTCGTCCACGCGCAGCTCGGCGTGCGCCACGAAAGCTTCGCGATCACCGGCAGCTCCGGTAACGGTTCGTGGCAGGTCCAGTCGTCGTTCTACCCCGGCACGTCGGCGACACCGATGTCGCAGTTCTCGCACAGCGCGGCGATCAATGCCTCCGCCTACACCGGCTCAACCGGCCACGTCGTCAACGACGCGAAATCCTCGATCAACGCAGAATACGGGCACCAAGTCGCGACGAACGCAACGGTCGGCAGCGACGGTTCCGGCGACATCACGTTCACCGGCACACGCAACGGCACGTTCTTCAAAGGCGCGCTCAACGCGCTGAGCATCTCGGCTTCCCCGCCGTTCACCATCTCCGGCGGCACGCAGACGGGAAGCGGTATGTACTCCGGAACGGTCGCCTTCACGAGCGATGGCGTCCTCGCATCCGTCACGATAAACGGCACGCTGCCCAATGGAAACGTCATCGCCGTCACGAGCTCCGCCGACGCGAACGGCAACGTAACCGTGAGCGGCACGATCTCGAACACCTCCGGCACCGTCGCCACGTTCACGACCGACGCCGACGGCAACGGCATCCTCACCATCACCGCAACCGGCGTCCAAGTCCCGATCGTCGACTGGCACGTCATCTGGTAAGTCCGCGACCCAGCCCCGGCACGGTGCCCTGCATCACGGGATAGCCCACGTGCCAAGCAAACGGCGTGCCTTCAAAGCGGCACGCCCTTTGTTTTTCTCTCCGCCGCATGTTTGGGCGGTGGTTGGGCGGGTGGCGGACGGTGCGCCGGCGGGGACGCTCATGGCGCGCATCCGTGCGCTCTGGTCGCTCGGTGCTCCCTCGCTCCCGCCGTCCCGGCTCCCGCGCCATCGCAACGCCCCGCCGGCCCACCATCCCCCACCCACCCCGGCACGATTCGCGGCAATTATGAAACGAGGCGGGCTGCCGCGCAGGCGTTAGCGGCCGGCGAATACTTCGATCAGCATTTTGGCGAAGGTGTGGGCGTCGCCGGGCCAGCGGGCGGAGACGTACGTGCCGTCGCGGACGACGAAGGAGGGGCGTGAATCGGTGAGCGTGTCGCGATGCCGGCCGTCGGTCTTGATCCGAAAGGCGGGATCGTCTTTCGGGACGTCGAGGAAATCGGCCGGGCTCGCCAAGAGGCGCGAGATTTCGCTCTGCACGCTGCGGTAGCCGATCGGTTCGCCCGGTTCGTCCGGATAGGTCCGGTAGTAGTTCGGTTCCCAGAAGCGGACGACGCGCCCGATGGCAGCACCAGTTCGCTCAAGGCCCCACGTCAGCGCCGTCGTTTTCTTGCCGTACAGGACCGAACGGCCGGTGGAGCGCGACTCGCTGCGTGCAGCGAGCAGCGCGCCGTGGCAGATCGCACCGACCGGTTTGCCCTCCTCGAAGAAATTCGCGACGAACGCTCGCAGCACCGGGCTCTCGAGATACGTCCGCATTCCACGCGCATAATGTCCTCCGGGCAAGACCAGCGCATCGAATTCGGCGACACGCAAGTCCTCGTAACGCGCGGGCGTCGCGAAGTGCACATCGCGCACCATCGCCGCATAGGCTTCGCGCGCGTCGCGATTCGCGCGCAGTACCAAGCCCACGAGCGGCACATCGCGCAGCACCGGAATGCGTCCCCACACGTCGAGGCCTTGTCCGGTGACCATCGCGGGATCGGCGCTCGCCGCGTTTCCTGACGGCGTCGCAAACGCGGCCGCATGTCCGGCCTCGGTGAGAATGCGCCATGTCACGCCAGCTTCAGTTGGATCGAAGTCGCAATCGGGCAATGCAAAGAGCACGCGCATCAGCGTTTCAACCTATCGTGCCGAAGGCGGCGGGTTGATGATGGCGCGGCGGGGCGTTGCTGAGGAGCGTGAGCCCGGAGGGCGGAAGCGACGAAGCACCGAGCGACCAGAGCGCAGGATGCGCGACGGAGCGTCCGCGCCGCGTCATCGTCGCCCCGCCGCCGCGCCACAAAATCTTACGTCGGAACCCGTTCTCCAGGGGTGACCACGACGGTCCCGCCGTCGGAGGAGGCCGGCGGATGCGGATGGCGTCCATGGCCCATGCCGAGCCGGTCTTCGATGCCGGCAATGACGACGTAGAGCACCGGCGTGATGACCAGGTTGAGGATCGTCGAGACGATCATCCCGCCGAAGACCGCGGTGCCCAGCGAGTTGCGGGACGCGCTGCCGGCGCCCGATGCGAACACCAGCGGCGTCACACCGAAGATGAACGCGATCGAGGTCATCAGGATCGGCCGCAACCGGGTCTCGGCGGCACGCCGGACGGCCGTGATCGTGTCGATTCCTTGTTCTCGCATTTGGTTGGCGAATTCCACGATCAGAATCGCGTTTTTGGATGCCAACCCGATCAGCATCACGTAGCCGACCTGCGCGAAGACGTCGGAGGTGATGTGCCGCAGCCACAGGCCGCCGACCGCGCCGAGCAGCGCGAGCGGGACGGCGAACAGGATGATCAGCGGATCGCCGAACGACTCGTACTGCGCTGAGAGCACCAGGAACACGAACACGATGCCGAGGCCGAAGATCAGCGCCGCCTGACCGCCGCTCTCGATCTGTTCGCGCGAGATACCACTCCACTCGTAGGCGAAGCCGGGCGGCAGATTGGCGGCGAGACGGTCCATGGTGTCGATCGCCTCGCCCGTTCCGTGCCCCGGTGCCGCGTTGCCCGTGATGTCGATCGCACGGTAGAGGTTGAAGTGGTCGATCGAGGGCGGGTCGTTCTCGCGCGTCACGGTCATCAGCGAGCCGATCGGGATCGGCGGGGCGGCCGTCTGCACGCCGTTGACGGTGACGGGGTTCCCGGAGTGGACGTAGATGGACTGCAGGTCGCTGATTTGCGAGCGGTACGGCGTATCGGCTTGCACGTAGACGCGATAGGACTTCCCGCCCATGTCGAAATCGTTGACGTAGACCGAGCCCAGGTAGACCTGCATCGTGTTGAAGATGTCCGTCAGCGGCACGCCGAGCGACAAGGCCTCGCCGCGATTCACGTTGATCGCGAGCGTCGGTTTGTCGTTGCGAAAGGTCGTGTAAACCTGCGCGAGCCCGCTGCCCGGCGCATTGGCCGGGCCGATGATCTGATATGCCGCGCCCAGCAGCGCCGGAAGACCGGCATCCGCGCGATCCTCGAGTTCGAAGTCGAAGCCCCCTTGGAATCCCAAGCCTTGAATCGCCGGTGGGTTGAGCATGAACGCCTGCACGCCCGGTACGAAGAACAGCCGCTGGTTGACCCGCTGAATCACGGCGTTGAGCGTGTGGCTACTTCCGTGCCGATCGCTCCACGGCGCGAGCCGGATGAACATTGTGGCGTAGTTGGAACCGTTGCTGGTAAAACTGAACCCGCCGGCGTCGAAGACGTCGGTGATCTCCGGCTGCTGCTTGAGGATCGCTTCGATCGTACGCTGATACCGATGCGTGTAGTCGATCGACGCGTACGGCGGGCCTTGCGCGATGATGATTGCGAAGCCTTGATCTTCGTCGGGGATGAAGCCGGTCGGCGTGTTCGTGTAGGCCCAGCCCGTGAAGGCCAGCAGCACGGCGAAGATCCCCAGCACGACGTAACGCCCTGCGATGACCCGCGGCAGCACCTTGCGGTAGGTTCCGCGCGTCGCCATGATCGCGCGGTTGATCGGGCGGAAGATCCGCGACTCGCGCCGCACGGTGCGGCCGAGCAGCAGCGAGGAGAGCACCGGCGTCAG
>PMOG01000206.1 GCA_003161555.1 Vulcanimicrobiota bacterium | reverse complement strand
TACAGCATGGCGAGCAACTACAATCGCTTCGGCCGCCCGCCGGTCGTGTTCGTCCGCGACGGTCATCACCGGATGGTGATTCGCGGCGAGTCGGCAGAGGATGTGGCGCAGCGCGACGTCGTGTGAGGCCGAACGCTAATCGCGGATATTTCGCGCTTCGCCGTTGTCATCGCGCGCGAGGGGCCGTAGACTAGATCCATCGCTTCACCACAGGTTCTTTCCGCCGTTGCGCTCGCCAGTTCGTCACCCCGTCGCCGCATGTTGCTGGCCTCGCTGGGTTTGCGCGTCACGGTGGTCCCCAGCGCGTACGCGGAAATCGCGTTGCCGGGCCTCGCTCCGGCGGACCTGGCGCTGCGCCACGCCCGCGGCAAAGCCGACGTGGCCGCACCGTCCGGCGCGCTGATCGTGGCCGCCGATACCGTCGTCGACGTTGACGGCGAGCCGCTCGGCAAGCCGCGCGATCCGGCCGAAGGGCGCGCCATGCTGCGTCGGCTGTCCGGCCGCCGGCACCTGGTCCACACCGCCTTTGCGCTCCGGGACGACCGGACGAGCGCACGCTACGACGAGGTCGTGTCGACCGCGGTGCACTTTGCCGACTTGAGCGATGCGCTGATCGCCCTGTATGTCGCCGGGGGCGACGGGCACGACAAAGCCGGCGGCTACGGCATCCAAGGCTTCGCGGCGACCTTGGTCGAGCGGATCGACGGCGACTACTTCACCGTGGTGGGTTTTCCGCTGGCGGCCTTCGCCCGGTCGCTACCGCGCATCGGCTACTTCCTCGCGCCGGTGCCGGCGGCGATCCCCGCCCCGCAGCCCTCCGCCAAGGTGCCGGCGTGAAACGTCCCGCGTTCACCCTCATCCAGAGTGACGAGGCGAAGCCGAGGTGAGCTTCACCGGCACGCTGCGGGCGACGTTCAGCCCCGATATCGGGATCGATCTAGGGACCGCCAATACGGTCGTCTATTCGCACGACGAGGGAATCCTGGTCAGCGAACCGTCGGTCGTCGCCTACCGGACCTCCGACGACACGATCGTCGCCGTCGGCGCCGGTGCCAAAGAAATCGACGGCCGCGCGCCCGGACTCGTTCGCGTCGTGCATCCGCTGCGCGGCGGTACGATCTCCGACTTTCGCGGCGCCCACGCGCTGGTGAAGACGATGGTCGATCGCGCCCTCTCGTCGCGCGCGCGCATCGCGCCGCGGGTCGTTGCCTGCGTGCCCGGCTGCGCCACCGACATCGAGTGTAAGGCCGTCGAAGAAGCGATCCGCGCCGCCGGTCCGCGTTCGACGACCTTCGTGCCGCAGGCGGTCGCGGCCGCGATCGGCGCCGGACTGGACATCATGGGCACGACGCCCCGCATGGTGATCGACATCGGCGGCGGGACGACCGAGATCGCGGTGCTGATCCTGGGCGGCGTCGTGGCGATGCACTCGATCAAGATCGGCGGCGACACGTTCGACGAAGCGATCGCGGCGCGGCTGCGACGCGACCACTTCGGCATCGGACCGCTGACCGCCGAGCGGCTAAAGATCGAACGCGGCTACGCGGGGCGGCCGCTCCGGCGCGAAGCCTGGCTCGCCTCCGGAACCGACCTGGCAGTGCGCATGCCGGCGAAACGGCTGGTCGACGAGACGCTGGTCGGCGACGCAATGCGCGACGGCATCGACAAGATCGCCCGCGCGGCGTGGTTCATCCTCGAGTCGGTGTCGCCCGACCTCGCCGGCGAACTGCTCGAGACGGGGATCGTGCTGACCGGCGGCGGTGCACTCGTCCCCGGACTCGCAGGCGAGATCAGCGGCCGGACGAACGTGCCGACGACGATCGCCGACGACCCATTGGGATGCGTCGCGCGCGGTGCAGGGGAAATTCTCGCGTCGCCCGGTCTCCACGAGCGGCTCCGTCCGCACGCGGACCGGCTGACGAGGTGGTATCAATCTTTACGTATCGGGATGAAAGAAGGCTATTCGCGATAGTCGGGGCGGTCATCGTGGCCGCCCTCATCGCGCTCTTGCAGCTTGACTTCGCCCGCGCCGGGCGCAGTTCGCCGTTGTCGATCACCGTCACGACGATCAGCACCTACGCGCAGGTTGCCGTCACAGCGGTCGTCGACACCGTGCGCGGCGCGTCCGGCACGATCGCCCGCACGCCGGGATTGGCCGCCGACAACCGGCGACTGCGAACACAGAACGACGCGCTGCGCGCGCAGAACGACGAGCTGCAGGAACGTCTCGCGCGCGTCCCCGCCGCGCTCGGCCTCGCGCAGGCCGAGTTCGCGCATCCGGGCGGCATCGCGGCGACAGTGATCGGTTTCGATCCCGAAGCCTCGCTGCACGTGGTCACGATCGATCGCGGCTTCAAAGACGGCGTGCGGCGTGACGACGGCGTCATCACCGGCGACGGCGTCGTCGGACGGATCGTGGAGGTCGACCCGCTCTCATCGCAGGTGCTGCTGGTGACCGATGCGACCTCGAAGCTTCCGGCGGTCGTGCAGCGCGGCCGCTGGTGGGCGATCGCGGTCGGCACCTCGGCGCACGTCAAGCTGGAGTACGTTTCGCAGGATGCGAAACTGCGCGTCGGCGACCGTATCGTCACCGGCGAAGGACGTTCGTTTCACGCCGGCGTGCTGATCGGCCGCATTTCACAACTCGAACCGACGGTCGCCGGCGCGCTCGACCAGAGCGCGATCGTGCAGCCGGCCGTCGACATGGGCGCCCTTTCACGTGTCGTCGTTCTACCGCAGAAGTAGCTACCGCAGCGTCGAGCTTGCGGTCGGCCCAGCCTATTGGCCGGTCGCGGGTTGGACCGCCTTGCTGGTGCTCGCGCAGACCGCGGTGGTGCCGGTGTTCGCGTTTCACGGCGCGGTGCCGTCGCTGGTCACCATTGCGGTCGTTCTCTACGCGCTCCGTGCCGGCGCGCGCCGCGGCGCGCTGCTGGCGATTCCGGCCGGCCTGCTCGAGGACGTCTTCGCCGGAACCGGCGGCGGCTGGACGATTTCGACGACGGTCGTCGCGCTGCTGGTCGGCGCGTTTACGCGCGGCATCTTCGCCGACGGCGCGTTCGCGCCGGCAGTCCTGTGCGGCATCGCCGTCCTGGTGCGGAGCTTCCTCTTCTGGACCATCATGGCGATGGAGGGCTATCCGCCCGGTTATGCGACCGCGCACCTGCATGCGGCCATATGGAGCGCGCTGATGACGGCGGGCGTCGCGCTGGTCTGGCTGCTCGGTCGCGGCCTCTTCGTCCACGATAAGACCACGATCGAGCGCATCGAATGAACGCCGCGCGTCTGGGCACGCCGCAGCCGCTGGCACGCATCATCGGCTTTGCGGCACTGCTGGCGCTCGCGCTGGCGGCTATCGTGGCGCGACTGATCCAAGTGCAGCTGCTGCAGGGGGAGATGTTCGCGAAAGCGGCGCTGGCGAATCAAGTCCAAGTGATTCCGGTGGCGGCGCCGCGCGGATTGATCGTCGATCGTCACGGCGTGGTGCTGGTCCGCTCGCGGCCCTCGTTCGTGTGCGCGCTGGTACCTTCGGAGATCAGCAGCATCGAGGGGACGCTGAGCGCGCTCTCGAGCGTGCTGGGCGTCCCGATCGAAAAGCTGCAGCATCGTCTGCTCCACCATCACGGCAAGAACTATCGCAACTTCGACGAGGTCGTCTCCTACGAGCCCTACGGCCCGGTCATCCTCGCCACCGATCTCACCTCGGTGCAAATGGCGCGGCTGGCCGAAGTCCAGAGCGATCTGCCGGGCGTCGACATGGAAGAACAGCCGGTGCGCAACTACCCGTACGGAAAGATGGGCGCGCACCTTCTGGGTTACGTCGGCGCGATCGACGAGGACGAATACGAAGCCCGTAAACGCGACGGTTATTCCCCGAATGACGTCGTCGGGCAGGACGGTCTCGAGAACGCCTACGACCGCTGGCTCCACGGACGCGCGGGCGGCGAGCAGGTCGTCGTCAACGCCTCCGGCGCGCTCGTGCGGCGGCTCGCGCCGGTCGATCCGATTCCGGGTGATACGCTCGTCACGACGATCGATTGGCGTCTGCAGCGCATCGTCGAGAAGAATCTGGCGGCCGAACTGCACCGCTGGGGCGGCGCGCGGCATCAGCGGCTGGCCGGCGCGGTCGTCGTGCTCGATCCGCAGACCGGCGGCGTGCTCGCATTGGCGTCGATGCCGGCCTTCGACCCGAACAAGTTCGCCACGCCGATCGACGAGTCGAGTTACGGCAAGCTGCTCGCCGACTCGCTCAAGCCGCTCTACGACCGCGCTATCGGCGCCGCATCGCCGACCGGCTCGACCTTCAAGATGGTGACCGGGTCGGCGGCGATCTCAAGCGGCGTAATCAAACCGAATCAGGTGCTCTACGATTCCGGCGCGTGGAACTGTCACGGCGTGCTGTTCCGCGACATCGCCGCCGGCGGGCTCGGGAGCGTCGGGTTCGTGCGGGCGCTGGCCGCCTCATCGGACGGCTACTTCTACCAGCTCGGCTGGCGGCTGGGCCACGAACGGCTGCGGCACTACGCGCTCGCGTACGGGCTGGGTTCGCAGCTCGGCATCGATTTGCCGGGTGAGTACGCCGGCAACTGGCCGACCGAGCAGTGGACGCAGAAGACCTTCGGTCCCGGCTATCACCTCGAACCCAGCGACGTTTGTCAGCTCGCGATCGGTCAGGGCGCGATGCAAGCGACGCCGCTGCAGATCGCCAACGTCGCCGCGACGGTGATCAACGGAGGCACCCTGTACCGGCCGCACATCGTCGCCGAGATCCGCTCACCGCAGGGCCGCGTACTGCGGACCTTCGATCACGAGGTGATCCGCAAGGTCGACGTCACCGCAGAGTCGCTGCGCGAGGTGCGCGAGGGGATGTCGCAGGTGACCGACCCCGGCGGCACCGCCTATGGCCTGGCGATCACGGGGCTGCGTTTCGGCGGCAAAACCGGGACCGCCGAGACCGAGGGCGGCCACGGCGCCAACACGACCTGGTTCATCGCCTACGCGCCGGTCGACCATCCCAAGCTCGCGCTCGCCGTCTTCATGGAAAAATCCGGCGGCTACGGCGCGAGCGTCGCAGCACCGGTCGCGCAGCACATCATCGCCGAATACTTCGGCCGGAAGATTCCACCGATCTGAGGAAGCGCCCGGCGTGACGACGATCTCCCATCATGCCGACTACCTCTGCGAAGCCGTCGCGCGCCTGGGCAGCGAGAGCGCGTTCGAAGTGCTGGCGCGCGCCAAGGCGCTCGAAGCGCAAGGCCGCCGCGTGGTGCACATGGAGGTCGGCGAGCCCGACTTTGATACGCCCGAGCACATCAAAGCAGCCGGTATCCGCGCGATCCAGGAAAACTTCACCCACTACACGCCGTCGGCGGGGATCCCCGAACTCCGCGACGCGATCGCCGAGTACGCCAGCCGCTTTCGCGGCCTGACGCCGGCTTACACGCGCCACAACGTCGTCGTCGGCGCGGGCGCGAAGCCGATCATCTGGAATCTGCTCTCGGCGATCCTCGATCCCGGCGACGACCTGGTGTACGCCGACCCCGCCTATCCCGCCTACGCATCGGCGGCGGCGTA
Organism: Vulcanimicrobiota bacterium; assembly: GCA_003161555.1. Taxonomy (GTDB): domain Bacteria; phylum Vulcanimicrobiota; class Vulcanimicrobiia; order Vulcanimicrobiales; family Vulcanimicrobiaceae; genus Vulcanimicrobium; species Vulcanimicrobium vanleeuwenhoeki. The sequence continues at coordinate 10,253 of PMOG01000206.1, read as the reverse complement.
CCTCGGCGCGCGGCCGGTGCCGGTGCATCTGCTCGAGGCGCGCGACTGGCGTCTGGACCTCGACGAACTCGCCGCCAAAGTCGGCCCGAAAACCAAAGCGCTGGTCATCAACTCGCCGCACAACCCCACCGGCGGCGTGCTGACGCGCGACGACCTCGAGACGATCGCCGAGCTCGCGCATCGGCACAACTTTTTGGTGATCGCCGACGAGATCTACTCGCGCAACATCTACGGGCCCAACTTCGTCTCCATCACCCAGGTCGAGGGGATGCGCGATCGCACGATCGTGATCGACGGTTTTTCGAAGGCCTACGCGATGACGGGCTGGCGGCTGGGCTACTGCCTCGCGCCCGAGAAGATCGCCGAGACCGTCGTCCTCTTCAACAACAATACGTTCTCGTGCGTCGCGACCTTCGTGCAGAAGGCCGGCGTGGCGGCGCTCACCGGCGACGATGCACCGGTGCAGCGCATGAACGCGATCTTCCGCGAACGGCGCGACGCGATCGTCGCCGGGCTCAACCGTCTGCCCGGCGTCTCGTGCACGCTCCCCGAGGGCGCGTTCTACGCCTTCCCCAACGTCTCGAAGATCGCCAAGGACGACCGCCACCTCGCGCAGTGGCTGTTGCAAGAAGCCGGCGTCGCGTGCCTGGGCGGCCGCAGTTTCGGACCGGCTGGCGAAGGCTACCTGCGCTTCTCGTATGCGGCGTCGATCGACGACATCACCTGGGCCCTCGGCCAGCTCGCCGAAGCCCTCCCCCGCTACCGCGACCCGTAAGCTTCAGGCGTCGCCCAGGCGCATCGCGCCGCGGACGGCGCGCATCGTCCCCTCGGCGACGCGACGTGCGCGTTCGCTGCCGGCTTCCAAGATCGCGTTGACACGCGAGCGGTCGAAGGCCGCGCGTCGCGCGCGCACCGGCCGTAGGTAGGCATTCAGCGTTTCGGCGAGCTCCGACTTGCAGTCGACGCAGCCGAGCGCACCGGCCGCGCACGCTTCGCGAATCTCCGGCACCCGCGCCGCGTTCGAGTAATGATGCAGGGCGAAGACCGGACAGATCTCCGGGCGCCCGGGGTCGTTACGGCGCACCTTCAATGGGTCGGTGATGTACGAGCGCACCTTCTTGGTGGTGGTCGCTTCGTCGTCGGCGATGTCGATCGTGTTGTGCAGCGACTTCGACATCTTGCGGCCGTCGGTTCCCGGGACCGCCGGGAAGGCCGACAGCAGCGGTTGCGGTTCGATCAGCGTCGGGCCGTACAGGTGGTTGAACCGGCGCACGACCTCGCGGCCGAACTCGAGATGCGAGAGCTGGTCGCGCCCGACCGGGACCGTATCACCGGCGAAGGCCGCGATATCGCACAACTGCAGCAGCGGATAGCCTAAAAAGCCGTAGGTCGCGATCTCCGGACCGAGCTCTTCGAGCTGGTCCTTGTAGGTCGGGACGCGCTGCAGCCACGACACCGGAACGATCATCGAGAGCAGCGTGTGCAGTTCGCTGATCTGCGGCACGGCCGATTGCAGAAACACGACCGAACGCTCGGGGTCGATGCCGGCAGCCAGCCAATCGATCACCATCTCGTCGCGCGCGTCGCGGATCGCCTGCGGATCCGCAAAGCCGGTCGTGAACGCGTGCAGGTCGGCGACTTCGAAAAAGGTCTCGGCGCGTTCGCTCAGGCGAACCCAGTTCTCGAGCACGCCGATCAGATGCCCGAGGTGCAGCCGGCCGGTGGGCCGGGCGCCCGACATCACACGTCTCGGAACGCGCTCGAACCGGTCGCCTTCCGGCGTACGAACCTCCGCGATAAACTCGTTCTCCATTTCACTCCCGAGGCGAACCGCAACGGTTGTCTGCCGCGGGGTGCGCGACCTCCAGCTGTGCGCCGCTACTCCCGGCGTACGCTCGCATCGGTTCCCAACGACGCAACGCGCGTCCCGGCAAACGGCACGCCGTCGGCAAGCGCGCGCGCGACTCGCGCCCGCGCGCGCAGGATGGCGCTCGCGAGCGGCAGCCCGCGCGCCAGACCGGCCGCAATCGTGGTCGCAAGCAGGTCGCCCGTTCCGCGCATCGTCAGCGCGATGCGCGCGGTGACGAAGCTGCGCACGCCGCTCGCATCGGCGAGGATGTCGATCGCGTCGCCTTCGAGGTGGCCGCCCTTGACGAGCACCGCCCCGGGGCCGTAGGTCAGCAGCGCCGAGGCTGCCTCGTGCATCGTCGCAGCATCGCGAACCGGCCGGCCCAGCAGCGCGCCGGCCTCGTCGAGGTTCGGCGTCACCAGCGTCGCCCGCCGGAACAGCGCGTCACGGAGCGCGTCGCGGACCCCCGGTTCGCCGAGCCGATCGCCGGTGCTCGCCGCGAGCACGGGATCGACGACGACCGGAACGCCGGGGAACGCCGCGAGCCCGTCCGCGACCGCACGCACCGCGCCGGCGGAGACGAGCGCGCCGACGTGAAACGCCGCCACGCCGGCGTCCGCGAGCGCGGCAAACTGCGCCGCGATCAGGTCGGGCTCGACGCCGCGCACGGCGAGGACGCCGGCGGCGCTCTGCGCACTGACCCCGGCCACCACGCAGACCGGCCGCGCGTCATCGTCGGCGAGCGCGAGCGCGGCGAACACCAGTCCGGCGAATGCAAGCGGGTGCGTCGTACCGACCGTCGCGACGACCGGCACCGTCATCCCCAACGCTCCACGCAGGCCCGCGCCGTCCCTTCGGGGTCGACGCCGACGACGAGTGCGGAGGCAAGCGCTGCCATCGCCGCTCCCGTTTCGCGCGCGGCGCGCAATCCTTCGAGCGTGATCCCGCCGATCACGGCACACGGCAGCGCCGTCGCTTCGACGACCGCCCGCGCGCCGCTGATCCCGATCGGCAAGCCCGCGTCGGCTTTGGTGACGGTCGCGAAGAGCGGACCCGCGGCAATGTAGTCGATAAGCGTAGGGTCCGCCGCGCGCGCTTCCTGCGGCGTTCCACACGATAGCCCGATGATGCGCGGCCCGAGCGCGCTCCGAATCGCGGGCAGATCGAGCGCCGCGGCATCCTCTTGACCGAGGTGAACGCCGTCCGCAAGCCGAGCTAGACCTACGTCGTCGTTCACGATCGCGATGCCGCCCGCCGCGCGCACGCGTGACACAAGTGCAATCAGCGTGGCACCGTCGATGCCGTCCTTCGCACGGATTTGCACGATGCGAATTCCGCCCCGCAAAAGTGCTTCCGTGAACGCGATCGGCTCGACCGTATGCGGATCGACCAGCGCGTACACGCCGTGCAAACGCGAACGAGGAGCGTCACCGCCCCCCGTCCCCGTGTTTGCTACGATGCCCGTTACTGCTCGGGGTTCGCCGGGTTCACGACCGCAACGGTAACCGTCCCTTGCGCGCTCGGCGCACTGACAGCCGTCGCCGTCACCTGCACGCAGTAGGGGTAGTTGGTCGTGACCGTGGAGCCCGCCGGTGCACCCGCCGGCAACGGAACGACCACCGGCGGCGTAAAAATGATGTTCGCCGGGTTGGTCGGGTCGATCGTGATGTTAACGGAATAATCCGGCGCGTACGCGGCGGCTGCTCCGCCGGCCTGCGTGTACGAAAGGGCGGCACAGGCCTTCGTCTGTCCACCCGTGTTCGCGACATACTGGCCGCTCGTTACGACGGCCGCGGTCCAGGTGAAGCGGTTGTTGCCCGCGACGCCATTGCCGGCGCCGCTCACGCCGACCGCGCTGATCGGCAGGCCGGCGCCGGGCAACACGCGCGCGATGTTGCTCGGAGCGGCGACGGTTACGATGACGCGCTGCGGCGTCGAGGTGCTACTTAGTACCGACCCAGCGCCTCCGCAGGCGCAAAGACCGACAGCGCCCAGGACGGCGAAGGATCGGACGAAGCGACGCATGGGTGCGACTCCCCTGTAGCACGGCAAAACCCCGGCGGCCATGTCGGAGCGTCACCGCCGGGCCGGGCGACCGTTCCGTAGCCCCGCAGGCGGTTCCTCTCGTTGGCGGACGGAACTAGTTCGGCTGCGGAACGACCGGAATCGTCACGTCGAACGGTGCTTCGGCACCGTCGCGCAACGCCGGCGCCACCGTCAGCGACCATGCGCGCTTTTGCCCGTCGAGTCGCGTTGCCGAGAATGCGAGCCAGCCCGTGTACTGCGCGTTCGGCGCGAGCGGAATGCCTTCGAAGAGCCGCTTGTCGGTGATCGACCAGTCCTTGAGCGCGAGGATTCGGTAGACGCCGCCCTGATCGTCGCGCAATACGCTTTTGTCGTACGGAAGGACGGTGACGAAGTTGTCGCCGACGTTTGCGAACGTCACGATCATGTCGATGCGGTCGGGGAAGAACTCAACTTTCTTGACGGTGACGCGTAAACCGGACGCGTCCACCGTCGACGCGGTTGCGAATGCGCGATACGGTTTGCCGGGATCCTTGACATGCAGCACGCCGTGCTCGCGCACGACCCCCAGCAGCACGGTCGCTTCGAGTTCGCGTCGCGCATCGGTCGCGTGATCGACGAACGCGATCCGCTCACGCACGAAGTACACGCGGCCGTTGTCGTTGCCGTCAGCTCCGATCAGCCGCGCGCTCTCGAGCGCGATACCGTCGGCGTCGTACACGCTGCGATAACTCTGCGGATCGCCGAAGTACTTTCGTTCACTGTCGACCAGCAAGCCGTACGCGATGTCGTAACGCGCGGCGCGCTGCGCGGCGACGTACTTCTCGATCAGCGCCGTCTGCGCGTTGTGCGGCACGGGGCCGACGTGCGCCGCCGGCGCCGCTGCCAGCAAGACGAAAGCGGACAGGATCCCCGCGACGCGTGCGACGCGCGCAGCGCGCTTCACGGCGACGTTCCGAGCAGCAGGTCGACGATGCGCATCAAATCCTCGGGCCCCGCGTAGCGAAGTTCGATCGTGCCGCCCCGTTCCTGCGCGACGACGCGTACCTGGGTCGCGAACTTGTAGCGCAGCGCTTCGACGAAGGCTCCGTCGCCGTCGTCGCGCGGCGTCGGCGTGCGCGTACGGGCGCGCTGCGGCACCGCGTCGGCCGCGAGCTTCTCGAGCGCGCGCACGGAAAGCCCCTCGGCCACGGCTCGGCGGGCCATCGTCTCGCGCCGTTCCGGGACGAACGCGAGGACCGCCCGCGCATGGCCTGCCGTCAGCGACCCATCCCGCACGTAGGCCTTGACCGTATCCGGGAGCGACAGCAGACGCAGCGCGTTGGCGATCGCCGGGCGGCTTCGGCCGACGCGTTCGGCGACTTGCTCCTGGGTGAAGCTGTAGGCCTCGACGAGATGCGCAAACCCCATCGCCTCTTCCAGCGGATCGAGGTTCTCACGCTGCAGGTTCTCGATGATCGCCATCTCGAGCGACTCGCGGTCGTCGGCCGTGCGCACCAGCGCGGGGATCGTGTCCAGGCCGGCCGCGCGCGCCGCGCGCAGCCGCCGCTCGCCGGCGATCAGCTCGTAGCCCTCGCCCCGCTCGCGCACGATGATGGGAACCAGCACTCCGAAGGCCGCGATCGACGCGCGCAGTTCCTCCAGCGGCACCGCGGCGAAGCTGCGGCGCGGCTGGCGCGGGTTGGGGACGATCCGCGCGATCGGCAGTTGCTGCAGTTCGCGGCGCGGCGCGGCGGTCGTCAGGTCCGCGGTTCCCCCCTCGCCCAGCAGGGCGCCGAGGCCGCGCCCGAGCCCACGCCTGATGCTCATCCGCCGGAACCGCGCGCCAGCGGCGTGCTCGGGATCAGCTCCCTGGCGAGGGAAAGGTAGGCCTGCGCGCCGCGGCTCTTCACATCGAACAGGATCGCCGGCTTCCCGTAGGACGGCGCCTCGGAAAGCCGGATGTTACGCGGAATCTGCGTTGCGAACACGCGGTCCGGAAAATGCCGGTGCACTTCTTCGAGCACTTCGGTCGCCAGCTTCGTGCGTCCGTCGAACATCGTGATCAGCACGCCGCGAATCACCAAGTCGGGATTGAGTCCTTCTTTGATCCGGCGCACGATCGAAATCAGTTGGCTCAAACCTTCGAGCGCGTAGTACTCGGCCTGCACCGGAATGATCACCTCGGTCGCCGCCGTCAACGCGTTGATGGTGAGCAAACCCAATGACGGCGGGCAATCGATCAGCACGTCGTCGTATCTGCCGAGTACGGCTTCGAGCGCGCTCTTGAGCCGATTTTCGCGCTGCAGTGCGGACACGAGTTCGACTTCGGCGCCCGCCAAATTCAACGTTGCCGGGACGATGTCGAGGTTCTCGACTTCGGTCGCGCGCACGACGTCGCCGATCGCCACGCGTTCGAGCAGCACGTTGTAAATGTCGCGGTCGACGATACTCTTATCGACGCCGACGCCGGTGGTCGTATTCCCCTGCGGATCGATGTCGACGATCAGCACGCGCCGGCCCATCAAAGCCAGCGATGCGCCGAGGTTGACGGCGGTCGTCGATTTCCCGACGCCGCCCTTCTGATTGACGATCGCGATGACGCGAGCCGTCGTGGGGGTTGGTACTACCGCGGCCAAAAACCCGACCTATTGCGCAGAGAAGTGCTCGTCGATATAGCGTTCCGCGCGCTCGACGAGCAGGCCCGCCTCGTTCCGGGCCGGCTCGTCGGTCACTTCCTCGAACAGCGCCTGAAGGACCTCACCGACCCGGGCGTCGCCCCGGAACCCCGGCGGGGCGAGCCCCTTGCGCTCGAGGACCGCAATCACGTCGTCGCCCCCGATAGCGAGATCCCGCACGGCGAGAGCCGGTTTTTCGGCCAGCACGGCGGCCACCCGCCCCTCGAAGCGCTCGTTCGAATCGTCGCGCTTGGGCAGGCCGGAGCCGGTGATGTCGGCCCACCGCAGCGCGAACAGCCGCGCGACGTGCTCGGGCCCGATCCGCCGCACGAACCGCCGGATCGTCCGGTCCTGCGCCTCGGGATCGGCCGAGTACATGTGCTGGCGCACCAAATGGGCCACGGTCTCGACCGTCTCGGTGGGCAGCCGCAGCTTGGCCAGCATCGGGCGTACCAGGTCGGCTCCCACGTGCTCGTGCTGATAAAACGTGTTGCCGCGGCCGTCGGGGCGCGGCGCGGCCGTCCGCGGTTTCCCGACATCGTGCAGCAGCGCCGCCAAACGCAGCGGCAGGTCATCGGGCGATGCGGCGTCCAGGGTCGCGACGTTGTGGCGATAGACGTCGTACGCATGCCAATCGTTTTGGTCGACGTCGATGCCCTCGAGCAGCTCCGGCCAGAGCTGCCCGAGCACTCCTGTGGTGCGCAAAATTTCGAGCCCGATCGACGGCGTCTTCGCGCTGAGCAGCTTGCCGAATTCTTCGCCGATGCGTTCGGCCGACACGGTGACGATGAGCGGCGAAGCCTGCTGCATCGCCGTTTTCGCGCGTTCCGTCACGTCGTACTCGAAGCGCGCGGCGAACTGCGCGGCGCGCAACGTTCGCAGCGGATCTTCTTCGAACGCGCGATCGCTGACGATGTCGATCCAGCCGCGGCGGATGTCTTCGATGCCGCCGTACGGATCGACCACCGTGTCGTCGTCGAGTCGTCGCGCGATCATGTTCATCCGAAAATCGCGCCGGCCCAGATCGTCTTCGATCGGAATGTCGGGGCCCGATTCGATCGCGAATTCCTTGTGGCCGGCCCCTGTCGAGTGCTCGCGCCGCGGCAGCGCGATATCGGCCTCTCCGGCGGCGTGCCGGAACTTCAGCACCGCAAACGACGCCCCGACGACGTCGACCCTGCCGGCCCGTGACAGTGCCTCCAGCAGCCGGTCCTGCGGCACGCCGGTGACGACGTAATCCAAGTCCTTCGGAGGGCGCTCCTCGCCGTCGAGCTTGGTGCGAAACTCGTCCCGAACGCGGCCCCCTACGGCGTACACGTGTGCACCCGCAAGAATCGTTGTGAGGACGTCGTCTAGGGGGTGGCGCATTGGGCTCGGCGTTTTCCGTTCGGGGGTTTTGGCTCGGGCCGGGGGTGCCCGCAGGGTCGCCCGGGGCACGCTCCCTTCGCGCTTCGTGCGCTTCGGTCGCTGCTTGCTCCGGCGCTCCCGCCATCCTGGCTCCGCGCCTGCGCAAAGCACCCCGGGCGGCCCTGCGGGCGCCCCCGGCCCTCCTGGCCCGGATCGGCAAAAACGTTCGACAGCCGGGGGACCGCTTTGGCGACGTCGGGGGTGGAGTCGGCATCGCTGGCGCGGAGTGTTTCCCGGGAAACATTACTTTGTTTTGCAGAGCGATGTTCATCGTGGAACATTTGGGGGCTATAGACTTGACGCACCGGGCTGTTCCGTGACGCCGTCCCACAACTCCGCGAATGCCAACCCGTCCTTAAACGCCAGTCTCAGTGCATTGGCAACGTCGCCGCGGACGGCGTCATCGGCGTCAAGCTGGAGGTCGGCCATCATCGACATGGCGTAGTGAAGCCCAACTTGCTCAGCCGCAAGGCCACCCGCCTTGCCCCAATCGACCAGATATGCCAGCTTCGCCCGGCGTTCGTCATCCGTCATGCGGAGCTATTCGCGATTGCTCCGCGATGCAGCTTGGTGTTCGCCGTGGAAGTTCTGTCCCACAAACCCATTTCATCGGAGACATAGGGGGCGTTTGGTGGGGACGCCGTCTTTTCTTGGGAAGCGCGGGCTCGTGCGGCTGGTTTTCTGCAGTACCAGCAGCCTTCGGTCGCTGGTGAGGGGGCGTTCTTCGATCAGTTCGGCGCCGAGGACTAAGGCGGCGTCGGCGGTCGCGTTGCGTTCGCGGTCGTCGAGGGCGCCGCGTTGAAGCAGCGCGCGGCCGCCGATCTCGAGGAACGGCACAGTGAGTTCGGCGACGGCGGGGGCGGCTCCGACGGCGCGCGCGGTGGCGGTGCGGTAGGCTTCGCGGAAGGCGGGATCGCGGGCGGCATCCTCGGCACGAGCGGCGACGACGTCGCCGGTTTCGAGTGCGAGAGCGGCGAGGGTGCTGGTGAGGAAAGCGGCGCGCTTTTTGATCGGCTCGAGCAGCGTCACGCGGGCACCGGTGGCGAGGGCGAGCGGGATGCCGGGGATCCCGTTGCCGGAGCCGACGTCGATCAGCGGCGAGGCGACGTCGTCGCGCAAGGTCAGCGCGTCGAGGATGTGCTCGGCGAACGCGGCGCCCGTCTTGGCGCCGGTCAGATTGACCCGGCGGTTGGCGTTGAGGACCAGCGCCGCGTAGACGGCGAGTCGCTCGGCGAGGGGCGGCTCGAGGCCGGCGGCTTGGAACGCGGCCAGGGCTTCGGGATTCGGGAGCGGGAGCGCGCTCACGCGGAGGCGGCGTGCCGGTGCAGATGGACGCTCAGCAGCGCGACGTCGATGGGGGTGAGCCCGGGGATCCGCCGCGCGGCGCCCAGCGTGCGCGGCCGGGTGCGGTCGAGCTTCTCGCGCGCCTCTCGCGAGAGCGCGCGGATCGTCGTGTAGTCGAGATCGGCGGGTACGGCCACGGCTTCGTCGCCGGCGGCGCGTTCGATCGCGGCCTGCTGGCGGCGCACGTAGCCGTCCATCTTCAACTCGATCTCGATGCGGCCGGCGATGTCGTCGCTGACGTCCGGAGGGGCGCCGCGAAGATCGGCGGCCGTCACGTCGGGCCGGCGCAGGGCGTCGGCGACCGTTGCCCCGGGCGAAAGGTTGACCCTGCCGACGGTTTTGGGTGCGCGGGTCGTGCGTGACCACGCCAGGCCGCGTTCGAGGGCGCTGCGACGGGCTTCGAACGCGTCCCATTCGGCATCGTCGATCAGTCCGAGTTCGCGGCCGGTCGGGGTGAGCCGCAGATCGGCGTTGTCGTGACGCAGCACGACGCGGTGTTCCGCGCGCGAGGTCAGCATGCGGTACGGTTCGTCGACACCGCGCGTCACGAGGTCGTCGATCAGCACGCCGAGGTAGGATGTCTCGCGGCCCAAGCGCAGCGGCGCGCGGCCGTGCGCGCGCTGCGCCGCGTTGATGCCGGCGATCAAACCCTGCGCGGCCGCCTCTTCATAACCGCTGGTCCCGTTGAGCTGCCCGCAATGGAAAAGGCCTGCCACGCGGCGCGTTTCGAGGCTGGCGTCGAGTTCGGTCGGCTGGACGAAATCGTATTCGACCGCGTAGCCCGCGCGCAGCATCACGACGTCGGCGAAACCGGGCAGCGTGCGCAGCATCGCTTCCTGCACGTCGGCCGGCAGCGAGGTCGAGAAGCCGCCGACGTAATACGTCGGCTCGTCCCAGCCTTCGGGTTCGACGAAGATTTGGTGGGTCGGGTTGTGCGCGAACTTGACGACCTTGTCTTCGATCGACGGACA
>PMOG01000253.1 GCA_003161555.1 Vulcanimicrobiota bacterium | reverse complement strand
CGCACCGCGCTCGCGCGCGCGGTTTCCGAGAGCCGGGCCAGCATCGCGCCGACTTTTTGGCGGTCGAGCACGGAGTGTGACTCGCGGATGCGCTGCCCTTTCGCCGTCAGCGTCAACTGCAGCCGGCGCTTATCGCCGCCGTCCCGCCGGCGGCGCACGTACCCCTGGGCCTCCAAGCGGTCGACGGCCAGCGACATCGTCGAGGCGGTGACGCCCATGTGCGCGGCGAGCTCAGCAAGCGAGGTGGGATCGGTTCGGCTGAGATGGTCCAAGATGCTCACCTGATGAGAACTGAGCGTCTCGCCGGTGCGGGGGTCGCGCGCGTGCCGGGTGTGGCACGCAAAATAGATGCGCGGGTAGTGTTCGAGGACCGCGTCGACCGGCGAAGGCTTCACGTCGGCTCAGCATAACCCCATTCATTTGCTTTGTCAAATCAAACTAATCGGGCACTCAAAGGTCGCGACCCTTACGCTCGCGCGGACCTTCAGGATGGAAGCGACGTGTCGCGCTCTGCTGCGCGAATGCGGACTAGGTAGGCGTCGAGCGCCTTGGCGGGGTCGTCCGAAAACGGCTCGCCCAGCCGCGGCACGCGGATGCGGTCGATGCGGAAGCTGCGGAAGTCGTCGCGCAGTTCGCACCAGGCGGCGAGCGTCCAGACCTTGCCCCAGAAGTACAAGCCAAGCGGTTGGATAGAGCGATCCGGCGTCGCGTGGCCGTCCTCGCCGGCGTAGTCCATCAGGATGCGGCGCCGGCTGCCGATCGCCTCGTGCAGCACGTCGAAGTGCTCCGAGCCTGCATCGCGCCCGAAGCGCAGCGTGTAGATCCGCGCGTCATCGACATGGCCGAGCAGATGCGCCGGCACCACGCCGCGGATGCGCGCCAACGCGGAGCGCGCCGATGCGGCCAGACCCGGCCCGCACCACGCTTCGACGAAACGTGCGCCGACGACCAGCGCTTCGACTTCGTGCCGTTCGAACATCAGCGGCGGAATCTCGAACGTTTTCGGCAGCCGGTAGCCGTGGCCGGGTTCGCCTTCGATCGGGACGCCGCACAGGCCCAGTTCCACAACGTCGCGGTAGATCGTGCGCTCCGAGACTTCGAGCCGGTCGGCCAAGGTGCGTGCGGTGACGTGCCGGCCGCCCCGCAGGAGCTGCACGATCGTGAAGAGGCGGTCGGCACGGCGCACCCTTACTGCATCGCGTGGAGTCCGACGCGATTCCCTTCCGAGTCGGCGATTCGGGCGACCCAGCCGATGCCGTTGGGGAGCTCCCGCTTCGGCTCTTCGACGCGGCCGCCGTTGGCGGCGACGAGTTCGAGCGTGCGATCGAGCCGTCCGTTCACGTTCAGGTAGACCTGCGTGCCGTGCGGCGAGGGATGCGCGGTCTCGAGCAGACAGCCGGCGACCCCGCCCTCCTGGCACGGGAAGACGGCAATATCTTCGCCCTCGAAGCACAGCGCTTTCAGCGGCGCTTCCAGGATCGCTTCATAAAAGCGCCGCGCGCGCTCGAGGTCGGCGGCGGGGATTTCGAACCAGCTGATCGCCGTTGCGGGGACGGTAGCGGGGGCGGCGGTCGCGGTGGCGGTTTGGGACATTGCGAGAGCTCCTTGCGTCGAAACGGTGGGGTAGGGACCGATCCTAGCAAGGTGCTCCTGACAACGTGGTGTCAGGAGTCGAACCGTCCGGAACGAATGGCGTGCCCTCGGAGGACCGCATGCCAGCCGGAAGGCGCGAGAATACCGTCCTGTCCCTGATCGGCGCGACGCGCGTGGTCGAGATCGCTGCCGGCGGCGGCACGATCGCTGTCAAAGCCGAGTATCTGCAGCCGGGCGGCAGCGTCAAGGATCGGGCCGCGCGCGCCGCGATCGAAGGCGCCCGCGCGCGCGGCGCGCTGCGCCCCGGGCAAACCGTCGTCGAGATGACCAGCGGCAACATGGGCGCGGCTTTGGCGGTCGTGTGCGACGCGCTCGCACATCCCTTCGTCGCGGTGATGTCGGAAGGGAACAGCCCCGAACGCGCGCGCATGATTCGCGGCCTGGGCGCCGAGGTGATCCTCGTGCCGCAGGTCGACGGCACGGCGGGCTGCGTTACCGGCGGCGACATCGGCGCTGCCGCGGAGCGCGCCCGCGCGGTCGCACGCGAGCGCGAAGCCTTCTACGTCGATCAGTTCAACAATCCGGATTGCTTTGCGGCCCACGAACGGACGACCGGCCCCGAACTGCGAACTGCGTATCCCCGGCTCGATGCATTTCTTGCCTGCGTCGGGACCGGCGCGACGCTGATCGGCACACTGCGCGACCTCAAACGGAGTCAGCCGCAGTTGATCGGCGTCGCGGTCGAACCCTTCGGCGCCGCGGTCCTGGGCGGGGCGACGGTCACCAAACCCGCCCACATCCTGCAAGGGACGGGGTACGGATCGACGCCGCCGCTCTGGGACGCCGGGCTGGTCGACGCGTTCGTGACCGTGAGCGACCAGGAAGCGGCCGACGAGCGCGCAGCGCTCGGACGCCGCGGGCTCTACGTCGGTTTTTCGTCGGGCGCGAATGTCGCGGCCGCACGCGCGCTGCTCGCGAGCGGCCGACTCCGCGCAAACGCCATCGTGGCGACGATTCTCTGCGACACCGGCCTCAAGTACTGAGCGCGGCGCGCGCCGGGATCACGGGCGATACGCGGTTTCGCCGACGAGTTCGAGCGGGGTGACCTCGACGGTTCCACCTGAGGCGGCCTCGCACTTCTCCGTATAGCGCGTGAAGAAGTCCCGCTCGCCGAGCGCCTTGGCCGCCCCTTCGTCGCTCGCGGTCGCGAGGTGATAACAGTCGGGGCCGGCTTTACTCTGCAGGCAGCGGTATGAGATCTTGCCGCTCAGCTCGGGGTCGGCGTCCAACGCACCGATGAAGCGTGCGATCTCAGCATGCCAGTCGTCGAGGGTCCCCTTCTGGAAACGATAGGTGATCAGAAAATACTTCATGTTACACCTTCGGCGCCGGCTGCTCGCCGCGGAAGATTGCTGCGTTGCGCAGGGCGAACGCCTCGAAGCTCGTTGCTGGACGTCCGAGCAGCATCTCGGCGTCGGCGAACACGGTTCCCTCCTTGCCTTTGCGCCGTTCTGCGTAGAGTTCGACCAGCGCGGCGGCGAGGTAGGGCGGCATGCCGCGCGCGAGGTTCGCACGCTCGTACTCTTCGGGGCTCGCCGGAACGTAGCGGATCGCGTTGCCGGTTGCGGCCGAGAGCGCCGCGGCAACCTCCGTCATGCTCAGCGCGTGGGGCCCGGTAAGACGGTACGTCTTCCCTTCGTGTCCGCTGCCGGTCAGCGCCGTCACCGCGATCTCGGCGAGATCCTCGATGTCGAACGACGCCGTCGCCGCATCGCCCATCGGCACCGAGAACGCACCCTGCGCGACGATCGACGGGACCTGGCGGAAATATGCGGACATGAATTCGCCGGCCCGCAGATGCGTGAACGGGATCCCCGAGCGCTCGAGTTTTCGTTCGATCTCACCGTGCATGCGCGCAAAACGAAACGGCGAGTCGCGCTCCGGCATGATCCCCGAAAGCTTGACGACGTGCGCGACGCCGGCGGCTGCGGCCGCGTCGATGAAGGCCGACTGAACGTCGAGCATGTCCGGCGCGGACGACGAGATCAGCATCGCGCGCTCGATTCCGCGCAAGGGAGCGGCCAGCGTTTCGGCGCGACCCATGTCGGCGACGACGACCTCGACGCCTGGCAGCGCCGCCAGTTTCTCGGCCCCGGCGCTGCGGCGCACCAGCGCGCGCACCGGAATACCGCGCGCCGCGAGCCGGCGCACGGTTTCGCCGCCGGTGAGGCCGGCTGCGCCTGTTACCAAAATCACCGCGCGAGCGTAGCACGCGGCAAGCTGCCGGGGCTTGTCTCAGGCACCGGTCCTGGGAGAAAATCGTCCACGGTATTCGCCCGGCGCGATGCCGAAACGCGCCTTGAACGCCTTGTTGAATCCGGAAACGGATTCGTATCCCAGCGACATGGCGATCGTACTCATCGTCTCGTCGCCGGACGTCAGGCGAGCGCCGGCCACGCTGAGGCGCACGCGGCTCAGATAGCGGAGCGGCGGTTCGCCGACCAGCTGCGCGAAGCGTGCCGCGAACGCGGACCGTGAAAGCCCGCGCGACGCGGCCAGCGACTCAACGGTCCAGGTTCGCTCGGGATGCCGGTGCAGCAGCGCCAAGGCCGGACCGATCTGCCGGTCGCGCAGCGCCGCCAGCCAGCCCGACTCCGCGCTGTCGGCGTGGTCGTCGAAATGCATCGCGACTGCCTGCAGCACCAGCATGTCGGCGATCCGCGCGATGAGAACATCCGCCGCCGGGCCGCAGGCGGCGAGTTCGCCGCGCAGCTGTTCGATCGTCGCGTTCAGCCATGCCGCAAGCCGGCTGCCCTTGCTTTTGACGTGGATCACCGGCGGCAAGAGCTCGAGTAAAAGAGCCGTCGAGGGATCCTCGAATCTCATGCTGCCGCAGATCAGGACCGTGCTCTCGCCGCTCCCGCGGCCGCCGAATGGCTTCGCAGCCCCGCGCAGACGCGCTTTGAGCGCGTCGTCCAACGCGACCGCAACGGTGCCCGGCGCGTCGCGCACGACGTGCGTCCCGCCACGCGGCAGCACGACGTAATCGCCCTCGGCGAGTTCGAAGGTTCCGGGTGCGCCCTCACAGCTGAGCAGACAATGGCCGCGCGTGACGATATGAAAGGCCGCGCCTTCGTCGACGAGGCGAAAGCCCCAAGGCGCGCGCAGCTGCGGGCGAGCAAACACGCTGCTGCGCACCCGGATCGAGCGCAGCAGGTCGGCGAAAAGCAGACCGCGCGCGGTCGCGTCCGCGAGCATGCTCGCAGTATACCACCGCCGCTGCGGGGCGCGGCGCGCGCGGGGTTGTGAACTAGGTGTCGCGCTTGCGCATCAGGTTGGCCAGCAGCGTGCCGTCCAGCACGACCAGCGCCGCGACGACGACGGCGAAGAACAGCACGACCGCCTTGATCAGACCCCAAAGAGCTCCCATGCTCCCATTATTCCCGCTTTTTCGCCATTCCGACCAGCGGTCGCGGCCCATCGAGGCAACGTTAGGCCGCGGCCAGAACGCCTGAGGCTGTGACCGATACGCATGCGACGCGACGGGTTGCCGAATACGCCGCCGGCCTGCAGTTCTCGGAACTGCCGGAGAGCACCGTCGAGCATGCGAAGCAGGCGCTGCTCGACCTGTTGGGAATCGCGATTCGGGCCGCCGGCGAGCCAGGTTCGAGCGCGGTGCTGCGGCGCGTGGTCGACGAGCTCGGCGCGCCCGGCGATGCGACCGTCGCGGGAATCGGTGCGCACTACCGGCCGCACTACGCCGCGCTGCTCAACGCGGCGTTCGCGCACACGCTCGACTTCGACGACACGCATCAGCGCGGCTCGATTCATCCCGGCGCACCGGTGATCCCGGCCGCGCTCGCGATCGCGGAGGAGCGTGGTGCGTCCGGGCGCGCGCTGATCGAAGCGATCGTCGCCGGCTACGACGTGACGGTTCGGCTGAGCGAAGCCGCGATTCCGGCCGCGCAGTACGATCGCGGCTTTCATCCGACCGCTACGGTCGGTACCTTCGGCGCAACCGCAGCGGTGGCGCGCGTCGCGCGCGCGGGCGCGCGCACGCTCGAACACGCCTTCGGCATCAACGGCAGCCAGGCCGCCGGGTCGCTGCAGTTTCTCGAGAACGGTGCTTGGAACAAACGCATCCACGTCGGCTTGGCCGCGCACAACGCGATCGTGGCCTATCGTCTTGCCGCGGCCGGTGCGCAAGGCGCAAGCAGCGCGCTCGAAGGAACGTCGGGCTTCTTCCGCGGCTATACCGACGGCGCCGATCCGGCGCGGCTGAGCGCGTCGCTCGGTCCGCCGTACGCGATCGACGAGACCGGTTTCAAACCGTACCCCAGCTGCCGCTACTCGCACGCGGCGATCGACGCGCTGCTCGAGATTCTCGCCGAAACGCGGGCCGACGCTGCGCAGATCGACGCGGTGCGGATCGGGCTGCCGCGCAGCGGCATGCAACTGGTCGGCATCCCCGAGGACGCCAAACGCCGCCCCACCTCGATCGTCGACGGACAGTTCAGCATGTTCTTCTGCGCCGCGGTCACGCTGCTGCGCCGCCGTTTCACCTGGGCGGAGTACGCGCTGCTCGGCGACCCCGAGGTGGAAGCGACGATCCGGAAGATCTCCGTCGCCCAGGACCCGCGCGTCGAGGCGCTCTTCCCCGGCATGGCGGCGACCGTCGAGGTGCAGATCGGCGGGCGGACGATCCGGCGGCTGAACGACACGCCGCGGGGCGAACCCGCGAACCCCCTGACGTGGGACGACCTGACCGCGAAATTCGACGGCCTGGCGGGCGCACTCTACGGGCCGGCCCGACGCGAACGCATCGTGGCCGCGGTGCGGCGGCTCGACCGCCTGCCCGACGTCCGCGACCTGACGTCCTTGCTCACCGGGCCCGACCGGGATCTTCTTCCAAACACCGGTGATTCGTTTACCGGTCGCGAAGCCGCGTTCGAAAAAACATCCGCTTCTTGAAAGGCTATTCGATGGTTCACGTTCGTTTCGCGGGGGCGCTCGCCGCCGCCGCCGCCCTCGTCCTCACCGTGCCTGCGGCCGCTGCCGACGGCGCCCATCACGTGTATGCCATGTCCGCCCAGAACGGCTCCGGCGAAAACGGGACCGTCACCGTGACGGCGGTCGGCGACAAGACGCGCGTCGACGTCGCGCTGGCCGGCTCAGCCGCGGGCGTTGCGCAGCCCGTCCACGTCCACGAAGGAACGTGCGCGAAACTGAACCCCAAACCGAAGTACCCGCTGACCACGATGGTCGACGGCGTCTCGTCGACCACGCTCGACGTTCCGATGTCGACGCTGACAGCGGGCGGCTTCGCGGTCAACACCCACAAGTCCACGACCGAGGTCGGGACCTACGTCTCGTGCGGTGACCTCAGCTCGAAGATGTAGCCGCGGGTTTGCGCGCGCGCTTTCGGAACGGTGAGGCCTCACCGGCCGGAAGCGGCGCGCGCCACACGCGCAGGCTCAGCGCAACCCCATCGTAGTATCCGACCAGCGAGATAAGATCCATCAGCGCGCGCTCGCCGAGAACCTCGCGCGCTTCGTCGAACGTCGCCCGCCCCAGATCGCGCTCGCCCAGCAGCGCGCGCACGACCTTGCGGACCAGCGCCTCGGCGGGATCGAGCGACGGCGCCTTCTTCCGACGCCGAATTGCCGTCAGTTCCTCGTCGGTGAGGCCGGCCGCGCGCCCTACCCGTTCGTGGGCAAACCATTCGAAGTCGGCGCGCCGGATCGCCGCCAGTTCGAGAATAGCGATCTCCCGCGCGCGGTCCGAAAGCGCGGTCTTGTACCGGATCGCGCTGCCGAGTTCTTGGAGCGCGGTGCCGACGTCCGGGCTCAGCAGCAGCGCGTTGAAAGGCCCTTCGAGCCTGCCCTCCGCGTCGGTTAGGGCGAACAGCTGCGTACCGCGCGCGCGCGGACCTTGCGTGATCGCGTCGTACAAGCTGCGCTGCTCGTGCGAGAGTTCGGCCGGAACGAACCGGTGAAGCCGTTCGTGCTTCATCGGGCGCCTGCGCACACGTGGAAAACCGCGGCCATGCAGTCGTTCATCGTCGGAATCGGGCTTCGCGCCGCAAACCGCCGTATCTTTTGGCGTACAGGCGTCCTGGCGGCTGCGCTTTTCGCGCAGTTGTCGTAGCTCAATCCATAGCCAGTAGGTTATCGATCCCAAAGGCCGAAACGCTCGCGATGTGCTCTTCAAAGCGCTTGCTGACCCGACTCGGCGGGCTATTTTCGAGCGATTGTGCCGCCAAGGCGAGCAAACCGTGGGGGCCCTGACCGCGCAGGCTGGGATCTCGCAGCCGGCCGTGTCAAAGCATCTCCGTCTTCTGAAGCACGCCGGGCTGGTACGCGACCGCCATCAAGGGCGCCAGACCCACTATCGCGCGCAGCTCGCTGCTCTTGCCCCGCTGATCGATTGGACGAGCCAGATGACCGGGTTCTGGCAGAGCCGGTTCGACCACCTCGAAGACCTCTTGAAAAGGATGGACCAGTGAGCGAAAAGCCGACCGAAACGCTCTCCGTCGTTGTCGAACGTGACCTGCCGTATCCGCCGGAAAAGATCTGGCGCGCCCTGACTCAACCACCCCTGATCGAGGAGTGGCTGATGAAGAACGACTTCGAGCCTGTCGTGGACCACCGTTTCAGTTTTCGCGCCGACTGGGGCGCCGTCGACTGTCAGGTCCTGGCAGTCGAGCCGAACAAAGCGCTGTCGTACACGTGGGCGGCTTATGGTCTCGAGAGTGTCGTCATGTGGACTCTCACTCCGACGAGCACGGGGACCCACGTGCGCATGGAACAGTCGGGCTTCCGGCCGGATCAGCAGCAGGCGTACCAGGGCGCCAAGGGCGGGTGGCAGCAGTTCTTCGCGGCCCTGGAGCAAGTGGTGGCGCGGCTCGCGTGATGCCGGTACGAACGGGAGCAGAATTCGGGGCATAACGATCGAATGAAGCCATCGGAGCAGATTGACAAGCTGGTGGCAGAAACCACCGACTGGCGCGGCAAAACGTTGGCGCGGGTCCGCAAGACCATCCTTGAGGCCGACCCCGAGATCATCGAGGAATGGAAGTGGATGGGTAGCCCGGTGTGGGAGCGCGACGGAATCGTTGTCCTCGGCAACGCGCACAAAGAGAAGGTGAAGTTGACCTTTCCCAACGGGGCGCAGCTCCCGGATCCAGACAAGATCTTCAACAACGGTCTCGGAGGCAACAAGTGGCGATCGATCGATTTCTCCGAAGGTGATAAGGTCAATCAGCGTGCTCTAACAAACCTTGTTCGTGCCGCTGTTGCGTACAATCAGAGCAGATTGAAGAAGAAAGCGCCTGCGGGTACTCGAGCGAAAGTGCGCAAAAAGAAAAAGACCTGAAGCTCGTCATCGGCGGCGGCTCAGCCTTTTGCGCCGTTCTGCACCGAAAGCTCCCAGCGATACCCGTCGGGATCGTGAAACCACAGCCCGAGATGCGGCGAACCGGGAGCCTCCGGACCGATCTCGCCGCCCGGATCCTCGAGTGCGACTCCGGCCGCCTTGAGATCCTCGAGCGCTTCGAACAGTTCGCGCATCGAGTGCAGGTGGAACGACATGTGCCCCAGTGCCGCGGGCGCCGGACGGCCGTGATGGAACACGATCGTCACGGCGTCGTTTCCGATCGCGACGCCGCCCTCGAAGTCGAACTGATGCTCGAGGCCGAGCTTGTCGATCCACCAGCGCGCGCTCGCTTTGGGGTCGTGAACCGAGAGCCCGAAATGACCGACGGGTCCGAGTTTCCAAGCCATGGCCGCGACCTACTTCGCAGCTAGCCGGCGTTGACCATCCACTTCACGCCGAAGCGATCGATCAGCATGCCGAACGATGCACCCCAAAGCCGTCGAAGCACACGTAGGGTGCCAGTTTCACGATCGGCCTGCGATCAGATGCCGCCGGCGCCGGACAGTCCCGTCGGCGCGGCGGCACCGGCGCTCTTCAACCGCCACGCGAGGGCGATCAGAATTACGCCGAAGACGATCGAGTACGCGCCGATCAGCCACACCCAGGCCACCAGTCCGGCCAGCGGCAGCAGCACCAGCGCGATGCCCAACGCGATCGAGACGACGCCGGTCAGCGCCACGAACCACTCGCCTTTGATTTCCTTGCGCAGCCGGATCGCGGTCACGATCTCGAGGATGCCCGTCGCGACGGCCCAGATCGCGATCGTATAGACCCACGCTAGCGCCGTGATGCCGGGCCAGACCAGCGTGAGAAGTCCGATCGCGATCCCGAGCACGCCCTCCAGCAGCAGCATCGGCCAGCGCTCCTTTTCGTGACGGAAGCGGATCGCTTGGGCGAGCGCGAGGACGCCGTCAACCAGCATGTACGCGCCGAAGATGATCACCAGAACGAAGAGCGTGATCCCCGGCATGAAAAATGCCACCAGACCGAACAGGATGCCGATGACGCCGCGCAGCGCGACCAGCCACCAGGAGCGCGAAAGTGTTCCAATCATGACGTGGTGTCCTTTCCTCTAGTGACCGGCGACGACTGCGCTGCGGCAGTTGAACCCGCTCCGGCCGTCAGTATGGCCGCGGACACGGCGAAAGCAACTACGCGCCTCATGGCCAAACTTTGGCACGGTCGGCGTCCCCGCGCAAGGGTCCGCCGCACAGAACGCGCTCGTGCCTGCGACGCTCAGGACACCGTGCCGGCAAGCCCGCGGCGAATGCCGCCGCGCCACATCGGCGGCCGGAGGCGATCCTTGCCGTGCAGGCCGATCCACAGTCCCCCCGCCGCGAGCGTGCACACGATGACGGCAACGATCGAGGCTTCGACGCCGAACGCGCCGCCGGTCAAGAAGTCCGGCCCGTGCACGCTGCCGCGCAGAGCGCCCGCGACGTCGTTCCCCGAAACGGCCACGCCGAATACCGGCCCTTCGGTGAAGTTCCAACCGACATGGATACCGATCGGAAACCAGAGGTTGCCGCTCACCACGTACGCGACCGAGAGCAGTACCCCGGCTTCGAGTGCGATGGCCGCCGAACTCAGCGGCGTGGCACCGCGATTGGCGGCGTGCGCGGCACCGAACAGGAGCGCCGAGACGGCGATCGCGATCCACGTGCCCGCGGTCGATTGCACCCAGCGTACGACGAATCCGCGAAAGATCAGCTCTTCGATCACCCCGGCCGCGATCATGACGACGAACCCCTGCGCAAGCGGCTGCCACGACGCGAAGCCCACGAAGCGGTAGACACCCAGCAGACTCAGGACCAGCATCGTGGTGACGAAGAGGCCGGCGCCCAGGACGAAGCCTGCTGCCGCTTGCGGCAGCCTCGCGAGCGCGAGCTCGTCGACCGCCCGGCGTTCGACATAGTGCACGTGCGCGACATACGCGGCCAGCGCGGCGGCGGCAACCGCCCCGACGCCGAGGGCATCCGGGACGCGATGACGGACCAGCTGCTGGACCAGCTCGATTACGCCGATGACGACAACGATCCCGAGAGCACCGGTCGCGAAACGTTTCCACATGGTGCCCGAGGTACGTCCCGCCGGAGCGCGTGTTTCGCCTTGCGCCGTGGGCCGCCAGCGCCCCTCGAAAGGGATGTTAGGAGCGCCTAACTAAACGGCTGCCTTCTACCTGATGACCGGGCAGTGCGATCGAACGTCGGTCGGTGCCGGGCGAAGGAGTTCTCTTGGCGCGCGCTGCGGCGTGGTATACGCTGGTCTGCCTGCTTGCGGTCGGTCTGCCGACGGCTGCGCTGGCCGATGCGGACGAGGCGCCGGTCGCGGGCAGCGCGCCGGCAGGGCTGCAGCCGATCGCGAGCCCGTTTCCCGCCGCCACGCCGTTCCCCGGCGAGTCACGCACCGTGGCCCGTGCCGACGGGACGGTGCAGGCGATTCCCGAGCGTCGCGGCCGCACCGAGATCTATCACCTCGTCGCCCGCCCGGCACCGTGGACGCTGCGCCCGGGCCTCACCGTCATGGCACGCACCTACAACGGGGTCGTGCCCGGCCCGACGCTCGTCGTGCGTCAGGGCGACCGCGTCGTCATCGACTACCGAAACGAACTCGACGTGCCGGACACGATCCATCTGCACGGCATTCACGGGATTCCGGTCACGATGGATGGCGTCCCCGGCAGCTCGCAGCGGATGGTTGCGCCGCACGGCACGTTCCAGTACATCTTCCGCGCGACCGACCCCGGCACGTTCATCTATCACACCCACGACCGCAAAGCGATCCTCAACTCGGGACTCTACGGCGGCATCATCGTCGAGCCGTCCGCACCGCGCCCCGAAGAGCGCAGCGCGCGCGACTACCTCGAGATCATCTCGTCGTGGTACATCAACAGCACCAGCGAGAGCGCCTTCACCCTCAACGGCAAGTCCTACCCGGCGACGCACCCGATCGACGTCCGCCGCGGCGAGCGCATTCGCATTCGCTGGATCAACATCTCGGCCGAAAA
>PMOG01000153.1 GCA_003161555.1 Vulcanimicrobiota bacterium | reverse complement strand
AGAAGCGCTCGTCGACGAGCAGCAGCGGCAGCACGCGGCAGCCGACGATCTCCTGGAGCTGCATCGTTGCACCGCGTTCGGTGCGCCATCCGTAACCGGCGTACAGCAACGGCCGCACGCGATCGAACAGCGCGTCGCCGGCGCCTTCGAAGTAGGTCTGCTGCAGGAAGGTCGTCGCGAATCCCGCGCGTGCCAGCGCGGCGCGGAAGACGGGCTGCTCGCGCCGCCGTTCGGCGTGGCGGAAGCTCGAAACGATCGCGAGGTTCCCGCTGATGAGCGCGGCGTTGGCGGTGAAGACGAGGTCGGGCGTCTGTTCGCCGGAGGGGACCGACACGAACTCGACCTCGCCCACGCAGCCGGCGATCTCGACGAACCGCTCCCATTGCCGGACCGCGTCGGGGGTCGCGTCCCCGACGTTGCGCGTCATCCACGGGTTGATCGCGTAGCGCACGTCGTAGTGCCCGGGCGAGCAGACCATCAGCCGGGTGGCCATGCCTCATTCTACCGATTCCCCCGGCCCGCGGTCATGCGACAAACGGCGCACGCCTGCGAGGTGCCGTGCCCCCGAGGTGGGTATGACCTGGGCATGCGACGCGACTCAGACCTCGAGGGCGACTATAAGAACGCCCTGCCGTCGGAAGTGGCCGGCGAGCGGGACTCCGATATGCCGCGCGAGCTGCACACCCAGGCCGACAACGAGCCCCCGCTGAGCCGTCCCGAAGCCGACGTTGCCGGCATCTCGCTTACGCCTGAGGTCGTCTACGCGGACTCCGATGAGGATCCCAATCGGGACGACGAGCGCGACGCCCACCAAGCCGGTCCCGACGAACACCTCTGAGCGCCTCAGACGTCGATAAAAACGTCCTCGCCCTCGACGCGTACCGGAAAGGTGCCGAGCGGCACCACCGCGGGCAGCGTCAGCGCAGCGCCGGTCGTTACGTCGAAGAGTGCCCCATGCCGCGGGCAGCGGATCCGGCAGCCTTCGAGCGTACCCTGATCGAGCGGCCCGCCGTCGTGCGTGCACACGTCTTCGACCGCGTAGAACGAGCCGTCGACGTTGCAGAGCAGCGTCTCGACGCCGTCGACCACGATCCGTTGCGTCGTTCCGGGCGGGACCGAGCTGCGCGTAGCGGCGGGGGGGGGCACGCGCCTGAAGTTCTCGAAGCCGCGAAGATGACCCGTTTCTTCGCAATCATCTTGGCGCTGCTGGTCGCGGCCGCGCTTCCCTCGCGCGCGGCCGTCCCCGCCAAGACCGTCCGGCTTCCCGATGGTTTGGTCTACACCGATCTCGTTGTCGGCAAGGGACCCCATGCCAAGCCCGGGCAGGCCGCGATCGTCCACTACGTCGGCACCTTTCCCGACGGACGAAAATTCGACAGCTCGCGTGACCGCAACGCGCCGTTCACGTTCGTGCTCGGGGGCCACCAAGTGATTCCGTGCTGGGACGAGGGCGTCGCGTCCATGCGGGTCGGCGGACGGCGTAAGCTCGTCTGTCCGCCCGCGCTGGCCTACGGCGAGCGCGGAGCGGGTGGCGTCATCCCGCCCAACGCGACGCTCGACTTCGACGTCGAGCTGTTGGGACTGAAGTAACGTTGTTCGCGCGCGAGGCGATCCGCGAGATCACGAATCGCGTGCGCGCTCTGGCCCGCGAGCAGAATGTGGACGATGTCTTCGTCGACGAGGAGGGGACGGTCAGAATTCGCCGCGGTCCCTCGTATGTCAAACTCGAGAATTCCGACGGCGTGGTGATGATTCACCGCAAGGGCATCGTGTCGGAACCAGTCGGTTCGCAGTTCGAAGCGCCCGACATCGAAGCCGCCGCGCAGTCGATCGTCGCCTACCTTCGCTCGAACTAGGTCGCGGCGGACCGGAGCGCGGCGGACCGGAGCGCGGCGGACCGGAGCGCGGCGGACCGGAGCGCGGCGGACCGGAGCGCCGTGAGGCGCGAGGACCGCGAAGGATTCGCCGTCAGGCGAATCCACCAGGCGAATCCACTAGCAGATGGGGCCGTCGAGTTTTCCGACCGGGATCACTGCGAAGTTGAAACCGGGGCCGAGCGTGATGTTGCGCCCCCAGCGCACCATGTTCACGCCGGTCATCACGATCCCGGGGATCGGGAGCGGCACGTGCGCTGCCGCTTTGTTGATCAGAAGTTCGGCCGGACTCCAGACCGGCGGCAGGGTTGGATCCATCGCGACCTCGACCCGTATCACGCCGCCCTTCGGTTTGGTGACCATCAAATAGCGGGGTTCGAGATCGAGAAACCCGTCGTGGTTATGGCGTCCGGCGGCCGAGGCCGAGCGGATCAGGCCGTAGCCGAGAGTGCCCTCTTCTACGGTCGTGCCGTCCTCGAGCGTCATCGTCTCGGCGATCTTGAAGCGGAAAGTTCCGCCGACGCGGGCGGTCGCCGACCGCACCGTGTCGATCATCGTGGCCGGGATCGAGTCGGCGCAAATCTTCGCCGGCGCGGGCGCCGGCGAAACCAACACTGCGACCAGCGCGAGGCCGGCCGCCAGTGGGCGCAGGGTCAGCCGACTGACCCTTCCATCTCCATCCGGATCAAACGGTTGAGCTCGACCGCGTATTCCATCGGCAGCTCCTT
>PMOG01000157.1 GCA_003161555.1 Vulcanimicrobiota bacterium | reverse complement strand
GTGAAGAACAAGGTCGCGCCGCCCTTCCGGCAGGCCGAATTCGACATCACCTACGGCAAGGGTATCTCGAAGATGGGTTCGATCATCGACGTCGCGCTCGAACGCAACCTGGTCGGAAAATCCGGCTCCTGGTACACCTACGGTGAACAGCGGATCGGTCAGGGTCGTGAGAATGCCAAGGCGTTCCTCGAAGAGCACACCGACGTCGCCGACGAGATCGCGACGAAGATCCGCGAGGCGCTCAAGGCGAGCGGTTCGACCAACGGTTCGGCGCGACCGGTCGGTGCCGTCGTCGAAGACGAATAGCGGCCGGGAGTGCCGTCCGCACGGGGTACGGCGCTGCGCGCATTGGCGCAGCGCCGCCTCACCGCGGCCCAGCTCGCCACCAAGCTGCAGCGCAAGGGATTCGACGACGCCGCGGTCGACGCGGCCGTCGCATCCTGCAAACAGGATGGTCTGCTTGACGATGGGCTCTTCGCGCTGCTCTACGTCGAAGGACGGCGCGGCGCGGTCGGCGATGCGCGGCTGGTCGCGGAACTGGTCAAGCGCGGCATCGATCGCGACGAGGCACGCAGCCGGGTGAGTGCGGCGGCCGCACCCGAAGAGGAGCGCATCGGGCTCGCCTACGACCGGCTCCGCAGAGCCAAACCGGACCTTTCGTACCAATCGGCGGCGCGGCGACTCGAGCGGCTCGGATTCCCAGCTTCGCTGATCTATCGCGTTCTGCGCGAACGGGCGGGCGTCGATCTGGAGCCACTCGCCGGCGACGCAAGTTCCTTCTAGGAAAGCCCCGCCGCGGCATGGTAAGGAGCGCGAAACGATGCGATCCCTCATCGCTCGCGCGCTGGTTTTCACGCTCGCGTTCATTGCGTTGCCGGCGCCGCGACCGGCGGCCGCCGTCGAGGTCGACGCGCTCGCCCGCGCGGCCGCCGATTACACGACCCCTGACCCCGAGCTGCAGTCGCTGTACCGCTCTGCGCTGCTGAACACGACCCGGCAGATCACGATCGCTTCAGACGGCACCGCGTACGTGAAGACCGGCGACATCCCGGCGGAGTGGCTGCGCGATGCCAGCGCCGAGGCACGCCCCTATCTCTTTTTCGCGAAAAAGGACCCGCAAGTTCAGACAATCCTGCGCGGCATGCTCGCGCGCATGGGCAAGTATCTCCAGATCGATCCCTACGCCAACGCCTTCACGCTCGATTACCGGGTGTGGGAACAGAAGTTCGAACTCGACTCGCTCGCGTATCCGATCTCGCTGGCCTGGATGTATTGGAAGCAGACCGGCGATACGTCGATCTTCACGCCGGAGCTCGCCGCCGGGTTTGACAAGGCGCTCGAGACGATGGAGCGCGAGCAAGATCACCCGCGCAACTCGAGCTACACGCACCGGGAACTGCCCAACGGCGGCAAGGGGAATCCGGTCGGCTACACCGGGATGATTTGGACCGGCTTCCGTCCCTCGGACGACGCCTGCACGTACAACTACCTCATCCCCTCGGAGATGATGGCCGTGGTCGTGCTCGGCGAACTGCAAGAGATCGAGCGCGACGTCTACCATAACCTGATCAAGGCGCAGCGCGCCCGCGCCCTGCGCAACGAAGTGCAGACCGGCATCCAGACCTACGGCGTCGTGTTCACGCCGAACTACGGCTATGTCTACGCCTACGAAGTCGACGGTCTCGGCAACGCGCGGCTGATGGACGACGCGAACATCCCTTCGCTGCTCTCCGCGCCCTATCTGGGCTACACGAAGACCACGTCGTTCATCTACAAGAACACGCGCAAGTTTCTGCTGTCCTCCGATAACCCGACCTACTACATCGGGAAGGTCGCGCGCGGGATCGGCTCACCGCATACCAACGAAGGCTGGGTGTGGCCGCTGGCGCTGCTGATGCAAGGCTTCACCGCATCGACCGATACGGAACGCAAGGACGTGCTGACCGAGATCCTGGCCTCGGATCCCGGTGACCACCTGCTGCACGAAGCGTTCAATCCCGACGACCCGACCAAGTTCTCACGGCCCGATTTCGGCTGGCCCAACGCGCTCTTCAGCGAGTTCGTGATGACCTCGTTCGGGGGCTTCCCGCCGCTGCCGGTCGGAAGCACGAGCGACCTCGACTTCCGCGGTGACTGAGCACGCAACGCCGGTGATCGACTGGCCCGCGCCGCGCGATGCGCGCCGGCCGGTCGACGTGGCGGTGGGAATCCAGTGGGGCGACGAGGGGAAGGGCCGCGTGGTCGACCTGTTGGCGCGGAACTACGGGGTCATCGCCCGTTTCGGCGGCGGCGACAATGCCGGGCATTCGATCGAGGTCGGCGAGACGAAGCTCGCGCTGCACGTCGTCCCATCGGGTGTGCTCGTCGACGGTACGAAGCTGTTCATCGGCGCCGGCACCGTCGCGTCGCTGCGCGGTTTGGTCGACGAGATCGACATGCTCGCCAAACTCGGGATCGACGTGTCGAGAATCAGCATCTCGGATCGCGCCCACGTGGTGTTCCCGTATCACGCCGCGCTCGACCGTCTGAGCGAGAGGCAGCGCGGCAGCGGCGCGATCGGCACGACCGGGCGCGGCATCGGGCCGGCCTACGTCGACCGTGCAGCGCGGCTCGGCATCACCTTCGGCGACTTGTCGAAACCGGCGCTGCTGGCGTCGAAGATTCGCGCCGCGCTGCTGGCGCGCGCGCCGCTCTTGTCGGGCGCGGACGGGCTGCCGACCGAAGAGGATGTGGTCGGCGAGACGCTGGCGCTCGCGCAGCGCATCGTGCCGCACGTCGTGCCGGGCGTGCGCTGGCTGCACGACGCGATCGCACGCGGCGAGCGGATTCTCGCCGAGGGTGCGCAAGGGACGATGCTCGACGTCAATTTCGGCACCTATCCCTTCGTCACGAGCTCGGTCACGATCGCGGGTGGCGCATGCACCGGCCTCGGCGTCGGCCCCACCACGATCGGCGGCGTGCTCGGCGTTGCCAAGGCGTACTGCACGCGGGTCGGCAGCGGCCCGTTTCCGTCCGAACTCGACGACGAGCGCGGCGAACGGCTGCGCGCGCAAGGACGCGAGTTCGGCGTGACGACCGGGCGTCCGCGGCGCTGCGGATGGTACGACGCCGTGGCGGCGCGCTATGCGGCCGAGCTCAACGGTCTCGATACGCTGGTGATCACCAAGCTCGACGTGTTGTCCGGTTTCGAACGGCTCGGGATCGTCACCGGGTATAGTCGCGCCGACGGCACCCCGTGCGGCGTAGAGGGGATCGGCGAACCCGACCTCGGCGTCGAGATCGAAGAGCATCCGGGCTGGAGCGAAGATCTGCGCGGCGTGCGCCGCATCGCGGACCTTCCAGCGAACGCGCATGCCTTCGTCGAGCGGCTGGCCGAGCTGACCGGCGTCCCGGTGCGCGCGGTCTCGGTCGGTCCCGAACGCTCGGCTCTGGCGACGTAACCACGGCGTCATTGCGCGGCAACCTTCGCCGCGCAGACTGCGGCCACGCCATGCCGGGCCGCACGTTTCGTTTTCAACCGCTCCTGGATGCGCGCCGCCGCGATGAAGTGGTTTGCCAAGCGCGTTACGTCCAGTGCCACGCGGAAGCGGAGGCCGTGCGTTGCCAGGGCGAGGAGCTGGACCGCCTGGTCGGCGCCGCACGTGTGCGCGCCTTTGCGGATCCGGAGCACGAGGGGGTGCAGGCGTGGCAAGGCTACGCCGGCGTGCTCGAGCGGCAGGCTCGCGCTGCACGGCAGCAGGCCGGCGAACTGGGCACTCTCGCGTGCGAAGCTCGCGACGAGCTCCTGCGCGCATCGCGCGCTCGGGCCGCACTCGAGCTGCTGCGCGACCGGCACCGCGCCGCCGCCGCGCGGGCGAGCCGGGCCGCCGAGGAGCGCGAACGCGACGACTGGAGCACGTGCCGGGCGACCCAGGTGCGATGATGGCCGCGGCCGTCGTCGCGCCGTGCGCGCTGGCGTGCGCTTTCGCGATCTGCGCGCTCGTTCTGCGCCGGCACCGGCCGAGTACGCGCGGCGGCCGTCTCATCGAACTGGCGGGGTCGACCTACCTCACCCCGCAGATCACGCTGCACGTCGTCAGCGCCGCCGGCCGTTCGCTGCTCGTCGCCGCCGGACCGGCCGGGGTCACGCTGCTCGCCGAGCTCCCGCCGGGGAGTCACGCGGCCGACGCGCGCCGAAGCGATGACGGATGCGCGTGCTCGTCGTCGACGATGCGGCCGTGATGCGCGCGCTTCTGGGCGCGATCCTCCGCAGCAAGGGATTCGAGGTGGCCGGCGAGGCAGCCGGCGGCGCCGATGCGCTCGCGCAGTATCGCGCGCTGCGTCCCGAAGTGGTGACGCTGGACGTCACGCTGTCCGACATGGACGGCGTGAGCGCGGTTCGTGCGCTGCTGGAACATGACCCCGCTGCCCGCATCATCGCCTGCGGCTTCTCGTCGCAGCGCGCACTCGTCGACGCCGCCTGCACGGCCGGCGCGTTCGGCTACATGACCAAGCCGTTCGCACCGCTGCAGGTCGCCGAAGCGCTCGAACGCGCTCGCAACCCCTGAGGACGTCCGGGAACGCGTGCCGAACAGGCGCAGGGTGACCGATCAGCCGACGATTCCCGGAGCGCCGCCCGTCCCCGAGGCTCCCACCAGAAAACCCGGCATGCCGGTTGGTCGCACGCTGGTGTGGCTCGGCATCGCCGGAGCGTCAGCCGCGCTGACGTTTTTCATTTTGCGCGCGTCGATGCGTGCCCAGCCGCCCGGCGACGAAACGACCGAACGCATCCAGGCACTGATCGACGAAGCGAACCGCCTGATCAAGACGCTGGACGAGAAGAAGCCGGACTAGTGCCGAGCCACGCGCCGGCGGCCGCGCCGGCCGTGGGTGCACGGGCGTGGCTGCGGTTCACCGATCTCCTCGCCAACGGCCAGGCGGTGGGGCGTCTCGACGGCTTCGTGGTGTTCGTATGGGGCCCGTTGCCCGGCGAGCGCGCCGAGGTGCGCATCACCGAGGTCAAGCCGAAGTACGCGGTCGGCGAAATCGTGACGTACGAGACGCGCTCGCCGCATCGTGCCGAGCCCTTTTGCGCCGTATTCGGCGAATGCGGCGGCTGTCAGGTGCAGCACCTCGACTATCCGGCGCAATTGGCGTGGAAGCAGCAGATCGTGCGCAGCGCCCTGCAGCGTATCGGCGGCCTGGGCGACGTCGACGTGCGCGTGCCGGTCGGGATGAACGAGCCCCGTGCCTACCGCAATAAGATGGCGCTGGTCGTCGACCCGTCCGGCCCCGAGACCGTCTTCGGGTTCTATCAGGCCCGCTCGCACGCGCTGGTGCGCATCGACACCTGTCCGGTCGTGCTGCCGCAGCTCGACGCGGCCATCGCGGGCCTATACGACGCCGCGCGTGCGCCCGAGTCCGCCGCCGCGCTGCGCGAGGTGAAGCACGCGATCGTACGCGCCGGCGTGGCGTCGGGCGAAGCGGTCGTGTCGCTGACGACCGCGCAGCGCTCGGCGGCGGTCGCTGCCGCGGCGCCGGCGATCGCGGCGCGTATTCCGGGCGTGGTCGGGGTTTCGAACTCGTACGAACCGCGCACGGCCAACGCCGTGCTCGGTCGCGCGATGACCTACGTCTGGGGTCAGCACGAGATGGAGGAGACGATCGAAGGCGTCCGCTACCGCGTCTCGCCGGCGTCGTTCTTCCAAGTCAACAGCGAGATGGTCGGGCGCATCTTCCGGTTCCTCGCCCCCGGCGTGAGCGCGGGTCGCGCGATCGTCGACCTCTATTGCGGGGCCGGGACGTTCGCGATCTTCTTCGCGATGCGCGGCGCGAGCGTCGTCGGGATCGAAGAGAATCCGGCTGCGGTCGCCGAGGCGCGCGCGAACGCCGCACGCAACGCGGTTGAAGGCCGGGTGCGGTTCGTGCAGGGTCGCGTCGAAGGCGCGGTCGCGCACGCCGGGGGCAAGCGCGCGCTGGCGGAGGCTGAGATCGTCTTCCTCGACCCGCCGCGTAAAGGCAGCGACGAGGCGACGCTGGCCGCGATCGCAGAAGCCGGCGTGCCGAACCTGTGGTACCTTTCGTGCAACCCGGCCACGCTCGCGCGCGACGTAGCGTTCCTAGTCGCGCACGGGTACCGTCTGGGCACGGTGCAGCCGTTCGACATGTTCCCGCAGACGGGGCACGTCGAGACGCTGGTCACCCTGCATCGCGACGACGCGCGCACGGTCCGGCTGCCCGAACGCGAACCGACGCGATGGGACGACTTGCTGCCGGCCTGGCCGCCGCCCGATCAGCGCGGCTGAAAGGCCGGATCTCCGAACTGCCACAGGAGGAACGTGAACTCGTCGGCGGTCAGGTCCGCCGCTTGATTGCGGTCGCCGCCGATCAGCCCGTGTCCGCCGCTGTAGTCGACGCGCAGCAGGATCGGCCGGCTGCTGGTCGTCGCGGCCTGCAGCGTCGCCGCCATCTTCGCCGCCTGCCAGGGGTCGACGCGCGGGTCGTTGATCCCGGTCGTCAGCATCACAGCCGGATACTTCGTCCCTTTGACGACGTGCTGCACGGGACTGGTCGCATAGAGGTTCTTGAAGCCTTGGGCCGTCGTCACGGTGCCGAACTCCGGGATGTTGGGCGGCCCGTTGGGGGTGAACTCGATGCGCAGCTGATCCGACACCGGGATCTCGTCGAGCACCGCGGCAAACAGTGACGGCGCGCGGTCGATCGCGCCGCCCATCGTGATGCCGCCGGCGCTGCCGCCGCGCGCGCCAAGCTTCGCCGGCGAGGTGTAGTTCTGGTCCTCGAGCCACTTGGCGCAGGCGATGAAGTCCGTGACCGTATTCATCTTGTTGGCGTCCTTGCCGGCAAGATGCCACTCTTCGCCGTACTCACCGCCGCCGCGCACGTGGGCGTACGCGAGGACGCCGCCGCGTTCGAGAAAGGCGAGCCGCGACGCGGAGAAGCCCGGATCGGTCGAGATGCCGTACGAACCGTAGGCGTACAGGAGGGTCGGATTCGCGCCGTTCCGGTGCATGTCGCGGCGGTGCACGATCGAAAGCGGGATCGCGGTGCCGTCGCTCGCGGTGACTTTCACTTCCTCGGCAACGACGCCGGAATAATCGACCGGCGAGGGTGCGTCGAGCTTGGTGTCGGCGAGGATCCCCGTTGCGGGATCGTACGCGTACCAGAGCGGCGAGGTCGTCCACGACTGCAGCTGCAGCAGGAAGCCCGGCCGGTCGTATTCGGTCGTCAAACCGGAGATCGTGCCGTTCACGGGCAGCGGGATCTCCGTTTGCGTGCCGTCGTAGGCGACGCGCGTCATGCGGCCGAGGCCGTCTTGGCGCGACTGCACGTAGAGCGCGTCGCTGGCGGTCGCGACGTTGTCGATGACGCGCGTTCCGGCCGGAATCACATCCGTCGCCTGCGCGATCGAACTCCCGACATCGAACTTGACGACCTTGTAGCGCGGCGCGTTCTTCGCAGTCATCGCGTACACGGTGCTGCCGTGGAACCCGGCGTTCGTCACCTTGTCTTCGGGCCGGATGACGAGTCTCCACGGGATCGAAGCGGGGTCGCCGTTCAGGGCGTTTTTCGGAGCGGCGTAGACGGTGATGAAGCGGTCGACACCGTTGATCACGACGCCGCCCAGAAACGGCGACTCCGGCGAGAGGGTGAGTGCGGCGAACGAGGTCGGTGGAATCGTGACCCCGGGATTGATGCCGGCGCCGAACACTGCCGTGTCGGAGCTGCCCGGCTGACCGATCACATGGCGATAGGTGCGCACGTTGAGATATTTCATCAACGGAGAACCGCCCGCCGGGATCTCCTGACGCTTGAGATAGTAGAATGCCGTACCGTCGTCACTCCAGGCCGTCACGCCGAAGTCGGCCCGATCCGCGGTGTCCGGCAGCATCGCGCCGGTGGCGACGTCGACGACGTGCAGCGTGGCCGATTCGGAGCCGCCGGCAGCCAGGCCAAACGCAACGCGCGTGCCGTCGTCCGACGGCACGAAATACGAGATGGCCTGGTGCGCGCCGCTCATCGCGTCCGGATCGACCAGGACGCGTTCGACGCCGATGCTGCGCACGTACAGTTTGGCCGAGTTCGCCCCGGAGGGCGTCTTTTCGTAGAAATAGGTGCCGTGATGCACGACGACGCCGGACGAAGCTACCGTGGTGTCGAGGAGCTGCTTGAGCCGCGCTTCGATCGTCGCGTGTCCCGGGATCGAGTCGAGGACGGCGCGCGTGCGGTCGTTCTGGGCCTTCAAGTACGCGAGCAGGTCCGGTCCCTTCGCTTCCATCCAGCGGTACGGGTCGACGACCGTCGTGCCGAAGTAGGTGTCGGTGACGAGGATTTGCTTCGCGACCGGCGCCGGGAGGAGTGCCGCCTGGGCGGCCGCCGATACGGCCAGCACGGTTGCCAGCGCGATGGCCAGAACGTTCTTACGCATAAGCACCGAGATTGCGTTCTTGGTACGCTGGGCCTGCCAGGGCTGCTGCGGAACGGTGCGCTGATGATCGAGACGGCGCGCCTCGTGCTGCGCGAACCCAATGCGGGCGACGTCGATTCGCTGCGGGCATACCATGCGCGCAACGCTGAGCGGTTCGGCCGCTGGGACCTGCTTCCGGGCGACGAGCCGGCGGTTCACACCGCCTGGGTGGCGGCACGCCGTTCCGAGGGGCTGCGCGAGAAGCCGACCAGCTTCTTGGCCTTCGCGCGCGGTTCAGCGGCCGTCGCCGCGATCGTGAGCCTGACGTCGTTCAACGCGCACCCGGCGAGCGCATCGTTGAGCTACTCGGTCGACGGCGAACTCGAGGGCCGGGGCTACGCCTTCGAAGCGGTCGGCAGCGTCGTGGTGTACGCGTTCGCCACGCTGGGACTGGCGAGCATCGGCGCGCAGTACGACCCGGCCAACGAACGCAGCGCGCGGCTGCTGCAGCGGCTGGGTTTTCGCATTCTCGGGGTCACGCCCGTCGTGCCCGGGATGGAGCGTTTCATGCGCGCACTCGTCGAGGTCGTGCGGGAGCGCGGCGCCGAAATCTAGGGCGTTATGGGCTGCAGCAGCCCGATGATGTTCCCTTCGGAGTCGATGGCGTAGCCGAACCGGCCGACCCCGGGGATGTTCTGGACTCGACCCTGCTGGCCGCCCTTCAGCGCGATGTCGATCATCGTTTGATCGATGTTCTCGACCTCCATGGTCGGAGTCGGTGCCTTCACCACGTCCGTGCGCAGGGTGATCGCGGCTGGAATGCCGGCGCCGGTATCAGCGTTGTCGTGCACGAGGTACGGCACCGGTGAGCCTGCGAACGGCGCGAACTCCCAGCCGAAAACCTCGCAGTAGAACGTCGCGGCGCGTTCGACGTCCTCGGCCGGAATATGGAAATTGACGACTTTCCCCACCGTGCCGGGGTTCTGCGTCAATCGTTCCCGGACATTGCCTGCAGCTGTTGGAGCTGCGCCGGCGTGAACGCGATCTGCATTGCGTAGCGTGCCGCTTCGAGCTGAAGATCGGGATGGTCCATCCCCGGCCAACCGCTGCGCAGATCGCGCTGCACGCCGTCGAAGACACCGAGGACCGCGCGCGCCTCGCCCCCGTCGAGCGATGCCGCGAGTTGCTTGGTCGCACCGTTCACATCGATGCGACGCCCAAGGATCGCGTTGACCAGCCCTTCGACGCGTGACTGGTTGGCGGGGTGCAAGCTCGCGAGCATCGCGCCGCGGGCAGTGTCCTCGGCTTGTGCCGTGCGCGCTTCCATCGCACCCGAAACGGTCTGCGTACCGCTGGGTGCGACCCGAATCGCCGAGGCCTGCATCTGCTGCGCGTCGCGCAGCGCGGCCGCGCGCGCGTCGGCGAGGGCTTGCGCTTTCGCGGTGAGGGTGCGTCCCAGCGACGGACGCGCGCCCGGCGGCAGTGCTCCGTTACCGCCGGAGTTACGTCGCTTCGATTCTGCGAGCACGGTAGGGCTGGCCGGGAAGATTCCGGCTAGCGCAATAATCATGCCGCCGCGCGGGCTGGGCAGTTTGAAGTTGACCTTGCCGTCGCCGCCGGCGATCGTGCCGAGGATCGAGAACAGACGCGGATTCTGCGCGATGGGGATCGTTTGGCCTTGCGCCAGCGACCAGCCGGGTGGGGCCGTCGGACCGTCGAAGCGCCGCGCTTCGCCGATGAAGGGCATCGAGAGGACGCTCGCCGGAATCGGATCGGCGACGGCCGGGACGAGGGTGAACGCGGTCTGCGGCGCCTTCGCGCCCGACCCCGTCGTCACGCCGGGAATGGTGCGCATGAGACTTTGACCACCGCCGCAGCCGGCAACCAGGACGGAGGCTGCAGCCCCCAAGAACGGAGCGCGCTTCACGTGATCCTCACTTCAGTTCTGGCTCGGAAAGATGCCTTGGAGCGCGATGATGAAATTCAGCACCGTGTAGGGCATGCGGTTCTCGTGTGCCAAGCTGCCCCCGGCGTTCGTCACCATGGCCGGGCTCATCGCGACCGCCAGCATTCCACTGCCGCCGGCTGAATAGACTTGATTCGGGGCCGAGACCGCCGGCACGCTGCTGACCGCGCTCCCCTTGTCTGCGGCTATCGACACCGCGCCGAAGGGGAGGTGAGTGTGGGCCGGCATTTCCGGCTGGGTGAGGGTGTGCGACTCCTCGCCCCCCACCTGTCCTATGGTGAAATTGCTGCCCATGTGCAGCGCGATGCGGCTTTGGAGATTCGGGAGCGCAAAGTTGACGCGCCCGTCGCCGCCGTACGTCGTTCCCATCAGCGAGAACAGGGCTTGGTTCTGGTTGATCGGCAGCAGCTGGCCGTTGCAGAGCGCCCAACCCTTGGGAGCGAAGTTGAACGACACGATCTTGATCTCGGACAGATAGGGTGTGGACATCAGGGATTTCTCCTGGTGAAACTTTCCGTGCGCTCACGAGCGCGACGGAAAAACCCCTTGAAGGGCGATGCAATAGTTCAGCACGAGGTACGGCTGCAGGTTGTTGTGCGGCTGCGAATTTCCGGCAATGCTGACCATTTGCGGGTTCATCGCGGCGCTTGCCGTCTGATCCGAGTAGATCAGCTTGGGATTCGTGTTGCCGGGTACCGCGTTGCTCGGGCTCGACAACGTCGTACTCAGCCCCGTCGCATCAGCTTGAACCGTATGGGTGTGCGACGGCATCTCCGACGTCAGCAGCGTCACGGAAGTTTCTCCGCCGGCGGCGCCGATCGGAAATTGCCCGCCGCCCCCGAACGCATCGGTGTGCAGCGCGACGGAGCCTTGCAAGTTCGGCAGCCCGAAATTGCTTCTCCCGTCGCCACCATAGTTCGTCCCGAGCAGCGAAAAGAGGGCGGTGTTCTGGGAGATCGGCAGGAGCTGTCCGTTGCAGAACGCCCAGCCGGTCGGGGCGAAGAAGAAGGGAAAGATGCGGATCTCGGCCACGAATGGATTTGCCATCAGTTTTGACTCGGAAAGACGCCGAACAGCGAGATGATGTACGTGACCGCTTGGTACGGCTGCATGTTGTCATGCGGCTGGCTCCCGCCTTGCGCAGGCAGCGTCATCATGGGGTGCAGTCCGCTGGTCTTTGCCGAGTAGATCTTGGCGGGGCTCGCGTTGCCGTAGAAGTCGTTCACCGGCGAGGTTTGGTTCGTCGTCGCGTTGTTGTTATCGGCGACGATCGGATGCGTGTGGCTCGGTATTTGATTCGTCGTCAGGGTAACATTCTGCACGCCGCCTTGCGCTCCGATGACATACGTTGACAGGCCCGCGCCCGTACCCATGTGCACCGGAACCCGTCCCGTAAGCTTCGGCAGGGCGAACGTCGTCTGGCCGTCACCGCCGTAGGTCGTGCCGATCAACTGGAACAGCGCGGAGTACTCGGAAATCTGGAGCAGTTGCCCGTCGCACGTGAACCAGCCGGCTGGAGCGAAGTTGCCCCCGAACATTCGAATCTCGCCGATGTAAGGACTCGACATCGTCTTTTCTTTCTCCCGATTACGGCTTGTACGCCACGGCCGAAGGCAGGCTGCTCAAGAACTGGAATCCCGTCTGCTTGGCGGACGGCTGTTCCGGGTTCTGGTACACCGGCTCGTAGCCGGTGTTGGTCTGGGTTTGGGTCGTGTCGTAGGTATGCAGACCGTTCCAGCCGCTGATGGGCGCGTTACTGATCTGGGCCTCGAGAGATACCATCAGTTTGGTTCCGGTAAGCCAGCGCAGGCCCGTCACGACGGTGACCGTGTTGCCGCTGTTGCCGATGACGAAGGTGCTATAGCTGAAGTCGTTCGTCGTCGTCGCGTCGTACGGAATCGGCGCGGCGATCTCGGCCCGCGACGAAGCGGTGCCGTTATAGAGCACGACCTCGGCGTTGTTGTCGTCGCTCAGGATCCCGACGGCGATCAGCCCGCTTGAGGATGCCGAGACGATGTACGGAGCGGCGGCTGAGTTACCGGTTCCGTCGTCGTCGAGCACGATCTCCTTGACCTTCGCCGGAGTGCTGCCGACCGAATAGAACTGCACGTTCGAGAGCTGATAATTCCCCGCGCCGCGCCCGTCGTTCGCGACGACGAGCTGGCTGTTGGCCGGATCGTACGCGATGAAGGGATCGTACATGTGCGGATCCGTGATCGTTACGGTCGTTCCGTCGGGGTGTTTGATGACGACCTTGGAATTCGCGGTCGTTCCGTCGGTGATCGCCACAGCATAGCTGCCCGAAGGATTCGCCGCGGTGGCCGGAAGCGCGACGACGCCTTGCGCCGCGACCGCGCCGGAGCGAGCGATGTCGCGCGTCGTTGCGGCGGCCGCGTAGGTGCCGCTCAGGACGAACTCCTCGAAGTCGTAGGTGGAGTTCGCAACGTTGTTCCCGAGGCCGACGCTGCTGTCGGACCCGAGTGCGATGAACGCCGGATCGTCGACGTTCGTGGTCAGCACGGTCGCGAAATTGGCACCGGTCGAAATTGCCCCGGCGGGGACGCACGCGAAGTTCCCGAGGTCACCGCCTCCGGCGCCGCCGTTGGCGATCAGCAGATCGCCGTTGGTGTCGAAGAGCAGGTCCTGCGGGAAATCCACGTCGTTGCTCTGGTCGGAGAGCGTCGGCGTGGAGTAGGCGCTGAACGTGTCGGTGGCTCCTAGCGCCACGGTGAAGAAGTCGATCTTGCCGGTCGTCGAGCCCGTGTGCTCGATCGCAGCCACGAAACTCGCCGGGAGCGCGGGCCCGCTCGAGAGCGTGAAGCTCAGCGTTTTGTTGAAGACCAGATTGTCGGACGCC
The DNA here is from genome assembly GCA_003161555.1 of Vulcanimicrobiota bacterium. Classification (GTDB taxonomy): domain Bacteria; phylum Vulcanimicrobiota; class Vulcanimicrobiia; order Vulcanimicrobiales; family Vulcanimicrobiaceae; genus Vulcanimicrobium; species Vulcanimicrobium vanleeuwenhoeki. Next base: position 2,570 of record PMOG01000157.1, on the reverse strand, counting down.
GGCGGCGTTGCGGAGACGGCGACGGCCGCATTTCCGGTGCCTGCCGTTTGCGTCAGCGTGAACGATTGCGTCGCTTGAGTGACTTTCACGTTGAGGTGCGTCGTGCCGTCCGTGTATCCCGCGCCGCCGTTGTCATCGGTGTGCCCGTTGACGGTGAGAAGCGGCAAGCCGGGAGCGACGATCGCCTTGCCGGCTGGGTCGGTGTACGTCGCGGTAAACGTGATCGGGGTCGTCGCGACGGTTCCCAGGGTTTGGCTTCCCGTTACCGTCACCGTACCTGCACAAAACCCATCCGTCGTGGTGATGGTCATCGTTGCGGCGTTGGCGTCGAGCGTCATGCTGAACGCATTGGCCGCACCGGCCACCACCGTCAGCGTCTGCACTTGCTGCGAGAGGATGTTGCTCGACGAGTCCTGCGCGGAAACCGTCAGGCTGTCGCTGCCCGGCGGGAGCTTGATCGGGATGGTGCAGGTCCAGGGTCCGGTTCCCGGACACTGAGCGCTGTTGAGCGTGATGGCCTTCGTGCCGAGCTGGCTCGTGTTGAACGCCGTCACCTGCGAGGGTGTGATGTTGGGGTTGGTCGTCGAGTTCAGCGTGAACACGATCTTCGACGTCGCCGACGAAACGTAGGCGGGACGTCGCGCGGTGCTGCTCGACGTCGTCGGAACCGGAATCGTGATCTTGAAGGTCGCGTCGGCGAGCGGCCCGTTGTACGTGCTCGTGGGTGTTTGCGACGGCGGTAGTGCGGCGTTGCTGTGCCCGCCACCACCGCATGCAGCGAGCGACGCGCTTGCGGCGAGCGCCAGGAAAGATGCGAGGATCCGGCTGTTGAGCTTCATCGACATCACGTGCGCGGCGATCACCGGCGATGTTTCCCGTTGGCTCCGAGCGACGAGGTCGTGTACGTCACCACGAAGGTCGGCAGCGCGTTGGGCTGATCGGTGAGGTTATCGGTGACCGTGAGGGTACATATGCCGGCGACGGGCGAGGCGATCGAGGTCGCGGTGAACGGCGTACCGTTCGCCGTGTCGGCACCGGTCGTGACCGTCGCGAACGTCGCGCAGCCTGCCGCGCCGGTGACGGAGAGGGCCATGCTGTAGGGCGGGTTCGTGAAGCCGTTTTCAGCGTAGACTTCGGTTCCGGTATAACCGATCGGCGAGGTGTTGTCGTTGGTGAAGAGGTCGACGCCTTTGGGGCTGCCGGCCGACACGCTGGTCGGTCCGGAGAACCACACGATCGGCTGCAGCACCGGCGTGAACACGGCGCTGCCGGCGTTGGCGCCGGTGACGCCCGTCGCGGCGGAAGTCAAGGTGATCGGGTTTTCGGCGACGCCGCCGTAAAGCAGCGACACGCTATCGGCCGACCCATTGAGGGTGGCGCAATGACCCGCGCAGCCCGGGTTCGTTCCGGTCAGCGTGACGCCGAGGCTGTTTGGATCCGGCGCGTTTATGGTCACCGGACTCGCGTAGGTTCCGGTGATCGGTCGGCCGTCGGCGTCCGTCACGACGACCGTGAGCGCGGCGCTTTGGCCCGCGGTACCGGCGGCGAAATTGTTCGGCACGCCGCTGATCACGATCGTCGCCGGAATGCCTTTCAGGGTGACCGATGCCGAATTCGCCTGACCGGCGACGGGCGTGAGCGAGACGGTGCCGGTATCGAGCGCGTTACCGGTGCCGTTCGAACCGTCGTATGTGACCAGCGTGTAATTATCGAGCTGACCGGGCGGCGACGGAGGGCCGCTCACGGTACATCCGCTGTTGCAGCTGCCGGCACTGATGTTGGTCGTCACCGACGTCGGCGTCAGGCCGGCCGGCGGATTGGTGATGGTGATCGTGATCGATGCGGTGGCCCCCGAAATGAACTGGGGTGCGCGCCGGCCGCGGACGGACGCCGGTGTCTGGGCCGGGATGACGATCGTGAACTGCGGCGTGACGTAGCCGGCCTGCGGCGCCGTTGTCGGCGCCGACGTCGGTGCCGCGGGCGCGGAGACGGCGCCGCCGCCCCCGCCGCCGCAGGCCGAGAGCGCGAGCACCGCTGCGGCGATGGCTGCAGAACGGATGGCGGAAGGGCGCGTCGTCATGCGATCGATCATTTCTTTTTGTTGATGATGAAGCCCGACGCCGTGACCGTCACCGCAACGATCTGCTGCTGCGAAGAGGCGTCGGAAAAAGTGATGTTGCACATGCCGGCCGTGACACCGGTAACGGTATACGTTGCCGACGGACCATGGGCGTTGGCGGTGCTGACCGTCGCGATTCCGCTGCAGGTGTCGCTCTCACCGAACAGGCCGGAATACCCAGTTTCCGTCACGCTCTCGGTCAGTGCGCTGGGTGCCCCGAGCCCGTTGATGTTCAGTGGGTTCGGCGATGCGTTCAGCGCCATCGGCGTCGGCGAGGGCGTCGGCGAAATCGTCGCGGAGGCCGTGCGCGTCGTGCGCGCCAGCGGGCTGCCGAACCAGACCGACTCGATGTTCACCACGATCGAAGGCGACTGGGTAGGGTTTTAATTAACTATTTTTCGGCGAACCTGCTACCCGCAGCACGGTAACTGCCTCTGAGCAGTAGAAAGGC
>PMOG01000162.1 GCA_003161555.1 Vulcanimicrobiota bacterium | reverse complement strand
GCTCGTCCCGGTCGCGGCACTTGTTGGTATCGTGGTCGCGCTGGCTGCCGGTTGCGGCGGCGGCGGAGGCGGTAGTTCGTCAGGCGGCGGCGGCGGCGGCGGCGCGCCGCTGCCGAGTTCTGCGCCGACTTCGGTGACCGCGATGTTCGCGGTCGGCCCGGCGGTGACGCCGACGGCGACCTTTGGGCCGCTGGCCTTCGGCACGTTCGGCAACGTCAGCGGCGCGATCACCGCACCCGTTGCAGGCGCGACCGCGACGGTCACGGCGGTCGTCACGACCACGCTGCCGGCCGGCGTCTCTGCGCCCTCTTCCGTGCTGCGCCGGCCGGAGAACATCAACGGGCAAAACCTCGTGCCGCTCGCTTACGTCTCGTACACGTCGAACGTCGCGACGATCATGGGCGCGACCCCGGCGGTGACGATCACCTTCGCCAGCAGCCCGTCATCACTCTCGTCGTATACCTACGTCGCTCAATACAGCGGCGGCTCATGGACGACCGTCGAGCAAGCGACCGTGAACGGATCCGTCCTGACGATTCCGAGCGGATCGCCCGTGTCGGGCGCCGTCACGTTGAGCAGCACGCCCACGGTGTTCGTGCTGTTCACGGTCACTGCGGCGCTCCCGCATCCGACCGTGAACCCGACCGCCGTCCCGACGTCGGCACCGAGCTCGAGCCCGATTTCCGGAGCGACGGCCGCGCCGCTGCCTGATGCACTGCAGTTCAACGTCAACGGCCTGTACGGGGAAGTGATCGCCAACGGTCTGCCGGCGCCGCGCCAACTCGTGGCGTTGCCGAACGGCGACCTGCTCGTCGGTACGGATGATAAGAGCGGGACGGTCTGGATCGTTCCCAAAGCCGACGGCACCGGTGCGGGCGGGACGCCGAAGGTCTTCGTCACCGTCCCGAATGTCTCGAGTCAGGCACCCGCCCAAGGTCTCGCGTTCGATCCCATCCACAACGAGTTGTACATCGCTACCAACCAGAGCGTGTGGCAAGTGCCCTACCACACGGGCGATCAGTCCGAACCGACCCCAACGGTCGAGATCGCCAAGGTCCGGCGCGGCGGCATTAGTACCAATCCGAACCCCAGCGACGGCGACGTGCATTTCACGAGCTCAGTCGCGATCGTGCCCTCGACGCAAACGCTGTACGTCGGGGTCGGCTCGTCGTGCAATGCGTGCGTGGAGAATAACGACCCGACGCGTGGGACGATTCAGAAGGTCAACGTCAGCACCGGGCAGTCATCCCAGTCGCTCGCGGCGGCGCGATTCCGCAATGCGCTCGCGCTCACCGTCAATCCGGCCACGAACACGATGTGGGCCGGCGGCGCCGGGCAAGACGATCTGCTGCCGCTCAGCGGCTCCGTCGTCCTCAACGACAACAGCCCCTACGACGGGCATCCCTACGAGTTCTTCGATCCGGTCTCAACGCACACCGGGATCCCGGACTACGGCTGGCCCGTCTGCGAGGAAAACAACCATCTGTACAACCCGCTCAACGCGTCCGGCGCCAGCTGCAAAGCCGTGGCGCCGGCGACGACGGGTTCCAACGTGAACGTCGTTCAGCCGGCGGTCGAACTCTTCGCCTACTCCACCATCATCGGCGCGGTGTTCTATCCGGCTAACCAGACCGGCGCGAACGCCTTTCCGGCCGGCGTGCTTCCGGGCGGTTTGGGCGGCGCGTTCCTCAGCATGCACGGTTCGTGGCACGAGTCGGCGGCCAACATGGAGCCGATCGCCGTCCCCGAGCTGGTCTACGTTCCCATGAGCGCCGGCACCGACCGGCCGCAGACCGGCGCGTTCAGCGGATCGACCTGGACCTCGGGCTCGCAGTGGAACACCGTCCTCTACGGGTTCCAAGATCCGATCACGGGGAATCGCGTCGGCCGTCCGGTGGGTCTGGCAGTCGGGCCGACGGGGAGTCTGTTCGTCGCCGACGATTACGCCGGAGTGATCTATCGCCTTCGTCCCGGCACGGCGCCGGGTTCGAAAACCCGACGGCCGCGTTAGGAGGGCACGATCGCTCCGTTCCGTTTCCTGGGTTCGCTCCTGATCGCGGCCGTACTCGCCGCATCGATCGGCCCCACCGCCGCGGATTCCTCGCTTGCGGCCCAGCCCGTCGTCCTGCCCGTGTCGCAGATTCCGGTGGCGCGCGCGGCCGTCGTGCTGCGGCGCCTGTTCCCGGCCGCGCGCATCACGATCGAACCCAACGCGAACGCGCTGATCGTCGTCGCACCGGCGTCGCTGGTGCCGTCGATTCAGGGCGTGCTGGCGGGGATCGACGTGCGCAGTCCGGTCGCGCCGGCAGTCGACGCGATCGCGCTGCAGAACTTGACCCCGGACGAAGCGGTCGCGCATCTGCGCCCGCTCTTTCCCAGCGTGCACATCGCGGCCGGCCCTCATCGCACGTTGCTGCTGCGCGCGACGCCGCAGCAGCTGACCCAGATTCACGCTATCGTCGCATCGCTCGACGTCGCGCCCTCGACTCGGGTCGCGTTCACGCGGCCGGGGAGTTCGGCCGAAGCGTTCCACCTGATGCAGGCCTCGTCGCGGGACGTGGCGCGGTACCTCGCCGCCGCGCTGCCGGGCGCACATGTGTCGATCGCCGGCAGCAGCGTGCTGGTCGTCGGCTCGACCGCCGCGATCCTGCGCGCGCGCAAACTGGTCGCCGAGCTCGACGTGCCGCCGGCCGGGACGCGGTTCACGCAGGTCTATCGCATCCGGTCGGTCGACGCGTCGTCGATCGGCGACCTGCTGAAGCGGTCGTTCCCCGACATCACCGTCAACGTCGACAAAGACGTCAACGCGCTCTCGATCGTCGCGACCATGACCGAACACCGGCGCATCGCCGATGCAATCGCACAGCTCGACGTCCTCACCACGTCGTCCGCGTACGGTACTGCCGGCACGGGCAGCCCGGCCGTCACGATCGTCGGCAACGGTTTCGAAATCTACACGCTGCGCGCGGCGCTGCCGGGGCTCAACGGCAACCCGTCGACCACCGCCAACGACGTCGCGGCCACGGTCACCCAGGCGCTCGCCGCGTCGGCACCCGACCTGCACATCACCGTTTCGGCAACCTCGCAGCAGTTGATCCTCACCGGCAGCCCAACCAGTATCGCGATGGCGCGCGATTTGATCGGCCAGCTCGATGTCGCGCAGAAGCTGGTCGTGCTCGACACGCAGATTCTCGAGATCGACGAAACGGTCGCCAAGGACCTCGGCCTGTCGTTCCCGCAGCCGGTCATTTCGAGCACCTTCAGCGAGGTCGTGCCGACCGATGCCAACGGCAACACGCTGCGGATCGGTCACCTGCAGCCCCTGACGCGGACGCCGCTCTCGCTGCCGGTCCAGTTGAACCTGCTGGTGCGCAACGGGACGGCGCGCGTGCTGGCCGATCCGCGTATCACGACGGTCTCGGGACGCACGGCGACGATTCGAGCCGGCGACACGATCGCGATCGAGACGACGGCCGGCGGCGGCGCGGGCACCGTGGCGACGACCCAGATCCAGACCTTCCAAACCGGCGTCACGCTCGACATCACTCCCATCGTCAATGCCGACAACTACGTCAGCGTCACGCTGCATCCGAGCGTCAACAGCGAAACCGCGATCGTGAACGGCATCCCGCAGATCTCGACCCGCGACACGCAGACGACGGTCGCGCTGCAGGAAGACCAGACGCTGATCATCGGCGGCCTGATTCAGGAGTCGAACCAGCGCACCGACAACAAGATACCGATCCTGGGCGATCTGCCGCTGGTCGGCAGCGTCTTCGGCGAACACGTCGTCAACGGCCAGCGCAACGAACTGATCATCACGGTGACGCCGCACATCGTCGTCCCCGGCGACCACGGCTCGTTCCGCCCGCAGCCCGCGCAGCAGACGATGACGCCGCCGCCGCTGCCGACGCTCCCGCCCGCAACGCGCCTGCCCGCCGCCCGCCCCTCGCTGCTGCCGGTCCTCGCAGCACCGCTGACGCCGGCGCCGGTCGCCACGGCTCCGGTGATCGTGCCGGCGCCGGTCGTCGCTGCCAGCCTTGCGCCGGCGTCGGGCGTTGCGCCGGCAGGCTCGTCGCCGTTCCCGACGCTCAATACTTTCACGTACGGCTCGATCCCTCAGAACAACTTCGCCAAGCCGACCGATCCGGTCCAAATCTTCTACGCGACGTTTTCGCCGACCGTGCTGTCGCGCAATACGGTCGTGCTGCTCAACGTGATCACCTCGACCAACGCGCAGCAAGTGACGTTGACCTATAACACCTTCAGCCAGCAGCTGGCGCAGGTGAACCCCGGCCAATGGCAGGCGCGCTTTCAGATCGGGCCTATGTCGCTGCCGGCGCCACCTGCCAACGTCTCGCTGACGCTGTCGGCGGCGCGCACCTACGGATCGTCGCAGTCGATCGTGGTCCCGGTCAGCGTCACGCCGTGATCGGCCCGCGCGGCCGGCTGTTCGGCCTCGCGCTCGCAGCGCTGATCGCGGCGGCCGCCGGATGCGGCGGCGGCCAAAGCGGGATCATCGTCGGACCGGCGCCGACACCGACCGGCGGCGCGACGCCCACGCCGGCACCGTGCGGAACGCCGATCGCGAACGGCGTGTTCGTCGCGATGGCTTCATACATCACCGCGACTACCGATCCGATCTACGGGCTGATCAACGGCTACGCGCTCGTTGCGACCGACGGCACCTACAGCAACGTCGCGCAGCCGATTCGCGTGCGACCGGGCGACGTGCTCCAGTTCGTGAACGTCGAGCCGGCTCCGACCGCCTCGCAAGCGCCGATCCAGCACTCGGCAGTCAGCCTGCAGGGCGCGACCTTCCCGGCGGCGACCCCGAGCCCGAGCCCGACGCCGACTCCGCTTTCCAGCGCATCGCCGGGCACGACGCCCGGGCCGACGCCGGCACCGATTTTCACCAGCAGCGCGCAGTCGCCGATCGGCAGTTCGATCTCGACCGCGCTGTGGTCGACCGGACGCGTGCCCGCCAGCGCGAGCGACACGCTCTGCTACTCGCAGAGCTTCACGACGCCCGTTCAGGGCACGTACGCGTTCGGCGATTACGACTACTATGTTTCAACCAACATGCGCGACGTCATCATCGTCACCAGCAGCGCGACCCAGTCGCACGGGCGAACTCCGGCCGGCCTGATCCGCGCGTTCCCGAACCGCTAGTCGTACACGCCGCGCAGGCTCCAGTCGGTGCCTTCGCGCGCGATGCGCACCAGCGCGCCGTCGTCGAGGCAGACGTCGTACTCATCGCGCGCGAGCGGCGTGCCTTCGCCGGTGGCGGGTCCCCACCAGCGCTCCTCGGTGCGCCATGGTCCGGCGACTTCGACGACGTGCTGCGGCGGCGAGCCGACGAAACGTGGCATCCCGTCGAGGACGCGCACGTCGATGGTGCGCGGTGCGACCAGCCGTAACTGCAGCGTTGCGGCGGCCGGCAGCGGCGGCGGCTCGAGGCGCGGGCCGCGCGTTGCGAGCGACTCGAGGGTGAACGTCTCGAGCGCGTAACGCCGCTCGATGCGCGGGCCGTCGACGACGCGGGCGCGCAGCGCGCGGCCTTCGCCGAATGCGGCATCGAGCCGTGCGAGCACGATGCCGACGGCATCCGGATCGGGATCGCCGGCAGCGAACAGCGACATCACGACCCCGCCGCCGGCGAGTTCTTCGGCCGCCAGACGCAAACCGACGACCGGTGCTTCGAGCGTCACCCCTTCGAGCCGCGCGCGCAGCAGGTCGAACAGCGTCGCCGGTACCGCGGTCGGCTGCGCCACGCGCGTCGTCAGCACGCGCGTCTGCGCATCTTCGCACTCGAGAGTCAGCACCAGCCGGCCGGCGCGTTTGCCTGCCGCCGTAAGATCGTCGACCACCCAGCCGACCAGCGTGCGCAGCGCGAAGAGGACCTGCTCTTCGGAGGTGGCCTCGCCTTCACCGTAGAGCATGCGGTCGACGCGCAAAGCGCGCGTTCGCGGTTCGAGCGGCCGGTCGTCGATGCCGCGCGCGCGGTCGTGCCAGGCCGCCGCCGCGGCGCCGAAGCGGCGGACGAACGGCCCGTGCGGCAGCGCGGCGAGTTCGCCCAGGGTGGTGACGCCCAGCAGCCGCAGCCGCTCGCAGATGCCGCCGTCGATCTCCAGCAGCTCGAGCGGCAGCGGGGCGACGAACGCGGCTGGATCGCCGTCGCAGACGATCCCGTCGCCGCGCCAGGCGGCGGCTGAGGCGACGAAACGGTTGGGGCCGCACGTCGTGCGCAGCGGCAGATCGAATCCCGCCAGCGCGCTGCGGACGGCTGCGATCCAGCCGGCCGGGTCGCCGCCGATTCCGTGCATCTCGAGAAACGCGCGGCCCAAGCCGCCGTCCTCGACCAGCGGCGAGGCGGCATCGAGCGCGTCGAGGACCTCGCTCCAGACCCGCGCGTCGACGATGGAATCGTCGAAGGCGGTGCGGGCGTCGTGGGCGACGGCCTGGGCCTGGACCAGCGTCATCCCGGGCCGCACGCCCAGCGCCGCCGCGGTCAGGGTGCAGTCGACCACGCGTCCCCGCTCGATCCGGTCGGCCAGAATCAGGGGTTCCTCGAGCGCGATTCCCGGGTTCGTTGCCCGCGCCACGGCGAGCCGGAAGGCCGGAATCCAGACGCACACGATCGGCATGGGAGCGTCAGAATAGCGAACATATGTTCGATTCGTCAAGCCGAAACGTACTTGGCTTATCCTCCCCTCGGGGGAGGGGTTAACTTGCTGCAAAGGGTTCGCATTATGCTGGACATACCCCTCCCCCCGAGGGGTATCCTAACAGCATGAGTTTCGCAACATTGTGCGCCTTGCTCGCGGACGAAGACGGCGCGACCTTGGTCGAGTACTCGCTCGTCGTTGCGCTGATCGCCGTGCTGTGCATCGCCGCCATCAGTTTTCTGGGCGGAAAAGTAAGCCACTTATTCAGCACGATCGGGTCCTCGGTCGCCGCTGCCTGAGCGCCCGTAACGCGGGCTGCGGCGGCTGCGTTTCCAGGGCGTGCACGTCGCGATTCTCGCGGCACTTCTCGCGGTGCTGCCCACCTACGGGCCGATGGTCGCGCCGCCGGCGACGCCGCCGGCCGGGATGCGGATCCCCGTCAGTCCGGACGAGGCGCTGATCCTCAAGTCGAACTCGACCAATACGGCCGGCTACCGGCTGCGCGTCTCGACCGACGGGTGGACCACGCTGCAGCAGGGCGATGTCCCATTGCGCAAACGCGTGTCGTCGGCGCTGGTGAAGCGGTTCTTCGCCGACTTGCGCGCGGCCGGACCGCTCGACCGCATCGCGATCCGGCGCTGCATGAAGAGCATGTCGTTCGGGACGACGCTGCAGATCGTGTATGAGGGCAAGACGTCGCCCGACATCTCCTGTCCCAGCGGAGCGCAGCAGCTCGTCGGGGACGCGTTGGCGCTCGCCGACGCGGCCGGCGTCACGCTGACCGCGCGGCCGCTGCGCGGCAACCTGTAGGGCATCCCTGGAGTATGAGACCGGCCTGAGAGCGCGGTGAGCGTTCTCTGAGATCGCGTGAATTCGCGGAGCGCCCCGCGTACGATGCTGGTGGACATCGTTCCACGCCATCATCATCCGTTTTCCGGAGGCTTCATGTTCACCAAAATCGTCCTGTCCACCGCGCTTCTGGCCGCCTTTGTGGCGCCGCTCGCCGCCAACGCGGGCGAAGTGCAGAACCGCATCAACAACCAGAACGGGCGCATCAATGCGGGCGTGCGCAACGGCTCGCTGACCTACGGCGAGTATCATCGCCTCGACCGTTCCGAGGATCGCATCCAGGCCCAGCGTAGCCGCGACCTGCGCAACAACGGCGGCCATCTGACGCCCGGTGAGTACCACTCGCTCAACCACCGGGAGAACAATCTCTCCGACCGCATCTACTTCGACAAGCACAACCAGGCCCGTCAGCATTAGTGGATCGCTGACGCGATCCGTCGCATTTGGGCTTCGCCCAAGCCGCCCTCAATGGATGTCAGCGTGCGCTCGCGCACGTCGACCAGCGGCGGACGTTCTTCGAACGTGTCGCATCGCACCAGCGCGTCGCCCACCGGGGCGGCGCGTTTGTGTTTGCGCACCACCGCGCGCAGATCGAAGCCGGCAAACTCGCCGAGGTGACCCGCGGGGCCGTTCCAACGCACGCGTTCGAGCGCCGTTTCGAGTCGCACCGTTGCGACGTACCGCAGTTCGATCGAGGCTTCGTCGCCGACGGCGACCAGCAATGCGTTGGCGCGGTGGGTCAGGCTCGCCAGCCGGCTCCAGGCCGCCGACCCGGTCCCGCGCCCGCTGGGGAGCGTCGGCAGCACGACGACCGTGAAAGCGCCCGAACGAACGATGATGTCGGCGGCGCGGACGGCGGCGACCGGTTCGGTCACGGGGACGACCAGCAGCCGGTCGAGGCGCACCCCCGCGGCGGCCAGGGCCGGCGGGAAAAGATCGACGCCGATCAGCGCGCCCAAACCGCGCCGGGTCGCCGCGGCGAGCAGCCGCGCCGCCAGCGTGCTGCGCCCGGAGCTCGGCGGGCCTTCGAGGGTCGCGACCGTGCCGCGCGGGAACCCGCCGCCCAACACCGCATCGAGCGCCGCCAGCCCGGTGCCGACCAGCGCCTCGTTGCCCAGGACGAAGGCCGCCGCCGTCGCTTCGCGATGGTCGCGTTCGAGCCGCTCGCGAAGCGCAGCGAAGGCGGAATCGACGCTCATGGGAGACCCATCCTAATCGAACATATGTTCGATGTCAAGGAGGCGGGTGCTCGAGGGGAAGGGACAACCGCGAACCGCAGGGATGATGCGGAGAGCCCGTGACCGCACTTCCGACCATCTCCGCCTCGGCGATCCACGTTTCGCCGTTTCTCTACGTCGACCGTACCCTCGCCAACGGTTTGCGCGCCATCGTGATCCCGGACCGCCGGGTGCCGTCGGCGGCGATCAACGTTGCGTACCGCGTCGGCGGCAAAGACGATCCGGCGGGGCGCTCGGGCTTCGCGCACCTCTTCGAACACCTGATGTTCAAGGGTACCTCGCGCACCGCGCCCGAGACGATCGACCGGCTCACCGAAGACGTCGGCGGCTTCAACAACGCCTTCACGACCGAAGACATCACCAACTACTACGAAGTCATTCCGTCGAATCACCTCGAGCGGCTGCTCTGGGCCGAGGCCGACCGGCTCGCGTCGCTGACCGTGAACGAAGCGAACTTCGCCACCGAGCGCGAGGTGGTGATCGGCGAATACGATCAGCGCATCCTGGCCGAACCGTACGGTCTGCTCGACGAACTCGTCAACCGCGAAGCCTACCGTGTCCATCCGTACCGGCGCGGCGTGATCGGCAGCCCGGCCGAACTCAACGCTGCCGCACTCGACGACGTGGTCGCTTTTCACGCGACCTACTATCGGCCCGACAACGCGGTCGTCGTCGTCGCCGGCGACTGCGACGTCGAAGAAACGTTCGGCTGGATCGAGCGCTACTTCGGCCGCATTCCGACGCCGTCCTCACCGATTCCGCGCGTGCGCGTCGTCGAGCCGCCGCAGACCCAAGAGCGCAGCTTCACCCACCGCGCCGCGAACGCGCCGCTGCCGGCACTCGAAGAGGCGTATCACATTCCGGAAGCCGCGCATCCCGATGCCCCCGCGCTCGAGGTGCTCGAAGCGGTTCTCGGTGCGGGACGTTCCTCGCGGCTGTACACCACGCTCGTCTACGAACGCCAGCTCGTGACCAGTGCCTGGGCGTCGGCCGATCTGCGTCAGCAGCCGGGACTCTTCGGCCTGCGCATCACCTGCGCGCGCGGCATCGCACTCGCCGACGCCCGCTGGGCGCTGCACGAAGAAGTCGAGCGCGTGTGCAGCGAGCCGCCCTCCGAACTCGAGCTGGAACGGGTCCGCACCCAGATCGCCAGCGCCCTGGTGCGGGCGCGGCAGACGAACAACGGCGTCGCGATGGCGCTCGCCCGCGCGACGACGGAACGCGGCGACCCGGCGGTCGTGAACACCGATCTCGAGCGCTACCTCGCGGTGAGCGGCGCCGACGTGCAGCGCGTGGCGCGCACCTATTTGAGGGTTGAGAACCGCACCGCCATCGAGTACCTGCCGGCGTGAACGACGGTGCGCCGGTGATGCCGGCCCCGGGCCCACCGCGCGATGCCGCGATACCGGCGGCCGTCGAACGCACGCTCGACAACGGGCTGCGCGTGGTCGCGTTCGAGCAGCGCAATCTGCCGCTCATCGCGGCGCAGCTCATCGTTGGCTGCGGCGGCGCAGCCGAGCGGGAAGAAGAGGCCGGCCTCTCGGCGATGGTTGCCGCGCTGCTGACGCAAGGGACGACGCGGCGCAGCGCGACCGAGATCGCGGCCGCGATCGATGCGCTCGGCGCGCGGCTCGACGCCGGTTCCGGATACGATGCCTCGGTCGTGAGCGTGAGCGCAACGACGCCGGCGTTTGGGCAGTCGTTCGCCCTGCTCAATGAAATCGTGCGCGCACCGGCGTTCCTCGCGCGCGAGGTCGAACGCGTGCGCACGAAGTCGCTCTCCGACTTGAGCCTCACCTACGCCAATCCGAGCGCGCTGGCGCGACTGGTCGCGTATCGCGCCGCGTATGCCGGCGCACCCTACGGACATCCGCTGGCCGGGACCGCCGCGACCCTGGCCTCCCTCGAACGCGACCGCGTGGCGTGGTTTCACGAACGGTTCTACCGGCCCGACGATGCCACGCTGGTTATCGGCGGCGACCTCACCGTCGACGAAGCGTTCGCGTTCGCCGAGGGTGAGCTCGGCAGTTGGCGCGCACCGGACTCGCCGCGCTGCGCGGTACCGGACGCGGTGATTCCGCCGCCGCGAGCGCGGGTCGTGATCGTCGACAAGGCCGAGTCGGGACGGACGGCGCTGACCGTCGGAGGGGTGACGATCCCGCGCCGTTCGCCCGACTATGCAGCGGGCGTGGTCGCAAACGCCGTGCTGACCGGATACAGCGGGCGCGTCAACCAGGAGATCCGCGTGAAGCGCGGGCTATCGTACAGCGCCAGCACCTCGTTGCCGGCGCGGCGGCTGCCCGCGCTCTTCACCGCCTCGACGCTGATCGACCACGGGCGCGCCGTCGAAGCGACGGAGGTGATGCTGGCGACGCTGCGCTCGCTGGTGGACGCACCGGCCGGCGACGACGACTTGATCAGCCGCAAAGCGACCGTGACCGGCGGGTTCTATCGCGGCATCGAAACGATCGACGGAATCGCGAGCGCGCTCGCGGAGCACGTCCTGTTCGATCTGCCGCTCGACGAACTGCCGCGTTTCCCGGGTCGCATCGCCGCGGTCGATGCGTCGGCGGTGCGGCGTTTCGCCGCCCGCTGGCTGGTCGACGACCTTTGCGTCACGCTGGTCGGCGACGCGTCACGGTTCGCGGCCGACTTGGCGCGAACGCGCGACGTGCGCATCATTCCGGGCGACCAGCTCGACCTCGGTTCGCCGGCGCTGGAAGCCGAAGTCGTGCCGGTTCCGCCACTGCTCGACGCGGATGCGGTATCCTAGGACGCATGCCCGCTTCGACCACGGTCCGCCGCCTCGCCGACCGCGCCCGCTACGATCGCGCGACGCTCGACGCGATCCTCGACGGCGCCTACGTCGCGCACGTCGGCGTCGTGGTCGACGGCGCGCCGGTCGTGCTGCCCTTCGCCTGCGCGCGCGTCGGCGACGAGCTGGTGCTGCACGGTTCGAATCGAGCCGGGACGCTGACGTCGATCGCTGACGGCACGCCGGTGTGCGCGACGGTCACGCTCGTCGACGGGCTGGTGCTGGCGCGCAGCGGCTTTCATTCGTCGATGAACTATCGCTCGGCCGCCATCCACGGCGTCGCGCGCGTCATCAGCGACCCGGTCGAGAAAGCGCGGCTGCTCGATGCCGTGATCGACCGGCTGCTGCCGGGGCGCCGCGCGCAGATTCGCGGCACGACCCAGGGTGAACTCGAGGCGACCTTGGTGGCGGCGCTCCCGCTGACGACGTTTTCGGCGAAGGTGCGCAGCGGCGGCCCCAAAGACGCGCCGGAAGATCTGAGCGCCACCGGCATCTGGGGCGGCGTAATCCCGCTCGTCACCAGCTTCGGCGAGCCGATCCCCGACGCTGCGACCGCCCCCGGTGTTCCCGCGCCTTCGATCTCACGATAAGTGGATTCGGCGAAGCCGAATCCACTAGGGGACGAGCAGCAGCTTTCCGGTCGTTGCGCGGGCTTCGAGATCGCGCTGCGCCTCCGCTGCCGACGCCAGTGGATAGGCGGCGCCGATGCGCGCCTCGAGTTTCCCCTCGCGTACCATCGCGAACAGATCGCGCGCGCGGCCCAGCACCTCATCGCGCGTGCGGGTGAAATCGCCCAGGGTCGGCCGGGTGAGATACAACGATCCGCCGGCGGCGAGAGCCGACACGTTGATCGGCGGCACCGGGCCGCTCGCGCCGCCGAAGATCACCAGCATACCGCGCGGTTTGAGCACCGCCAGCGAACGTTCCCAGGTGTCCTTGCCGACCGAATCATAGGCGACATCGACGCCGTGCGCGCCGACCAGTTCGCGCGTGACCTCGGCAAAATCGTGTTCGGCGTAGACGACTACGTCGTCGGCACCGGCCGCGCGGGCCAACACCGCTTTCTCGTCGGTCCCGACCGTTGCGATCACGCGCGCTCCGCGCGATTTCGCGATCTGCACCAGCAAAAGGCCGACGCCGCCGGCTGCGGCGTGAATCAGTGCGACCGCTCCGGGTTTGAGGGGAAACGTATCGATCGCGAGATAGTGCGCCGTCATACCTTGCAGCATGAGCGCGCACGCAGTGCGATCGTCGATATCGTCGGGAACCGGGACGACGAAGCGCAAATCGACGGCGTTGAGTTCGGCGTAGCCGCCCGAGGTCGGCTGGGTGTACGCAACGCGCTGGCCGACTTCGATTCCGGTGACACCCTGGCCGACCGCTTCCACCACGCCCGCGCCTTCGCGTCCGGGGACGAACGGTAACGGCCACGGATATACGCCCGTCCGCAGGTACACGTCGATGAAATTGATCCCGGCCGCTGATTGGCGCACCAGCACCCCGCCGGGCGGTGCCGTGGGCGGCGCGATGTCGACGAAGGTGAGGACCTCAGGACCGCCAATGCGGTCGATCCGAATTGCGTGCATGACGGTGTCGACCGCCGGAGCCCGGATCGAGTTTCCGTCCTCACCGGCGGGTAGGAGAACAATATGGAACGACGCGACCTCTATGAGGACGATCTGACCGAAGAACGCTACCCGTCGCCGGAGAAACGCGACGAAGCGGCCGCCGACGAGGTACTCGATCCGGACGTCTCCGGCGGCGACGAGCCGGTCAAGCCGGTCGCGAAACCGAGCCCGCCGCCGAACGAAGGGAATGCCTAAAGGGCGTCCCTAGGGCTTCGACGCCGGGGCCGCGCTCGTGCCCGGCACGCGCGGTAGGGTCGGATCGTTGAGGGCCTCGTCGATCAGCGGTTCGCTGACGGCCGTTGTCGTCGGCACCGGCTCCGCGTCACTGTTGCCGGGCGGCGGCGAACCCGTTTCGTGGACCGGGCCCGTCTCGGTGCGGGGATGCAGCCCCATCGATTCCGCTCGCTCCGCCTCGGTGTCGCCGGGAACTGCGGGGCGATCCGTGCTCTGTTCTGTCATCTAGCCCGCCTTCTGACGCCCGGGGACATACCTGTACCCGCGCGGGGTAGGGTCACTCACGGTCACGCAATGCAACGCCGAAGGGGTGCCGCGGCCGGCCGCCGGGGTGCCGCCTAAGAGCGTACGGCGCCGCTGACCAGCCGGGTGTGGGACCAGCGTTCGAACGGCTGCACGTGCCGGAAGAGCGAGAACCAGCCGACGATGCCGATCAGACTCAAGAAGAGCGAAAAATAGCGCGCCAGCGCGCGCCCGATGCCGACGCGGCCGCTGCGGTCGGCATCGACGACGCGAACGTCGGAAACCATCATCCCGAAGGTCTGTCCGATCAGCGCCACCAGCAGCACGACGTACAGCAAGAAGGCCAGCATCAGCAAGCCGTTGTCGATACCGATCGCCACCGAGCCGTGCCCGTTGGCGAACGTCGCGACGACGTTCTTCACGGCCGCCGGCGCAGTGGGGTCGGCATTGAGCGCCTTGACCGCCGCCGGGTCGGGCCCGACGCGAACGAGCGAACCCGCCGCAGGAGCGAGCACCTGAATCACCATCAGGTCGATCGCGAGCGCCCAGGCGCGCCGCCAAAAACCGGCGTGGACCGTCTCGCGCTGCTCGCCTGGCGCGAGCGGCTGCCGGGCATTGGCGGCGAAGCGGTGCGACCACAGCAGGTAGAGCGGATCGCGCGCGAAGCGATGCAGCGCGGCGACGCGGTTCGTCGCGTACGGCGTCGACGCGGTCCACTCGCCCAGCCGCAGTGACGGCTCGGCGCGCAGTTCCTTGAGCTGCTCGGCGAAGGCGCCCAAGTCGATCTTGCGGCCGATGGCGTGGAACGACGTCACCGCGATCGCGCGCTGCGCCGCCTCCAGCGATCCGCAGCACACCAGGCCGACCCGGTCGGCGGTGTAGTCGATTTTGCGCAGCCAGGCGCCGAAGGCGATCGCGATCACGCCGTTCTCGCGCCCGTTCGAACTGAGCAGCGAGGTGTATTTGGTGTTGCCCGCCGCGATATGCCCGAGCTCGCGGCCGATCAGGAAGCGCAGTTCGTCGTCGGCGAAGTGCTCGACGTACTGCGCGGAGAAAACGATGGCGTAGGGGTCGCCGGTCCCGATGCCGACGACGGGCACGAACGGATCGTCGCGCACGAACACGTGCGGCGTCGGCAAACGCAGCATCCGCGCACATTCCTCGACGACCGCATAGATATGGCCGAACTGTCCTTCGTGCACGCGCAAACCGCCGCCCAGCAGCCGCCCGCGGGCGAACGAGACGTAGACCATCGCCACGACCAGCAAGAGCCCGAGCTGCTGCCAGGTGATCTGATGCTGGAAGATCCAGCCCAATACGACGATCGTGATCGGCAGTGAGGCCAGCGTTCCCCAAAACGTCCGGCTCTCGCCGCGCACCCGCAACGACTCCGGTCCGCGGAACGGTGAGGTCGTCGTCGGCGCCTGCACGGACCCTCCTACTTCAGCATGAAGCCCGAACGGTGGGCTTGGCGTTCGTAGGCGAATTTTCCGTCCTTGAGCACGTAGAAGTAGCAGTTCGGATCGAGCACGTCACCGGTCGGACCGAAGCTGTACGTGCCGGTCATGGTGTCGAACGACCCGCCGTTCGAGAGCGCGCGAATCATGTTGAGCCGGTTGGTCGCGCCGCTGCGCTGCTGTGCGAGCTGGATCAGCTGGACGGCGGCGTAACCGTACGCCGCCACTGGGGAGAGGGGGCCGTAATGCCCCTGATAGTCGCGCAGGTTGAGGGCGGTCGTCGGCGCGAGCGGATAGTAAGGTACGGCCGACGACACGACCATGCCGTCGGCGAGCTTCGCGTACAGCTGCACGGTGATCGGATCGAAGAAGCCTTGGGTTCCCACGAAACGGCCGGCGTAGCCGGTCGAACGCAGGGCGCCCATCAGCGGCCCCATGTCTTCCGCGTTGCCGGCCAGCACGACGCAGTCGGGAAGCCGCGCGACGACCGCGGCCGCCGCCGCGGTGTAGTCGGGTTTGTCCAGCGAAAAGGTCGAGGAGTTCGCGGTGACGTGCAGCGCGCTCGCGCGGCGGACGAATCCGGCCGCGACGGCGGGACCGTAGTCGCCGTCCTGGGTCACGACGTAAGGCGCTTTCGAACCGGTCGCGATGACGTAGTTCGCGACCAGCGCACCCTCGTCGCTGTCGCGGATCGGCAGCCGGAAGACGTTCTGATAACTGCGCGCGGTGATGCGGTCGTCGGTAACGGTTGGAACGATCAGCGGCATCGTCGCTTGGGCGTACACCGGTTCGGCCACCAGAGTCGCGGCAGCGCTGAGGTGGCCGATCACGGCCAGCGTGGCCGGATTGCCGCAGGCGAACGAACTCTTCACCGTCGCGTCGGAAGCGCGATTGCCGTCGTCGTAGGCGTCGAGGATGAGGAAATCGTTGAACGACGCGCGCTGATCGTTCAGGTACCCGACCGCGGCGCGGATGCCGCGCAGCAGTTCCATTCCGACCCCGCGGTCCTCGCCGCTCTGTGGACACACCGCTGCAATCCGCAGCGTCGGCGTGAACGGCGAGGTGAGAAACGGCTGCGTGGGCTGCGTCGGTGTTGCCGCGACCACCGCGGCCGCTCCGGCGAGAAACGATTCGCGATTCATCGCGCGAGATACGACGCGAGCGTCGTGCCGAGGAACGCGACCGAGAAGGCCATGTTGGTCACGAAGACGCGGTCGTTGAGCGCGAAGACATCCTGCGCCAGCGCGATCAGCCGGTCTTCGTAGAGGGTGACCGCCGCGGCCAGCGCGACACCCGCATAGTACAGCCAGCCGGCGGCAGCGAGCACGCCGGCGCCGAGCAGCGCCAGCGTCATGGTGAGGTGCAGCAGAATCGCCCACAGGCGCGCGCTGCGCTCGCCGAAACGGGCCGGGAACGACCGCACGCCGAGCTTGACGTCCCACTGCAGATCCATCAAGGCGTACAGGATGTCGAAGCCGGCCACCCAGACCGTCACCGCGACGAACAGCAGCAGCGCCGGGACGGTGACCGTTCCCGCAACCGCGACGTACGCACCGAGCGGCGCGCACGCGTCGACCGCGCCGAGCACGAAGTGGACCAGCCACGTGAAACGCTTGCAGAGCGGATACGCGACCACGCCGACCGCCGCGATCGGCAGCAATTTCAGGCACAGCGGGTTCAGCAGCGCCGCGCTGAGCACCAGCAGCGCC
>PMOG01000104.1 GCA_003161555.1 Vulcanimicrobiota bacterium | reverse complement strand
GGCGATGAAATCGTCGAAGACGTGCTGCTTGTTACCGAGCCGGCCCGCGTCGTGCCAGGCTTCGCCGTATTCGCCCCCGCCCCGCAGCGTGGCAACGGCATAGGCACCGCCCATTTGCAGCCAGACTGCGACACCCGAAGAGAAATACGGCGTGATCGAAATGTCGAAGCCGCCGTAACCATAGAGAATCGTCGGCGTCGAGCCGTCGAGCGGCATGTCCTTGCGGTGCGTCACGAAGACCGGCACCCGCGTCCCGTCCTTCGAGGTGGCGAAAATCTGCTCGGTGACGTACGGCGAGGCATCGAAGGCGATCTTCGGTTTGATCGCGACCGTGCTGGTCCCGGTCCGCGTGTCGTAGCGATAGATCGTGCTCGGATAGGTGAACGACGCGAAGGAGTAATAGGCGAAACGATCGGTCCGATGCGCGTCGGGAAGACCGCCGCTGCCGATTCCCGGCAGATCGATCGCACCGGCGGGACGCCCCGTCAGGCCATAGACCTTCACGATCGAGTGCGCGTCGTGCAGGTAGCCGGTGTAGAACCGGTTGCCGATCAGCGACACACCTTCGAGCGTATCGGCGCTCTGCGGCACGATGTCGTGCAGCGCGTGTGACGGGTCGGTGACGTCGACGTACGCAAGGCGCCCGCGCTGGGCGGCGAGGTTCGTCTGGATGTACAAGCGGTTGCCGTCATCGCCGACGACGCTATATTGGACGTCCGGATCGAGCGGAAAGATCTGGTGAAAGGCGCCCTTCGGTTCGCCGCCGCGTTTCCACGACAGGCTGTTGCCGTTGCCTTTCGCGCGGCTGAAGAAGAAGTAGTGCCCATCTTCGGTGCGATCGGCGGAGACGAACTCGTCGGGATGCTGGGGTGCCGCGTACACGAGCCGGTCGGCCGACTGCGGCGTGCGCAGGTGATGGAAGTACAGCTTCTGGACGCCCAGCGCGCTCAGCGTGGTGTTCACCGCGGTTGGCTTGTCGAACGCGGCGTAGTAGAAGCCGCCGTCGCCGACCCAGGTCGCGCCGGAAAACTTGCTCCACTCCAAGCGGTCGGGCAAGTCCTTGCCCGAGGCGACGTCCTTGACGTGCCAGGTCTGCCAGTCCGAACCGGAGGCCTGCGTTGCGTAGGCCAGGTACCGGCCGTCCGTCGTGAACGACGTGCCGCCGAGGGAGACGGTTCCGTCGGCTGCGAGTGTGTTCGGATCAATCAGCACTCGCGGCGTCCCCGCTTCGCCGTCGCGGACGTAGAGCACGCTTTGATTCTGCAGCCCGCTGTTGCGGAAGAAGAACCACCAGTGACCTTCATGGAACGGCGCGCTGAGCTTCTCGTAGTCGAGCAGCTTGCGGTAGGCGGCGCGCACGGCGTTGCGCTGCGGGATCGCATCAAGGTACGCGCGCGTCAGATCGCCTTCGGCTTTGACCCAGGCCGTCGTCTGCGGCGAATCGACGTCTTCCATCCAGCGGTACGGATCGGCGACCGTGGTACCGAAGTACGTGTCGGTGACCGTGCCGCGCGGCGCGTCCGGATAGTGCAGCGCCGCCGCGGCGGCCCCAGCGGCGGCCAGCAGGATGGCCAGGGTGAGAGCAAGGCAACGGATCACGGCCGGATCTCCTGATTCTTCCCGAGGTGAGGGCGGAGCGAAAAAACGCGGCGCGGCACGCCGGTCAGACCGGCGGCGCCTGAACGCCGTGCGCGAAGGCTTCGAGGCGCGCCCGGTCGATCGAACGCACGCGCCCACGGTCGAGCTCGACCGCGGCGGCGTTCTTCAATCGAATCAGCGCCCGCGCGGCCATGTCGCGGACGGTCCCGGCGGCCGCGGCGATCTGGGCCTGCGAGAGGTTTTCGACGCCGGGTAATCCCGGCGCCATGCCGATCGTCGCCGGCGCGTACGACATCAAGAACTTCGCCACCCGCTGGAGGACGTGCGCGAACGCGAGATCGGCGATCGTGTCGATCGAGCGGCGGCGCGCCTGCGAGGCCGCGGCCAGAAAGCCCAGCGCGAGTTCGGCGTCGTTGCGGACCGCGTGCAGCACCGCTTCGGTCGGGACGAGCGTGAGGCTGCAGTCGGTCAACGCCTCGGCGCGCGTCGTGGCGCCGCCGCCGTCGAAGGTACCGGACTCGTTGATCGGATCGTGCGTCAGCCGCTCGCCGAGCGCGTGGGTCTTGCCGTCGGGCGAGAGCAGCGTGTAGACGACCTTTCCGCCGCGCACGAAGCCCAAGTACGGCCAGAGCTCGCCCTCGTCGAAGATCGTCTCGCCGGTGCGGTACGACCGCTCGGTCGCCACCGTCGCCAGTTCTTGAATCGTCGACGCCTTGGCGCTGGCAAAGGGTGCGCAGTGCGACAGAAACGTCGCGGTGTCGGCCCGGTCGTCGATCCGCTCGAGGCGGATCGTCCAGCGGCCGCTGCCGAGATTGCGGGCGTCCCACGAGAATCGGCCCGGCCGGTATTGTCCGAACTCATTGCGCAGTGAGCGCGGATCGCTCTCCTCGTTCAGCTCGAGGATTCCACCGACCGGCAACTTGTCGAAAGCCTCGAAGATCCGCGCGCTACGGTTTTGGGCGGGCAGCGTGCGCGCGTCAATCGTGACGGCCGGCGCGCGGAGGGTGGGCATCGGTTGCTGGGATGCTCCGCAGGGGGCACTTTCCCTGCGGCGGAACCGCGCCGGGTGCCTTCGCAGCGCCGTTGGGCCGTGCGCGCGCTCGACCTTGCCGCGCTCATCATCGTCGTGGCCGCGGCGGCCCATTTCATCGTCCTGCCGCGTCTACATGCGGCCGCCGTCAGCGCCCCAGTGCTGACGCTGGCGTCGCTCGAGGGGCCGCCCTTCGTCGTGGGTGCTCGCCGTCAGCGGGTGGTCTTCCTCGAGTTTTGGGCGACCTGGTGCGATCCATGCCGCGATTCGATTCCGCTGGTGCAGCGCTTTCGCCGCGATCATCCCGGCGTCGAAGTCATCTCGGTCGACGTCGANNGGCGAGCCGGCGGCACTGGTGCGGCCGTTCGCCGCGCGTTTCGGCATGCGGGGAGTCGTGCTCGACCCCGACGAGACCGCCGCGCACGCGTTCGGCGTCAGCGGTTTTCCCACGCTGGTGGCGATCGATCCGCAGGCCCGCGTACACGTCGTCGGCATCGGATTCGACCCCGGCATCGAACGCGTGATGAGCGCGGCCGCGGCGCGCTACGCTAACGGCCCGTGAAGTTCGGCGCGCGCTTGTCGAGAAACGCGCGCGTCCCTTCGCGAAAATCTTCCGTCGCGACGACGGTGCCGAAACGCAGCGCTTCGAGCGCTAACCCATCGGCGAGCGAAAGCGCCGCACCGTCGACGATCGCGCGTTTCGTCGCCGCGACCGCGAAGGGTCCCTTGGCGGCGATCAGCGCGGCGATGCGGCGGGCTTCGTCGAGGAGTGCTTCCGGTGCGGTGACACGCTGCACGAGTCCGATCCGCAGCGCTTCCGGTGCATCGATCATCTCGCCGGTCAAGCAGAGATACATTGCCCAGCCTTCGCCCAGCAGGCGCGTCGTGCGCTGCGTTCCGCCGTAACCCGGCAGGAGGCCCAGGTTGACCTCCGGTTGGCCGAAGCGCGCGTTGGCGGACGCGATGCGGATGTCGCACGCCATCGCAAGCTCGCAGCCGCCGCCCAGTGCGAACCCGTTGACCGCGGCAATGACCGGGACGCGCAGGCGCTCCAGCGATGCGGTGAGGGCTTGGCCCCGCCGCGCTTGCTCTTCGCCCGCGCGGGCATTGCCCAGCGCATGGAGTTCCGCGATGTCGGCCCCGGCCGCGAAGGCTTTGGCTCCGGCTCCGGTCAGAATGACCGCTCGCAGACTATCGTCGGCGTCGAAGCCGGCGATCGTTTCGCGCAGCTCCGCCAGCATCTGAAGGTTAAGAGCGTTTAAGACGTCAGGCCGATTGAGCGTGACGACGGCGACGGCGCCGGCGCGCTCGACGATGAGGGTTTGCACGGGGCGGTGCCTACGTCGGGGTTTCGGGAACGCCCTTCCCTCTGCTATGGTTGTACGGATATGCGTACAGCCTACCATCAGGCGCTCGACAACACCCGGCTCGACGTGGTTCGGCTCGGTGCCCTGGTCTCCGATGCCATCCGCACCTCGACCCAGGCCTTGGAACGCCGCGATGTGGTCCTGGCGGGGCGCGTCGTTGCCGGCGACGACGAAGTCGACGACATGCGGCGCGGCGTGGAGTCAACCTGCATCGAGCTGATTTGGAAGCAGCAGCCGGTTGCGGGAGACTTGCGTTCCATCGCCGGGATGCTGCAGATCGTCACCGACCTCGAGCGGATCGGCGATTACGCGGTCGACATCGCGAAAAACGCGATCAAACTTGCCGACGTCGCGGTCCGCCCGGCCAGCGTGGAGATCGGCCGGATCGCAAGCCTGGCCTACGAAATGGTGATCGACGTGATGCGCGCCTATAGTGAAGGCGACAGCGTCCTCGCCGACGCGGTGATCGAACGCGACGACGAAGTCGACAAGCTGTACCACAGCACCCTGGAGGCGCTGCAGGCCGAAATGCAGCGCGATCCGGGCACGGTGCCGGCCGCCACGCTGCTGCTGTTCGTCGTCTCGATCATCGA
>PMOG01000151.1 GCA_003161555.1 Vulcanimicrobiota bacterium | reverse complement strand
GCTCTACCGCGGCCCGCTCAACCTCTACGGGGTCGGGATCGGCGTGTTCACGGTGCTGCTTTCGCTCCACGTGCTCGCACCGGTCGCGCTGGTCGCCGCCGTGATGGCCGTCGTGCAAGTGCAGAACGTGTGCGATCCGACCAACACGCAGAACGTCTGGGTCGCGAACTTCACCGGCGTCTCGGTCGAGCGAATCACGCGGCTGACGCTGGGCTGGCAAGTCGCCGTTGCGACGCTGGCGACGATCGCGGTCGTCGCCTTCGGTGCGCAGTTGTTCGGCAACGCACCGTTCGGCACGCCGGCGGCGGCAGCGGCCACGTTGCAGACGGGACTGTTCGCACCGCCGCAAGCCGCGCGTGCGGTCGTCGTGCTCGACGACGGAACGGCCGAGGGCGCGAGCGCAGCGGCCGAGATCGCACAAACGATCGCGCGCGGCTGGTCCGGGTACCGCGTCGTCACCGCCGAGGGCGATCCCGCGGCCGGCGACTGCCGGCGTAAACCGTATGCTGCCGCGCTGCGCGTCACCGTCACGCCGCCGCTGCACGGCAACGACCTCGACGTCGGTGTGGAGCTGACCGACTGCGCCGGCTGGAGCGTCGACCAATGGCACGCGCAGGGCCAACTGCGCCCGACCGCGCTGGCGGCGCTCTTCCGCCTGCGGGTCTGGACCCGCGAACACCCGGCGCTGGCGGCCGAGGTCTTCGAGCGAGGGCTGGCCTTCGACCCGGACGATCCGAAGCCGACCTACTTCTACGTGCTGTTCAAGCCCAGCGATGGGTACATGCGCGCGCTGGTTCGCGCCGGAGGGCCGGCATATGACGCCGGCTTGCGGACCGGTGACGTCGTCGATAAGCTCGACGGCCGCTTCTGGTGGGAGTACGGCACCTATCAGACCCAGCTCCGCGCCTACGACGGCCGGCCCCACGCCTTCGACGTCGAGCGGGGCACAGTCGGCGGATCGGCGGTGCACATCCAGCTCGGCCAGCCCTTCCGGGGCGAGTTTGCCGGAGGGGCTTGACGGACTAGTACAAGTGGTATAAGATGCGTACAACTAGTACAAATCAAACTAGTCGTACCACTTGGAGGCACCCAATGTCCGCTCAGAACGTCCGCCCGATCCGTCCGGTTCGCCCCGTCAGCCCCTCGCCGGCGGCCTCGCACCTCATCCGGCTCCCGGCCGGCGACCACCAGATCTTCCGCGGCTGGGGCATCACGCTCTAACCAACGTGCCCCCCGCCTTTTTCTCGGTCGACCCCCACGGTGGCTCACCGATCTACATGCAGCTCGCGGAGCAGGTCAAGCGCGCAATCGCCATCGGGGCCTTAGGCCCGGGCGAACGCCTGCCGACCGTGAAGGCGCTCGCGATCGACCTCAAGGTCAACCCCAATACGGTCGCACGCGTCTATCGGGAACTCGAAGCGGAGGGCGTGATCGCGACCGCGCCGGGACGCGGTTCTTTCGTTCGCGAGAACGACGCCGTCGATACGGTGCAGCGCGCCGCGCACGACACCGTCACCGTTGCGATCGACAACGCGGTGCGCGAGGCGCGCTCGCTCGGGATGTCGCGCGACGCGGCCGCCTCGATCGCCAATGCATCCATCGCCCGCTGGTATTCGGAGGAAACCCCGTGATCGGGATCAGTCACCTGTCGAAACGGTATCGCGATGTGATCGCGGTCGACGACGTTACGCTCGAGATCCCCAGCGGATCGGTCTGCGGTTTGCTCGGGCGCAACGGTGCCGGCAAGACCACGACCTTCAAATGTTTGCTCGGCTTCGCAAAGCCCGACTCCGGCGAGGTGCGCTTCGACGGCGAACCGCTGGCGCCGCACACCTTCATCAAACTCGGTTACGTGCCCGAGCGCCCGGCGCTCTACGGCTGGATGACGGTCGGGCAGCACCTCGAGGTCGTGCGGCGCACCCAACCCGGCTACGACGAGGCCTTCGCTCGCGAATTGATCGCGACGTTCCGGCTCGATGAAAAGAAGCGGACGCGGCGGCTCTCGAAGGGTCAGCAAACCGCCGTCAGCCTCATCATCGCGCTGGCCACGCGGCCCTCGCTGCTGATCCTCGACGAACCCGCCAGTGGGCTCGATCCCGTCATGCAGCGGGTGGTCCTCGATCTTCTGATCGACGCCGCGACGTCGGGCGCCACCGTGCTGATCTCGTCCCACCAGATCGGCCAGATCGACCGCGCGGCCGACCGCGTCGCGATCATGCGCGACGGCAAGATCGTGGTTTCGGGAAACCTCGACGACCTGCGCGCCGCCGCTCGCGTGGTCGAAGCGACCTTCGCGGGCGATGTTCCCGACCTGGGCACGCTCGGGAGCGAGATGCGGATCGAACGCGTCGGTACCAGCGTGCGAGCGCACGCAAACAGCAGTGCCGATGCCGTCGCCGCGCGCTTCGGCGCGCTCGGAGCAGTCGGCGTCCGCGTGCTCGACCGCTCGCTCGAAGACATCTTCCTCGATGCCGTCGATGACGGAGGACACTCCTGATGGAATACGTCGAGATCCTGCGCGCCCGCCGCGTGCTGATATGGTATGCCGTCGCCGTCGTCGCGACCGCGGCCCTCAATCTCCTGAGCTTGCGCGCTCACGTGAGCGTTCAATCGACCGACATGGACATCCATGGGAAGATTCCGCTGGCCGCGATTCTCGTGGGCAGCGCGTTCGTGGCTTTCATCCTGGCGAGCTGTGTCGCGCCGGGGCTCAGCAACGAAGGTAATACGACTGCGATTTCGTGGACGCGGCCGATGCCGCGCTGGGTGATCGCGCTGCGCTACGTCGCGGTCGATGTGTCCGCCATCGCGCTCGGCTATGCGCTGTGTGTCGCGACCGTACTCGGAATCCTCGCCTTCTACGGCTTGGGGCGAGCGATTGCGATCGACAGCTACATCCCGGACGGCCTTGCGCTGGCCCTCGGCACGGTCGTCATGTGGTATGGCTTGCTGGTCGCCGCGTCGGCGCGCTTCCCCGGGCGCGGAGGAATGATCGCCGGACTGTCGTGGGGGGCGGTGTTCGTGCTGGCCGTCTTGGGGCAGCTGCCGCTGCCCTGGCTCATCCATGATCTCGTCGTGGCGCTCAACTACCTCAACCCGGCCGAGTACATCAACGGCGCCGCTAACTCGCATGCAAATCACGTCGTCGCGCTGACCGGAGTCTGGCGCGAGATCGTGCCGTGGTGCATCGGGATCGCCGGCATCGTCGCAGGAATCCGGCTCTGGTCGACGCGGGAGGCCTGAGAATGACGATCATCGCGACGCAGTTTTCGCTGGTCCTCGGCGCCTGGCGGGTCCGGCTGCGCTTCGATATCGACGAACCCCGCGAGGTCGGGGTTCGTTAGCCGAGCGGAGCGCCCGAGGCGGGTGTCGGAATGAACGGCTCATGCTCGCACCGCACGCCGACGCCCGCATCGAACTCGTCCGCGCCAACCGCGAACGGTATCTGGAGGAACTGAAGGCCTGGATCGCCGTACCGTCGATCTCGGCGCAGCCGGACCACGCATCCGACGTGCGCCGCTCGGCGGAGTTCGCGGTAGCCCGGATGCGTGCTGCCGGCCTGACCGAGGCGGAGGTGCTCGAGACCGGCGGTCATCCGGTCGCCTACGGCGCGTGGCTGGGCGTGCCCGGTGCGCCGACGATCCTCATCTACGGTCACCACGACGTCCAGCCGGCCGACCCGCTCGACTTGTGGACGTCGCCGCCGTTCGAGGCCAGCGTCCGCGACGGCAAGATCTTCGGCCGCGGTGCGGTCGATGACAAGGGCCAGTGTCTGATGCACCTCGCCGCCATCGAAGCGCACCTGCGGGTAGCGGGCCGCCTGCCCCTCAACGTCAAGGTCGTGATCGAAGGTGAAGAAGAGATCGGCTCGGTGCACTTCGAGTCGTTCTTGGCGCGCGAGAAAGCGCGGCTGGCCTGCGACGTCGTCGTCGTGTCGGACACGGCCGTGTTTGCCGAGGACGTCCCCTCGTTGACGACCTCGCTGCGCGGCCTCGTCGGTTGGGAGGTCGTCGTGCACGGTCCGGCCGCCGACAGCCACTCGGGCTATTTTGGCGGCATCGTCAAGAACCCGCTGGAAGCGCTGGCCCAGATCTTGGCTGCGCTCAAAGACCGCCGCGGCACCGTCGCGGTGCCGGGATTCTACGACGGCGTGCGCGAGCTCTCGGCGCAGCAGCGCGCCGAGATCGCCGCGCTCCCGTTTGATGAAGCGCACGAAGCGCGTGCGCTCGGCGTGCCGGCGCTGGCGGGCGAAGCGGACCGGCCTGCGCTCGAGCGCATGTGGATGCGGCCGACGCTCGAGATCAACGGCATGCACGGCGGCTATCAGGGTGCGGGTTCGAAGACGATCATCCCGTCGTTCGCGCGCGCCAAGCTGACCGCGCGGCTGGTGCCGAACCAAGATCCGGCCCAGGTCAAGCGCGCGGTCACGGCGTTCATCAAAGCGGTCGCCCCGGCCGGGGTGCGGGTCGAGATCGAGGA
Source organism: Vulcanimicrobiota bacterium (assembly GCA_003161555.1). GTDB lineage: Bacteria > Vulcanimicrobiota > Vulcanimicrobiia > Vulcanimicrobiales > Vulcanimicrobiaceae > Vulcanimicrobium > Vulcanimicrobium vanleeuwenhoeki. The sequence goes on along the minus strand of PMOG01000151.1, from coordinate 132 downwards.
GCACGGCGACGTGCGCGCGGTCGAGACCTCCCGCGACCATCCGGCGGTGATGGCCGCAGCGCGCGCGATGGAGCGCGGTTTCGGCAAGGCGCCGGTGTTCATCGGGACCGGCGGGACGATCGGCCCGGTGTC
>PMOG01000035.1 GCA_003161555.1 Vulcanimicrobiota bacterium | reverse complement strand
TTCGCGCGCATGAATCGCGTGCTCGAACTCGACGTGCGCAACCGGCGCGCGCGCGTGCAGCCGGGGCTGATCAATCTGGAACTGTCGCAAGCCGTGGCGGCGCACGGCATCTTCTATGCGCCCGATCCTTCGAGTCAGAAGATCTCGACCATCGGCGGCAACGTCGGCACCAACGCCGGCGGCCCGCATTGCCTGAGTTACGGCACGACCACCAATCACGTCCTCGGCGTTGAGTACGTCGACGGCGAGGGAACGATTCATCGCACCTCGATCGACGACGCGGGCTACGATCTCACCGGCGTTCTGGTCGGTTCCGAAGGGACGTTGGGCATCGTGACGGAGGTCGACGTGCGGCTGCTGGCGCTGCCTGAAGAGGTGCGCGTCTGCGTGGCCGCGTTCCCGGAGGTCGAATCGGCTTCCGAAGCCGTGTCGGCGATCATCGCCGCGGGTTTGGTTCCGACCGCACTCGAGATCATGGACGCCCTGATCACCCGCGCGGTCGAAGCCCACTATCACGCCGGCTATCCCGAAAATGCGGGCGCGGTGCTGCTGGTGGAGATCGCGGGTACGCACGACGACGTCGCCTCGGGCGAGTCGGCGCTGGAACGGATCGCACGCGCCCACGGGGCGTTGTCGTGGCGCGCTGCGCGCGACCAAGTCGAGCGCGACGCCCTCTGGGCAGCGCGCAAAGGCGCTGCCGGCGCGATCGGACGGATCGCGCCCAACTACTACATCCAGGACGCCTGCGTGCCGCGCACGCGGCTGCCCGAGGTCATGCACGCTATCGAAGGGATCGCGCGCGATCACGCGCTCCCGGTCGGCAACGTCTTTCACGCCGGCGACGGCAACCTGCACCCGCTGCTGATCTTCGACCGCCGCGAACGGCGGCAAGTCGAAGCGGTCGTCGATGCGGGCACCGAGATCTTGCGCACCTGCATCGCCATGGGCGGGACGATCAGCGGCGAGCACGGCATCGGGTACGAGAAACGCGAGACGCTCTCGCTGGTATTCTCGACCGACGACTTGGCGGCGATGGGACGCGTCCGCGAAGTGTTCGATCCACTGCGCGGGCTCAATCCCGACAAGATCTTCCCGTCGGGCGCACTCTGCGGCGAGGTCGGCGTGCGCGCCGGCGAGCGCAGTGCCGCGCCGGCATGATCGCGCCGCGGGGACGCTCGAGCGCGGTGCCCGCGCGCTTCCGGCTCGGCGGCCGCGCGCCGGCGCGCGTCGCCGAACCGGCCGATGCGCGCGAGCTGGCGGCCGTCCTGGCAAGCGCTGCAGCGGCCGGTGAAAGTATCGTCGCCTTCGGCGGCGGAACGCTCCAGCACGCCGGCAATCCTCCGCAGCGCTACGACGTTGCGGTGCGCACCACGCATCTCAAAGATGTTCACGACTACGATCCGCGCGACCTGACCTGCGGCGCCGGCGCAGGGCTTACCCTGGCGGCGCTCGCGCGCACGCTCGCCGAGCACCGGCAGTTCCTGCCGCTCGATGCGCCGCTGCCGCGCGACGCGACGCTGGGGGGAACCTTAGCGGCCGGTTGGGCCGGACCGCGCCGCGCTGCATACGGCCGCCCGCGCGATCTCGTGATCGGCGCGACCGTCGCGCTGGCGGACGGGACGCTCGCCGCCAGCGGCGGCATGGTCGTCAAGAACGTCACCGGCTACGACATGGCCAAGCTCTACGTCGGCTCGCACGGAACGCTCGGACTCTTCGCGCGGGTGAACTTCAAACTGCTGCCCGCACCGGCCCTGCAGCGCTTCGCGACCTCGCGCTTTGATGATGAGGTCCGCGACCGCCTGATCGCGCACGTCGGCGCGTTGACGATTCCGCCGACCGCGTTGCTGCTGCGCGACGCGTTCACGGCGCCGGCCGATCCCGAAGCCCGTTCCGATGCGGCCGAGATCGTCGCGCTCTTCGAAGGGTCTGAAGCCAGCGTCGAACGAGCCATCCGCGACTACCGTTCGGCGCTCGGTGCGGCGGGCGTGGCCGAAACGCGGCTCTGCGACGGGGATGCGGCCCGATCGGCATTCCAAGCTGTGCTCGATGCGTACGTCGCAACGCCGGCGACGTCGTTCACGCTGCTCGGGCGCGGCTTGCCTTCCCGCGCGCCGGAGCGCGCGGCGCGCGTGCGTGCCGCGATGCAGCACAGCACGGCCGAAGCGGCGGGCGCCGCACACGGCTGGGAGACGATCACCGATCTGCTGACCGGTGACGTCGTCGCGCGCTTCGGGTGCCGGACGCCGTCGGCGGTTGAGGAAGCAACGGCGGCCTGCGCCGCAATGCGCGACGCACTCGGCAGCGCGCAGCTGATCGCGGCCGCCGATGCGCTCTGGCCACACCTCGATGCCTGGGGGCCGCCGCCTGCGACGCTCGCGACGATGCGCGCGCTGAAAACGCGCTTCGATCCCGCCGGCGTGCTGGCGCCGGGACGGTTCGTCGGTGGGATCTAGCATCCCCGACGTCTTGCGGCGCGACGTGCGCCGGACGTTGAAGACGGTCTTTCGCCGTCCGACGCGACTGCGGCGCCTGATCAGCTTGGGCCCGCGCGGCTGGTTGGCGACGGCCCGTTTCGTCGGCTCGGTGATTCCGCGCGCCAGCCGCGAGCTGACCGCGATCCGCGTACGCGCAGCCGCGATTCCCGACCTGGCCTTGCGCGAACAAGCGCTCGCGTCGATCGATCAGAAGGCTTATCACGTCCAGGGCGGTGCCATCCTCGCAACCTTCCTGCGCGGTGACGTCGCGACGCGCTACATCGCGATCGTGGCGGCGATCGAAACGATCTACGACTATCTCGACAACCTCTGCGATCGGCTGCCCGGCGTCTCCGAGCAGGCCTTCGCGACGCTGCACCTCTCGCTGCTCGACGCGCTCGACGACCGTCGTCCGCCGGGCGCCTATTACGCGGACGGCCCCCCCGGCGACGACGGCGGGTATCTCAGCGGGCTCGTCGAGAGCGCGCGGACCGGTTTGCGCAGCTTGCCGAATTACACCGCCGTGCGGGACCGCCTGATCGACGTGGCGCGCTACTACGCCGAGCTGCAAGTCCTCAAACACGGTCCGGCCGCAACGCGTGAAGCCGCGTGCGGGGCGTGGTACGCGCGCAACCGCGAACGCTTTCCGGGGCTGGCGTGGTGGGAGTTCGCTGCCGCATGCGGTTCCTCGCTGCCCGTCTTCGCGCTGATCGAACTCGCCGCGCGGGAGCAGCTCGCGCCGGCCGAAATCGAGGCCACGATGGGCGCGTACTTCCCCGGCGTGTCGGCGATCCACATCCTGCTGGACTACTTCATCGATCAGGCCGAAGACCGCGAACACGGCGAGCTCAACTTCGTGGCCTGCTACCCGTCGCGCGCCGCCGCCGTCTCCGGTCTGGGCCGGCTGGTGCGCAGCACGCTGGCGCACGTCCGGACGCTGGGCGGCGCGACCCGCCATGGCTTCCTCCTCCAGGCGATGTGCGTTTTTTACCTGACGCACCCCAAAGTGTTCGAACAGCACCTCGACCGCGAGAGCGCCGCACTGCTCACCGCCCTGCGCTAAGGGCGCGGGCATCGTGGTCCTGAAAAGTCGCGGTGCCAACGGAACGTGGCGTCGGCACCGCTACGTCGGTAGTTTGTGATCCAAGGGCGCCAGGTATTGAACCTCCATTTCGGGGCTCAGGCTATCAAGAACGGTATCCCAAACGCCTTCACGTCACTCTTCCACAATCTGCGATGCTGAACCACTAAATCGAGATTCGAAACACGTAGCGGCTGTAGCACCTCGTACGCCCAGGGCGGCCGCTCGCCGTCTGCAAGAACGAAAACGTTATCGTGGTTGTCAATCACAAGGCACGCCACAGGGAAGATCACAAATTGCACAACACGCGCAACCATGACATGGTTCCGGCTAGAGCGGAGTCGAACGAATGCCTGCGCGATCACGGCTCGTTCCGAACGTTTACTTAAAGAGATCCGACCGGCTCGGCGCCGCCGCTGCGCTTCGAAACGGATTCTTGGGCGAATAACCCCGATAGTACGAGTGGGACTAAAACGCTCGCGCCGAGCCTATTGCCGGGAACGCCGCTTCAGCAGGTCTGAAAGCGATTCAGCACCCGTCCGATCGAGAACGGTGCCAAGCGTCGCATCACTACGGAATCCGGAGAGGAAGTCGTCACCATATGCTTTGCGGAGCGTTCGCACCAATGTGTCGGAACGCTTAGCGTGAACCTGACCATCGTTGTCGCGATGTCGCCGATCGAGGCCGGGCTGCTTTGCCATCGAAAATACCTGCGCGGGAGAGTTGCTTCCAGATTCTCAGGGAGGGAACGTGTGTTCGATTATACCACGCCAACGGCCCTCGATTCAAGCCGCTGGCAGTCAGGCGCCGCACTACCCGTCTCGGGAACTTGTAAGGAGCATGCATGCTCGACCCGCTTGAGGAGTCACGCCACATTGCGGCCTTTGGTCTCGGTCAACTTCTGCAAAAGGACAGCTCGGTTGAGTCCGGAGTTCGAACGGTATTGCGGATCGCCACAATACGCGGGCACCTTTGGTGGCAAGCGTGGGCCTTCATCCAGCTGACGGATTTTTACGAACCGGATGCGATGGACAACGTCTCCCACCGCATTGAGTCTGCGTTCCCGGACGGTGAGCGGCGCAGTGACTTGCTCGATTCAGCAATGAAGGCTGTCCGCCGAACGCGACAAGTGGACTCGTCGAATCCACCAAAGTACTACCTCGCGGACATCGCTGATCTGGAGCGCGACCTTCCTATATTCGAAGCACGACTCTTACAAAAAATCTCAGTTAACCGTTTCGCGCAGCGAGATATGAGGCGCACAATCCTCAACCGTGTCAAGAACAGCGTTCAGGCGTATTTGATGGCGATCGAGAATGGGACCGCCATTCCGAAGGACGACAGCAGCGAGCTCTAGTGAGCGTCGGCCCGCAACTGAAGGGCGCCGCTCTCAGGCATGTAAAGTCGAACGACCGTGAGCGCGGCTATATGAATCCCGCCGATCTTCCGCCGAGTCCGCCGGCGCTCGCCGCGCCCAGCCCCGGCGGAGCCTGGATCGCGGCGCCGCGTCCGTGGGCGCAGGATGCGTGGCGGGCGCAGCACGACGCGTTCGTCGCGCGCGCCGCGCAAGGCGGGATCGACGTGCTGTTTCTCGGCGACTCGATCACCGCGTTTTTCCCGACCCGCGGCGCCGCGGCGTGGAACCGTGCTATCGCGCCCCTGGGCGTGACCGCAAACTTCGGCATCGAGGGCGACCGCACGCAGTTCGTCCTCTGGCGCGTGCAGCACGGCGAACTCGACGGCAGCCAAGCGCGGGTCGTCGTGCTGATGGCCGGGACCAACAACCTCGAAGCCGCTTCGGCCGCCGAGATCGCGCGGGGCCTCGCAGCGATCGTCGAGGAGGTGCGCGACCGGCTCCCGAGTGCGGTCGTGCTGCTCAACGCGATCCTGCCGCGCGGCGCCGCCGACGATCCGTTACGAGCGAAGATCGCCGACGTCAACGCACGGATCGCGCGGCTCGCCGACGGCGACCGCGTGCGCTGGGTTGACGCGGGTGCGGCTTTCCTCGACCCCGACGGCGACATCAAGCCGTTGCTGATGCCGGACGGATTGCACCCCGCCGCTCCCGGCTACGACGTGTGGGCGATCGCCTTGCGGCCCGCGATCGCGGACGCGCTGTCGAACCAGCGGCGCAGCAGCCGCAACAGCGGGCGCTCCAAATAACGATAGGCAACGAACGAAACCGCGATCGCCAGCGCGTAACCGCCGGCGACGATCGCGAAGCGCGCACCCGTTCCGTGCATGTGCACCAGATGGAAACCCAAACCGAGTGCGCCCAGCGCCGGCACGTGCCAGAGATAGAGCGCGTAGCTGGCGTCGCCTTGCGCGCGCAGCCAGCCCGGGGCCATCAAACCGGTGCTTTCGAGTCCTAGCGCACCGTACACCACCGCCGCCATCGGCAGGCCGACGGCCAGCGGTCGCCACCAGGCGATCTCCAGGAACTCACGCCCCGAGTACGCGGTCGCCACGCACACGGCGACGACGCACGCGAGGCCGATCGCAAACAGCGTGCGCGGCGCGGCGAACACGCGGCGCTCGACCGCGGTCCCGATTGCGATGCCGAGCGCAAACTCCAGATTGAGCGGGCTGCCGGCGACCCGCACCCACGGATTGGCAGGCGGTCCGAAGGTGCCGATGAGGGCCACGGCGACCAGCCACAGCGTCGTTACCACCGCCAGCCGGCGGCGTTCGAAGCGCAGCGCGAACGCGAACACGAGGTAGAAGAGCAGTTCGTAGCTCAGCGTCCAGCCGACCACCAGCAGCGGCTCTCCGGCCTGCGGCAGAGCCAGAAACGACGCCAGGATATCGGGCCGCGCGCTGCGGTGCATCCCGGTAGCCGACGGTGCGATCAGGAAAACGACCAGCACCAAACCGGTGACGATCCAATACGGTGGGTAGATCCTGGTCAACCGATGGATCATGAAGCGGCGCGCAGCGCCGGCCTGCGCGAACCAGCCTGCGGTCGACGCGACCATCACCGTTCCGCTGATGACGAAGAACAGATCGACGCCGTAGGTTCCGAGCACGTGGAAGGGCGTCGTCCACGGACGTCCGGGAAGATACATCGATTCGACCGCGTAGATATGCACGACGACGACCATCAGCGCCGCAAGCGCGCGCAGCGCTTGTATGTTCCCGAGCACCTCCGGAGGTTCGACGTGACGGCACGAAGGTCTGCGCCGGTGCGTACATGATGCGCGTCGCGATCCTGGGGGCCAGCGGCTTCATCGGGCGGCACCTCACGAGCGCACTGCGCGCCCGCGGCGATGAGGCGGTCGCAGCGAGCCTTCGCGATCCGCAGGCGGCGGCCCAAGCTGCCGCCGGGTGCGACGCCGTCGTCAATCTGGCCGGAGCGCCGGTTTCGGTTCGCTGGACCGAAAAGGCGAAGCGCGCGATGCGGACTTCACGGGTCGACGCGCCGCACGCGTTTCTCGGCGCGCTCGCGCGGCTCGAGCGGCGGCCGGCGGCCTACATCAGTGCCTCGGCGATCGGCTATTACGGCACCAGCCCCAGCGCCACGTTCGCGGAGGATAGTCCACCGGGTGAAGACGCCTTGGCGTGCCTTTGCGTCGCGTGGGAAGCGACGGCCGATGAGGCCGCCGCGCTCGGAATGCGCGTCGCGAAAGTGCGCACCGGTCTCGTGCTGGGTGCCGACGGGGGCGTGCTCGGGAAGCTCGTCCCGGTGTTCCGTGCCGGTCTTGGCGGTCCGATCGCGAGCGGCCGCCAGTGGTGTTCCTGGATCCACCTCGACGACCAGCTCGGCATCTATCTCCACGCGCTCGACGGGACGGACGGCGTCCTGGACGCGACCGCGCCGGAGCCGGTCACCAACCGCGATTTCACCCGCGCGCTCGGCCGCGCGCTTCACCGGCCGACGCTCTTCCCGCTTCCGGCCTTCGCCGCGGCCGCGCTTCTGGGCGAGGGCGCTTCGATCCTGACCGAAGGTCAGCGCGTGCTCCCGGTGCGGACCGAGGCGACCGGCTACCGCTTCCGGCATCCGGAACTCGACGCGGCGCTGCGGGCGACGTTCAGAGCGGATTCGGCGCACTAGCGCGCGGGCGGAGGATTCTTCCACGAGAACGGGTCAACCGACGGCATGACGACGGTACCCGCCCCTGTCCGGGGCTCGACGCTGCCATCGACAATGTCGGAGCAGCCGCTGGCGATCCGTGCGATCTTCGAACACGCGATGCGCGCGCACGCGCACAAGTACATCATCTCCCGTGACGGCGACGCCGTCGTGCGCTTTACCTACGCGCAGTTCGGACGCCGTGTCGCACAACTCGCCCACGCGCTGCGCAAACTCGGCATCGGGCCCGGCGACCGCGTCGCGTCGTTCGCGTGGAACGGCCACCGCCACCTCGAGCTCTACTTTGCGGTGCCGATGATCGGCGCCGTCCTTCACACCGTCAACATCCGGCTCTTTCCGGATCAAGTGGCGTTCGTGCTCGATCACGCCGGGGACCGCGCCGTCTTCGTCGACGCATCACTCGTCAAGGCGATAAAGCCGGCGATCGCCCTCAATCCCGATGCAGAGCGAGCGTTCGTCGTGATGGGGGAGACGTCGGAACTGCTGGCCGGCAGCAGCAGGTACGAAGAACTGCTGGCGGCCGAACCCGACACCTACGACTGGCCCGAGTTCGACGAGCGTTCCGCGGCACTGCTCTGCTACACCTCGGCGACGACCGGCGATCCCAAGGGTGTGCTGTACTCGCACCGGTCGACGTACATCCACGCGCTGTCGATCGGTTTGACCGACGCGATGGGGATCGGCGAGCGCGACCGCGTGCTGCCGGTCGTTCCGCTTTTCCACGTGAATGCGTGGGGCACGCCGTTCGTCTCGCTGATGGTCGGCGCCGACTTCATCATGCCGATGGAGCGGCTCGATCCGGCCGGTCTGGTCGAGCTGCTCGAAAGCGAACGCGTGACCGTCTCAGCCGGCGTACCGACGATTTGGATGGCCGTCCGCGATCTGCTGCGCGCGCGGAACACACGCTTGCCGCTGCTGCGCAAAGTGATCATCGGCGGCTCCGCGATGCCCCCGTCGCTGATGGACGATCTGGAAGAGCTGGGGATTCGCGCCATCCACGCTTGGGGCATGACCGAGATGTCTCCGGTCGGAACGCTCAACGTCGATAGCAGCGCGGCCGACGACAAGCCGGAGCTTAGGCGCAAGGAGCGTTACACGCAGGGACGGTTCTCACCGATCGTGTCCTGGCGCCTGGTTGACGAATCGGGCAACGACGTTCCGGCCGACGGCACCTCGCGCGGCGAACTGCTGGTGCGCGGGTACGCGGTCGCGCGCGAATACTACCGCAATGACGCGGCCACCGCCGCGGGGTTCGAACCCGACGGTTGGTTTCACACCGGCGATGTCGCGACGATCGATCCGTACGGCTATCTGGAAATCGTCGACCGCGTCAAGGACTTCATCAAGTCCGGCGGCGAGTGGATCTCGTCGGTCGAAGTCGAGAACCTGCTGATGGGGCACCCCGGAGTGAAGGAAGCCGCGGTCTTCGGCGTCGCGCATCCGAAGTGGCAAGAACGTCCGGTCGCGGCGGTCGTCCTGCGCGAAGGGCACGACCTCGACGAGGAGGCGATCCGCGGCTGGCTGCTGGAGCGCTTGGCGAAGTGGCAAACCCCGGACCGCATCCTGTTCATGACGGTGATTCCGCGGACCGGGGTGGGCAAATTCCTCAAGCGCGAATTGCGTGCGCAGAACGAGCGGCTCTTCGCCGAGGGCTGAGCGCGCAAAAGAGCGCTCGCCCGTGCACCGCTCGTTGGTACTCTAACGTACCAAAATCCGTTACCTTCCCAGCATTCCGGGCATCTCTCAGACATGACGGGCACCGCGGAGTGGTCGATGGTGAAAGCAGACGCCCGCGACGCGTTGGCTGCCCGGCATGACGTGCGCTGCTTTCTGGCGCTCCAAGCCGACGATCTGTCGGACCTCGACGCGGTCGAAACCATCGTCGGTGAGCTGGTCGCGAACGTGATCCGGCACGCCGCCGGTCCAATCGGCATCCATGTCGCTTGGGAGGGCGACGGCGCAGTCGCCGTCGTCGCCGACCGCGGTCCCGGCATTCCGGTCGTGCGTGCCCTGCCCGACACGAACGCCACCTGCGGCCGCGGGCTGATGATCGTCAACGCGTTGGCGAAACGGGTCGAGATCAGCGCGCGCGGCGGGGTCGGCTCACGGGTGATCGTCGATCTGCCCGTGCACCGCCCGCTGCCGGCGGCCGCCGGTGCTCCCGTTCCGGAGCCAACTCGACTGCAGCAGCGCCGCAGACCGTCCGTACCGCCTTCTCCCCCGACGCACCGTATCAGGTACTAGGCCGCCACCTCGAACAGGCCGGCAGCGCCCATGCCGCCGCCGATGCACATCGTTACGACGACGTGCTTGACGCCGCGACGCTTGCCTTCGATCAGCGCGTGCATCACCATGCGCGCGCCGCTGACGCCGTACGGATGGCCGATCGAAATCGCGCCGCCGTCGACGTTGAAGCGCTCGTTGGGAATACCGAGGGTGTCGCGGCAGTAGATGGTCTGCACGGCGAAGGCCTCGTTGAGCTCCCAGAGCCCGATATCGTCGATGGTCAGATTGTGCCGTTCGAGCAGCTTGGGAATCGCGAACACCGGCCCGATGCCCATTTCGCCGGGATCGCAGCCGGCGACGACCAGACCGCGGTAGAATCCCAGCGGCGTGATGCCGCGGCTGCGCGCTTCGCCGGCGTCCATGATGACGACCGCCGCAGCGCCGTCGGAGAGCTGTGAACTGTTGCCGGCCGTGATCGAGGAATCTTTGTCGAGCACGCCTTTGAGCGCGCTCAGCCCCTCGAGCGTCGTATCGGGACGGTTCCCTTCGTCTTTGGTCAGCGTGACGAGCTCTTCGACGACCGCGCCGGTGTCTTTGTCCTCGTTGTACTTCCAAGCGGGAAGCGGCACGATCTCGGCGTCGAACCGGCCGGCCGCCTGAGCCGCAGCGACGCGCTGCTGCGACTGCAGGGAGTACTCGTCCTGCGCTTGACGGCTGACCTTATAGTGTTTGGCGACGTTGTCGGCCGTCTGAAGCATCGGCATGTAGATGTCGGGATCGTGCCGCATGATCCACTCTTCGCTGAAGTTGTTCGTGTTGACGCGGTTCTGCACCAAACTGATCGACTCGACGCCGCCGGCCACCATCACCTTGGCGCCGTCGACGATGACGCGATGCGCCGCGGTCGAGATCGCCTGCAGGCCTGAGGCGCAGTAGCGGTTGATCGTCGTACCCGGCACCGAAAGCGGCAAGCCGGCGCGCAGCGCCGACACACGGCCGATGTTGTGCCCGGTCGCACCCTCCGGCAGCCCGGTGCCGATGACGACGTCCTCGACCTCGGCCGGATCGATGCCGGCGCGTTTGACCGCGTGTTCGATGGCGTGACCGGCCATGGTCGCACCGTGCGTTTGATTGAATGCTCCGCGGAAGGCGCGCCCGATGGGCGTCCTCGCCGCCGAGACGATGGCCGCTTCAGGCATGTACCAACTCCCGGGAATACTCTGCAATCGTGTGTCCGCTGCGGGCGATCTCGACCAGCAGCGGGTCCGGCGTCCAGCCGAACCGTTCCATTGCGGCGACGACGTTCGCGACGCCGACCTCGTCCGCGTACCACATCGGTCCGCCGTGGTGCGGCGGGAACCCGTACCCGTAGATCCAGACCAGATCGATGTCGCCCGGTCGCAGCGCGACCCCGGTGCGCAGCAGTTCGGCGCCGGTGTTGACCAGCGGATAGATGCAGCGCTCGATGATCTCGGCATCGCTCACATCGCTGCGCGGCGCGATTCCCGCTTGCGCCGCGAGCTCAGCGATCAGCGTGTCGACTTCGGGCGACGGGATCGGTTCGCGCCCCTTGCCCACCGACTTCTCGTAGTCGAAGAAGCCTTTCATCGTCTTCTGCCCGAGCCGGCCGCGTTCGACCAGCTTCTCGATGATCGGCACGCGGCCCAGCGCCGCGCCGCCTTGGGACTGCGAGATGAAGTGATACACGTCGAGTCCCGACAGATCGGCGACCGCGAACGGTCCCATCGCCATCCCGAAATCACTCTTGATGACCCGGTCGATGCGCGCCAGGCTCACCCCCGCCTCGGCCATCTGCACGGCCTGCGCTTCGTAGTCGAACAGCATCCGGTTGCCGATGAAGCCGAAGGCGTTACCGGAAACGACGCCGACCTTGCGCAGCTTCTTGCCCAGCGCGATGCCGGTCGTCAGCGTTTCGGGCGAGGTTGCCTTTCCGCGCACGATCTCGAGCAGCTTCATGATGTTCGCGGGGGCGAAGAAGTGCAGCCCGAGCACCTTGTCCGGCCGCGCGGTCGCCGAGGCGATCTCGTCGATGTCGAGCGTCGACGTATTGGAGGCCAGGATGCAGGCCGGCTTCGTGAGGCGGTCGAGCTGGCCGAACACCTCCTTCTTCACCGGCATCGATTCGAAGACGGCTTCGACCACGATGTCGACGTCGCCGAGCTCCTCGTACTGCTCCTCGAAGGTGATCGAGTTGGCGCGCTTCCACGCGTCTTCTTGCGTGAGCCGGCCCTTGTCGACCTGATACTTAAACATGCCGAAGACCGTCTCGCGCGCCTTCTCGACCGCGGCGGCCTTTGTCTCTACGACGATGACGGGAATCCCGGCCTCGGCAAAGGTGATCGCAATGCCGGTGCCCATCGTTCCGCCGCCGATCACGGCGGCTTTCTTGATCGCGACCGGTTCGGCCGCGGGCAGGCCCGGAATCTTGGAGAGTTCGCGTTCGCCGAAGAAGACGTGCCGCAGCGCCGCCGAGGGCGCCGATTGAAGGAGCTCGCCGAAGAGCCGCATTTCGCGGGCGCTGCCGCGTTCGAACGGCAGCTCGACCGCCGCCTGCACCGCATCGATCAGTTTGTGCGCGGCGAAGCCGCCGTTGTTCTCAGGCGGCACCATCTTGTGCGCCTGAGCGACAACGAACGGGGTCGCGAACAAGCCCATCCCTTTGATGCCCAACTGCGCCTGCAGCTTCGCGATCCGGCGCCGCGGTTTGCCCGCGAACGCCTTGGCGGCCGCGACGACGTCACCGTCGACCACCTCGTCGAGCAGCGTCTTCTCCTTGGCGGCCGGAGCCTTCACCGGATCGCCCTTGAGCATGATCTGCAGCGCATCGTTGGCGCCGATGAGCCGCGGCAGGCGCTGCGTTCCGCCCGCACCCGGCAGCAGTCCGAGTTTGATCTCGGGGAGACCGACCCGCGACGCGGTCGTCGCGACGCGATAGTCGGATGCCAGCGCGAGTTCGAAACCGCCGCCCAGCGCAAGACCGTCGATGGCCGCGACGTAGGTCTTCCTTCCGCGTTCGATCGCATCGACCACGTCGCGAATCGTTTTGGTCCCCGCCGCCGGCGCTGCCGTCAGCCGGCCGAGGTCGTTGACGTCGGCGCCGCCGCTGAACACGCCGTTCGCGCCGCTGAAGATCACGGTCGTGACGGCGGCATCGGCCTCCGCTGCGGCAACTGCTTCGAGCAGCTGCCCACAGAGTACGAAGCTCAGCGCGTTGACCGGCGGATTGTCGAGCGTGATGAGCCGGATGCCGTCGCCGAGCTCGCTGGTCGTGACGAGCCGCCGGCTCTCGCCGTTGGTGTTGCCGTTCTGCACGATTACGCCGTCACCAGCGCACGGCGCTCGACCTCGAAGATCCCGTCGTCGCCGGCCACCACGCCGGCCGATCCTTCGACGATCTGCTTTTGCAGCCAGGCCGCCTGCGAAAGGACGTTATGGGCGTAGAACGTCGCCGTCTGGATCTTCGCCGCATAGAACGGATCGCTGTCGCCGGCCGCGATCTTCTGTGCCGCGACCTGCGCGCCGCGGAAGAGCTGCCAGCCGCCGGCCACGATGCCGAAGAAATTGAGGAACGGCACCGAGTTGGCCATCGACTTGCGCAGGTCGCCCATCGCGTTCATGCCGATCCACTGCGCGGCCTCGCCGAGCGCTTTGGTCGCGTCGGCGAGCGGCTGCGCGAGCGCCTTCACCTCGGCGTTGTCGGAGGCTTCGAGTTCCTTCGCGAAGCGCCCGATCCCCTTGAGCACCTTGGTCGCACCGGCGCCCATGTCGCGAATCAGTTTGCGGCCCACCAGATCGAGGGCCTGAATGCCGGTCGTGCCTTCGTAGATGCTGGTGATCCGCACGTCGCGATACTGCTGCGCGATGCCGGTCTCTTCGATGTAGCCCATCCCGCCGAACACCTGCAGGGCGGTCGACGCGACGTCGATGCTGCGTTCGGTGAGCCAGCCTTTGACGATCGGGATCATCAGGTCGACGAACGCCTGATGTTCTTTGCGGACGGTTTCATCGGGAGACTTGTGGGCGTAGTCGAGCGACGCGGCCGTAACGTACGCGAGCGCGCGCATCGCCTCGACGTTGGCCTTGCACCACATCAGCATGCGGCGCACGTCGGGATGCTGGATGATCGCGACCGGCTTGGGATCGCGCGAGGCGACGTCGCGGAACTGGATCCGCTCCTTGGCATATTCGACGGCGTGCTGATAGGCACGATCCGCGATCGCCAGCGCCTGAACGCCGACGCTGAAGCGGGCCGCGTTCATCATCACGAACATGTACTCGAGCCCGCGGTTCTCTTCGCCGACCAGATATCCGATCGCGCCGGTTCCCGCTTCACCGTAGTTGAGCGTGCAGGTCGGGTTCGCATTGATGCCCAGCTTGTGTTCGATGCCGGCGCACTTGACGTCGTTGCGCTCGCCCAGCGATCCGTCGGCGTTGACCAGCACCTTGGGGACGATGAACATCGAGATGCCCTTCGTCCCTTCGGGAGCGCCGGGGAGCCGCGCCAGCACGAGGTGGATGATGTTCGGCGCCATGTCGTGCTCGCCAAAGGTGATGAAAATCTTCTGGCCGCGGATGCGATAGTGATCGCCCTCGGGCGTCGCTTGCGTCCGAACCTGCGCGAGGTCCGAGCCGGCCTGCGGCTCGGTCAGGCACATCGTTCCGGTCCACTCACCGCTCACCAGTTTGGTGATGTAGGTCTGCTTCTGCGCGGCGTTGCCGAACTGTTCGATCGCTTCGATCGCGCCTTGATTGAGCAGCGGACCGTTGGCGAAGCCGACGTTGGCGGCGTTCCACATCTCGAGCGTCGGGCCCAGCATGAGCGACGGCAATCCTTGACCGCCGTATTCGGTAGGGACCGGAAGCCCGATCCAGCCGGCCTGCGCGAAGCTCTTGTACGCTTCCTTGAAGCCCTTCGGCGTCGTGACGACGCCGTCGTTCCAGGTACAGCCCTCTTTGTCGCCCGACTGGTTGATCGGGTCGAGAACCTCGGTCGCGAAGGTCGACGCCTCGTCGAGAATCGCATCGAGAACGTCGGTCGTATCCTCGTAACCGGGTAGCTTGGCGATCTCGTCGACCCCAGCGAGTTCGCGCAGAACGAACTGCATGTCGCGCAGCGGCGCGCGGTACGTACTCATGCGGATTCTCCATAAAGGTCGCGGCGGAGTTGCTGTATCGCCGCGATCAGGTTGGTGAGGTAGGGCTTGAAGTTGGTCTTGATGTGTTCCAGCCGCTCTTCGCCGGCAGCGGTGATCCGATAGAGCATCGTGCCGCGCTTCGTTGACGGATCGAGCTCGCCGCGGATGAAACCGCGTTCTTCGAGCCGGCGCAGCAGGGGATAAATCGTATTCGGATTGACTGGGAAGATGCCGCCCAGCGAGCTGATTCGCTGCATCAAGCCGTAGCCGCTGTCGGGCTGAGCGTGCAGCATCTGGAGCACCAATGCGGGGAACACGGTCTTCGTCTTGACCTCGCCCGTGAAAACACGATCGCCCCAGAAAGCGGCGGGGGCACGGGGTGACGCCGAAGCTTCATCCCCCAGGTCTGAATCGACCGCCGCCGGCCTTGACCGCAGAGCCATATGTTATTTATAATAGGTTACTCTTAAGTCGTCAAGGTCCGAGGCGCCCTCCCGAACCCAGAGATATGAGCTCATGACGCCCGCGGTCCCCCAGACCATCCTTCCGGCCTTCATAGCCGAGCGGCTCTCGACGCCGCGCCCGATCGCCCTGGCGGAGCGCCGCGGCCAGACGACCCGGATTCTGACCTCCGACGAGGTGCACCAGCGTGCGGCCGCCGTCGCCTCGGCGATTCGCGCCGCCGGCTTGCAGCGCGGTGACCGGGTGGCGATCGTGGCCGAAAATTCGGTCGACTGGCTGATTGCGGACTTCGGCATCCTCTACGCCGGCTGCGTCGTCGTGCCGGTCTTCGCGTCGGTCGCGGCGGATCAGCTGAGCTACATCCTCACCGACAGCGAGGCCAAGCTCGTGTTCGTCGGCGAGCCGGCGATCGCGGCACACGTGCGCGCAAGCGTGGCGGCGCCGCCGCCGATCATCACGTTTTATCAGCCGGGTTCGGCGGGCTTCGACGCCTTCGTCGTCAGCGGCGCCGCGGCGGCCGACGTCGACCCCGGCCGACTCGAAGGCTTCCAGTGGGGCATCGCTCCCGACGATCTGGCGGTCCTCATCTATACGTCCGGCACGACCGGAACCCCCAAAGGCGTGATGCTCTCGCATCGCAACCTGCTCTCGGACGTCGTGAACGCGTACGACCCGCTTACCAGCGGCATGGACGGGTCGCACACCGCGCTCTCGGTGCTTCCCTTCGCACACATTTTCGAGCACACGGACGTGCTGGGCTACATCTACAACCACGTCGCGCTCCACGTGACGACGCCGGATCAGCTGCTGACCGATCTGCGCGCGGTGCGGCCGCACTTCGCGGCTTGCGTCCCGCGCATTTTCGAGCGCCTGCTGGCCGGCATCATCGGCAATGCGCGCAGCGAGGGCGGCGCCAAAGCGAGGCTCGTGCCGTGGGCGATCGCGATCGGCACCGCGTACGAACGCGCACTCCGCGCGCAGGGTCCCTCACCGCTCCTGCGCGGCCTCTACGCCCTCGCGGAGCGCCTCGTGCTGAGCAAAATCAAACCCGGACTCGGCCTCGACCGGCTTCACTATTTCGTCAGCGGCAGCGCGCCGCTGCACCGCGACACCGCGCTGGCGCTGGCCGGCATGGGGATCGACGTCTGCGAAGGCTACGGGCTCACCGAGACCTCGCCGGTGGTAACGGTCAACCGGCCGGCCGACATCAAACTCGGCACGGTCGGGCCGCCGATCACCGGCGTCTCGGTGCGGATCGCCGACGACGGCGAAATCCTGGTGCACGGCCCCAACGTCATGCTCGGGTATTACCATACGCCGCCGTCCGAGCAGCCCTTTACCAGCGACGGCTGGTTTCAGACCGGCGACATCGGGACGTTCGACGGGGACCATCTCGTCATCACCGATCGGAAGAAGGAACTCTTCAAGTCTAGCGGCGGCAAGTGGATCGCCCCCTCGCGAATCGAGACGGCGGTGAAGCGCTCGATCTACATCGGTCAGGTCATGGCGTTCGGCGATAACCAGCCGCACCCGGCGGTCTTGGTCGCGCCGAACTGGGAGTTGATCCGCAAAGAGCTCGACCTGCCGGCGACGATGTCGACGGCCGAGATGGCGGCCGACGACCGCGTGCGCAAACTGGTCATCCGCGAAGTCGAACGCGAGACTGACGACTTGGCGGCCTTCGAGCAAGTCCGCCGGGTCGCGATCCTGCCGCGCGATCTGACGATCGAAGACGGCGAACTCTCGCCGACGCTCAAGATCAAGCGGCGCGTCGTCGAGGACCGCTACGCGCCGCTGATCGCGCAGGCCTACAGCGAAGATCTGCACGCCCGGAAAGCCGCCCTCGGGCGCTAGGCACGCTGCCACCCTGATGCCGCCGCTCGACGTCATCTTGTGGGTCTTCCTCGCGGCCTATATCGTCCACATCATCGACGAGACGGTCATCGGCGAGGGATTTACCCGGAAGATCCAAGTGTGGTTCTGGCCGCAATACCATATCGGCATGTTCTTCTGGTTCAATTTCGGCTGCATTACGGCGATCGCGCTCAGCAACACACTCTACGACCTGTTCGGCGGCCATTGGGTGGTCCTGGCGCTACTCTGGCCCTTCGGATTCGCCACCCATGGCGTGACGCTGCATCTCTGGTGGAGCATCCGCCATCGCGCGTACTTCTCGGGTTTGCTGACCAGCCCGCTCTATTGGATCATCGTGTATTTCATCGTCCGTTACGCGTACCGCGCCGGTCAGATCAGCGATTCCGATTTTCTCTGGGGCGTCGCGCTCGGGATCGGCATCGTCGGCGGCTTTCTCACCTTCGCGCCGACGTACATATTCCCGGCGCTCGCTCGGCGCCGGCAGATCGCCGGCACCAAGCCGTAACATCAGGCCGCCGTCGCGCCGGTTAACACGCGGTCAGGCCGCCGTCGATCACGAACTCGGCACCGGTGACGAAGCTCGACTCGTCGGAGGCGAGGTAGACGATCATGTCGGCGATCTCTTCGGGCTGCGCGACGCGCCCGAGCGGAACCTGCGCCCGCAGCGCGCCCTGCACGCGCGCGACCTCTTCCTCGCTGCGGCCGGTGAACAGACCGCGCAGCATCGGCGTGTCGACGAAGGTGGGGTGCACGGAGTTGCAGCGGATGCCGTACCCCTTGCGCGCGCAATAGAGGGCGACCGACTTGGTCAACAGACGCACCGCGCCTTTGGACGCGTTGTAGGCGGCCAGGTTGTGTCCGCCGACCAGGCCCGAAACGGACGACATGTTGACGATCGAGCCTCCGTGCGAGCGCATCGCGCGGACGCCGGCGCGGCAGCCGAGGAAGACCCCCTCGACGTTGACCGCCATCACCCGCCGAAACTGCGCGAGCGTTTCGTGCTCGATGTCGGCGTTGAGCGCGATGCCGGCGCTGTTCACCAGCACGTCAAGACGCCCGAAGCGGCGCAGCACCTCGGCCGTGATCTCGTCCCAGCCGGCTTCGTCGGTGACGTCGAGATGCAGCGCGTGGAGCGCGGCGTGCGCGGCGGCCGCAGCCTGCGCCTTCTCATCGTCGAGGTCACCGATGACGACCGTCGCACCCGCTTGCGCGCAGCGTACGGCCGTTGCGAACCCGATACCGCTTGCGCCGCCGCTGATCAAGACGACCTTATCGGCTAGGCGACCCTCGGCCATCAGCGCGGATCATCCTCGAGGATCATCAGCGTCGAGGTTCCGGTCGCATAGACGGTGCCCTGCGCATCGACGAGCTTCGCTTCGGAGGTCGCCGTTCGCCGGCCCGCGTGCACGACGTGTGCGACGGCGAAGACCTTGCCGACGGCGACCGTCACCGGGCGGTGGAACCGTGTCTGGAGATCCATCGTCGTCGCGACGCGGCCGGCCCCAAGCAGCGACTGCACCGAGCTGCCGAGCGCCGTATCCAGCAGCGTCGTGATGATGCCGCCGTGCACCGAGCCGATCAAGTTGTAGAGCTCCTCGCGCGGAATCATCGCAAACGTCACTTCGCCGCGCGCCACGTGTTCGAGGGTGAAGTTCATCCAGCGCGAGAGGTTCGTCTGCGGCGTTTCGCCGCGTTTCATCAGTTCGAGCGCATCGAGCCCGTCCATGCGGCGGAAGACATCCATCGCATGCGGGTAGGCGGTGCCGTGGCCGGAAGCCCCGGGGTCGTCGACGGTCACGCGGGGACGCGCGCGCTGTGGGCGACCTCGAGCGACTCGAGATACTTTTCGGCGTCCATCGCCGCTTTGCAGCCGGAACCGGCCGCGGTGACAGCCTGCTTGTAGCGGATGTCGTGGACGTCGCCGGCTACGAAAACCCCCTCGATGTTCGTGTGCACGCCGTCTGCACTCGCGATGTACCCGGCCGCATCCAGGTCGAGCTGACCGGCGAAGATCGCGGTGTTCGGATCGTGTCCGATCGCGATGAAGAGCGCGTCCGCATCGATGGTCGAGACGTTTCCCGCGACCAGGTCGCGTACCCGCAGCGCCGTCGTCGCATCCTCGCCGACCACTTCCTCGACCGCGCTGTTCCAGACGAAGTCGATCTTGGGATGCGCCGCGGCTCGGTCGGCCATGATCTTCGACGCCCGCAGCGCCTCGCGGCGGTGGATCACGGTCACCTTGCGACCGAATCGGGTCAAGAAGAGCGCCTCTTCCATCGCCGAATCGCCGCCCCCGACGACG
Source organism: Vulcanimicrobiota bacterium (assembly GCA_003161555.1). Taxonomy (GTDB): domain Bacteria; phylum Vulcanimicrobiota; class Vulcanimicrobiia; order Vulcanimicrobiales; family Vulcanimicrobiaceae; genus Vulcanimicrobium; species Vulcanimicrobium vanleeuwenhoeki. Next base: position 311 of record PMOG01000035.1, on the reverse strand, counting down.
ACGATCGCCTTGTCGCGAAAGAACGCGCCGTCGCAGGTGGCGCATGTCGACACTCCTCGGCCGCGCAGCCGCGCTTCGCCCGGAACGTTCAGCCAACGCGCGCTTGCGCCGGTCGCAACGATCACCGTGTCGGCGGTCCAGCTCTCCTCCGCGGTCGTGATGCGAAAGGGACGCTTCCGCAGCTCGACCGCGGTGACGTCGACGTTGTGGATCGTCGCGCCGAAGCGTTCGGCTTGCGCGCGGAAGGCTTCCATCAATTCCGGGCCCATGATGCCGTCGGGAAAGCCGGGATAGTTCTCGACCTCGGTCGT
>PMOG01000200.1 GCA_003161555.1 Vulcanimicrobiota bacterium | reverse complement strand
CCCTTGGCCTGCTCGTCGCGGATCAGCTTGAGCTTGGCCTCGGGCGTCGCCTGGGCCAGGAAGTCGTCGACGCCGCTTTCGGCTGCGATCGCGGCTGCGGTCAAGGGGTTGTCGCCGGTGATCATCACCGTGCGGATCCCCATCGCGCGCAGGCGGTCGAAGCGTTCCTTCATGTTGGGTTTGAGGATGTCGCGCAGGTAGATCGCGCCGAGGATGCGGCTGCCCTCAGCCAGCAGCAGCGGCGTGCCGCCGGCACGCGCGATGCGTTCGACGTCGCCGGCCAGCTCGGTCGTGACCGCGCCGCCGGGCTGTGCCGCGGCCCATGCGCGCACCGCGTCCGGCGCGCCTTTGCGCAGCGAACGTCCGTCGGCGAAGTCGACGCCGCTCATGCGGGTGTAGGCGCTGAACGGCACGATGACCGCATCCGCCGGCAACGCGTCGCCCCCGGCGGTGTCGATGCCCGCGGGTGCGGCGGCCAGCGTGACGATCGAGCGCCCTTCTGGCGTTTGGTCGGCGAGCGACGCGAAGTATGCGGCGCGATAGGCCGCGCGCACGTCGACGCCGGCGGCGAAGATGATCTCGCTGGCCTGACGGTTGCCGAGCGTGATCGTGCCGGTCTTGTCGAGCAGCAGCGTGTCGACGTCGCCGGCCGCTTCGACCGCGCGCCCGCTCATCGCGAGCACGTTGCGCTGCAGCACGCGATCCATGCCGGCGATGCCGATCGCCGAGAGCAGGCCGCCGATGGTGGTGGGGATGAGGCACACCAAGAGCGCGATCAGCACGACGACGCTCGGCACGGCGCCGGCGTAGAGCGAGAACGGCGCCAGGGTGGCGACCGCGATCAGGAAGATGATGGTGAGTCCGGCCAAAAGGATCGAGAGCGCGATCTCGTTGGGGGTCTTCTGGCGTTGGGCACCTTCGACCAGCGAGATCATGCGGTCGAGAAACGACTCGCCGGGATTGGCGCTGACGACGAACACGATGCGGTCGGAGAGGACGCGCGTACCGCCGGTGACCGAACTGCGGTCGCCGCCGGCTTCACGAATGACGGGTGCCGACTCACCGGTGATGGCGGACTCGTCAACGCTCGCCGCGCCTTCGACGACCTCACCGTCGGCGGCGATGATCTCGTTGGCCTCGGCGACAACGCGGTCGCCGCGCCGCAGCGTCGACGAGATGACGCGCTCCTCGACGCCGTCGACGAGCCGGCGCGCGTAGGTGTCGGATTTGGTACGGCGCAGGAACTCGGCTTGGGCCTTGCCGCGGCCTTCGGCGACCGCTTCGGCGAAGTTGGCGAAGAGCACCGTGAACCAGAGCCACAGCGAGATCGCGACATCGAAGCCGGCTTGACCGTAGCGGGCGTCGCGGAAGGCGTAGACGAGCGAGGCGACCGCGCCGACCTCCACGATGAACATGACCGGGTTGCGGACCTGCACGCGGGGGTCGAGCTTCACGAACGAATCGCGAACCGCCGTTCCGAGGATGCTGCGATCGAACAGCGAGCGTTGACGCGGCGAAACCATCAGAATGTCTTTCCTTGCAGGACGAGGAGGTGCTCGACGATCGGGCCGAGCGCATCGGCCGGGAAGAAGGTGAGCGCCCCGACGATCAGCACGACGCCGATCAGGAGGATGACGAAGATCGGCGAGGTCGTGGTGAACGTGCCGGCCGTCGGCGGAATCGAGGTCTTGCGCACGAGCGCGCCGGCCAGCGCGAGCACCGCAATCGCTTCGGCCAGCCGGCCGAAGAGCATCGAGATGCCCATCGTGATGTTCCAGTACGTGTTGCCGCCGAGTCCGGCGAAGGCGCTGCCGTTGTTGTTGACGCCCGAAGTGTAGGCGTAGAGGATCTCGCTGAAACCGTGCGGGCCGGAGTTGTTGAGCGTCGCCAGCGCTGCGGGAACGATCGAAGCGACGCCCGCCGGGATCAGCGAGAAGGCGGGCACCACGAGGATGGCGAGAATGGCCAGCTGGACTTCGCGCCGTTCGATCTTCTTGCCGAGAAATTCCGGTGTGCGTCCGACCATCAGGCCGGCAATGAACACCGTGAGCACGACGAACTCGAGCATGCCGTACAAGCCGCTGCCGACGCCGCCGAACACGACCTCGCCGAGCTGCATGTTCACCAGCGGAACGAGACCGCCGAGCGCGGTGAACGAATCGTGCATCGCATTGACGGCACCGCACGACGTCGCCGTGGTGATCGTTGCCCAGAGGGCCGAGGCGGCGACGCCGAAGCGCGCCTCCTTGCCCTCCATGTTGCCGCCTTGGACGCCGAGGGCGTGCACGATCGGGTTGCCGGCCGCCTCCGCCGCGTAGGCGACGGTCCAGCCGGCGACGAGCAGGATGCCCATCGCCGCGAACAGCGCCCAGCCTTGGCGTTGGTTGTGCACGTACCGCCCGTAGGTGTAGGTGAGTGCCGCACCGATCAGCAGGATCAGGAAGAGTTCGACGCCGTCGCTAAATCCGGTCGGATTTTCGAACGGCGCGGCGGAGTTCGCGTTGACGAAGCCGCCGCCGTTCGTGCCGAGTTCCTTGATCGACTCCATCGACGCCATCGGCCCCTGCGGGATCGATTGCGCCACGCCCTCGAGGCCTTTTGTCGACGTGTAGGCGTTGAAATTCTGCGGCACACCCTGCCAGAGCAGCAGGACCGCGCCGAGGACGGAGATCGGCAGCAGCACGTAGAGGACCGACCGCGTGAGGTCGACCCAGAAGTTGCCCAGCGTCGTGCCGCTCACGCGTGACACGCCGCGGATCAGCGCGATCGCGATCGCGATACCGGTGCCTGCCGACACGAACATATGCCAGGCCAGCCCGGCCATCTGCGAGAGGTAGCTCATCGTCGACTCGCCCGAGTAGAACTGCCAGTTCGTGTTGGTCATGAACGAGATGGCGGTGTTCCAGGCGAGGTCGGGAGCGACGTTGCCGAAGTGCTGCGGATTGAGCGGCAGAAACGCCTGTGTGCGCAGCAGCACGTAGAGGTACACGACGCTGACGAGACTGAACGCGATCACGGAGAACGCGTACGTTTTCCAGCCCATCTCGCAGGCCGGGTCGATCCGGCAGATCCGGTAAAGGGCACGTTCGAGCGGCGCGACCACCGGCGTCAGCCAGGTGCGCCCGCCCTCGAAGACGACGGCCATGTAGGTGCCGAGCGGCTTCACGCACAGCCACACGAGCGCAAAGATAAAGGCGGCCTGCAGCCAGCCAACAATGGTCATCTCGTCGCTCCGCTCAGAACCGTTCGGGGCGCAGCATCGCGTAGGTCAGGTACGCGAGCGCGGCGAGGGCGAGCAGCAAGCCGACGCCCAAATCGGCGCTCATAGCGCCTCCAATCCGACGATGTAGCGATCGAGGATCCAGAACAGCAGCGCGCCCAGCACGATGAGTCCGGCCTCGAGGACGAATGGGTTCATGCTCGGATCGTAGGCCGTTGCGGCGACCGGCGGTATCCGCCGTTCGGATGATCCGTTCGGTTTCGCGGCAAGTACGGGCGCGGGCGCGCGCGAAGCGTCCCCGCCTGCAGCCCCGCACCCGGACTCCTTCCTCGCGCTACTACGGTTGGCGAATCGTCACCGCGCTCGGCGTGACGACGATCATCTCCTACGGAACGAGCCAGTATCTGTTCTCGCTGCTGGTCGAACCGGTACGGGCGGAACTGGGCGCGAGCCGCGCGGTACTCGGTTCGGCCTACGCGGGCAGCGTGCTCGTCGCCGGCTTGGCCGGCGTCATCCTCGCGCCGTTGCTCGACCGCTTCGGCGCGCGGCTGCTGCTTTCGGCCGGCTCGCTGATCTCGGGAGTCACGTTGTGCGCGCTGGCGCGCGCGCCGAACGCGACGGCGTTCGCGCTGCTGTGGACGATCGGGATGGGTGCCGGCGCCGCGCTGACCTACTATCCGGTCACCTTCACCGTGATCGCGAACTGGTTCCATCGCGATCGCGCCCGCGCGCTGACGCGGCTGACCTTCATGGGCGCCTTTGCGTCGACGGTGTTCTACCCGCTCGCGGCGGCGCTGATCGCGCACGGCGGGTGGCGCAACGCGCTGTTCGAACTCGCGCTGGCGCAGCTCCTGATCGCTTTGCCGCTGCACGCGCTGGTCGTGCGCCGTCATCCCGAAGACCACGGGCTGCACCCCGACGGTGCCGCCGAGGCGACGGGCTGGGAAGCGGACAGTGGCTGGACCGCGGCTGCGGCGCTTCGGTCGGGTTCATTCTGGCTGGTGACGACGGCGATCGCGCTGTCGACCTTCGCGACGACCGCCGTACTGGTGCTGCACGTCGCCTCGCTCGTGGCGCGCGGATACTCGATCGGCACCGCCTCCACGCTGGCCGGTTTTCTGGGCCTGGCCTACATCCCCGGACGCTGGCTCTTCGATCGTCTGGCCGGCGTCGTCGCGCTGCCGCGGCTGCTGGCCGGCGTGATCGCGCTCGAGGCGCTGGCGGTCGCGCTGTTGGCGGGGCAGCGCAACTTGGCCTGGGTCGCAGCGTACGTCGTGGCCTTCGGAGTCGCATACGGAGCGATGGCTCCGCTGCGGGGAGCGCTCGTCGCGTCGCTCTTCGGCCGTCGGGCGTACGGCACGATCATCGCTGCCCAAGGGGTCGCTCTGGCAGTGGCGGGAGCGGCCGGACCGGCTGCGCTCGGGGCGGTGGCCGATGCCGGCGGGTATGCCGAGGCGCTCTGGTACGCGGTCGCCGCACTGGCGGCTGGGTCGGCGGTCGCAGCGGTCGCCGGCCGGCGGACGACCGCCTAGCCGCTGCGCGGGCCGCGCTTTTGCCGGTAGCGCACAAAGTCTGCGAAGCGGGTACACACGACTCATGGTAGCGGGCACGGCGGAGAAGAATCAGTTCCTCAATCTGCTTCCGCCGGCAACCCGGGCCGGGCTCGAAGCCGGCATGAGCGTGCACGGCGGCGGGATCGGCGACGTGCTCCAGGCCGACAACGCTCGGATCGAGGCGGTGTGGTTTCCCCTCTCGGGGCTGGTGTCGACCCTGCGCCGGCTTGAGGGCGACTCGAAGGTCGAGGTCGACGCCGCCGGGACCGAGGGCTTCCTCGGCATCGAGCTCGTGCTCGGGGGCACCCAGTCTTACGACACGTGGCTCGTGCAGTCGCCCGGGCGCTTCGGCCGGCTGGACGCGCAGGCATTTCGCGAAGTGCTCGACCGCGACGCCGGCCTGCGCGCCGCCGCGCATGATTACACCCGGGCGGTGCTTTCGGTGCGCGGCCAGTGGGTCGCGTGCAACGCCCGGCACACGATCGAGCAGCGACTCGCGAAATGGCTGCTCGTCACGCGCGACCGGGTCGGCGAGGACATTCACGTCACCCAGGACATCATCGCCATGATGCTCGGCGTGCGACGGGCCAGCGTCGTGACCGTGCTTGGGCGCTTCGTCGAAGACGGCTTGGTGAGCCACGGATACGGCCGGATCTCCGTGCGCGACGACGAGCGGCTGCAGGCGCGCTCATGCGGCTGCTACAGCCGAACCGTCGATCTGCTGTTCAAAATTGCCGCGACGTCGCCCGTGGCGCAGCCAGGCAAGCGTGCGTAACTCCCGGCTGCGCGGGTACATCGCCGTTCGGAGGATCTCATGGAAATAACGGCCCGGTGTACCTGCGGCCATGCGCTCGCTCTGCATGACTACGACGGCTGCGCCGGCGAGCGCTTGCGGGCATGCCCGTGCCGCCGCGACCGGAAGGGCTCGCTCAGCGGCGGCTTCGACGTGATCCCCCTTCGCGCGAACGCCGCCCGCTCGTTCGTGCGGGCGGCCGGCCCCGACGCCGCCTAGCCCGCTCCCGGGGGTCTTGACCTCGGAGCACGATTTCGGCTAAAATACCTGCCTATGCCCCTCGGCGGATAGCGGCATAACGGAAGAGCGAGGACCCCTCACTCAGGTGGGGTGGACCTTGCCTTTTTTGCGTGTTCGAACCTCCGAGCGCGCGTGAGCCCACGCAGGAAGACCCCCACAAACAGTATGGCGACCAAAACGACCGCAGACAAACCCAAGTCCGCCCGCAGCCGCAAGAAGGCCGAGCCGGCCGCAGCGGCACCCAACGGGACGGGCACCGCGGTCAAACAAGATAATATTGCGAACGCGAGCTTCGCCGTTCCGGCGGAGGCGTTCACCGTCGAACTTCCCGAGGATCCCGGCGCGAAGCGCAAGCGTCACTCGTTTGCGAAGATCCTGGACGTCCTCGAACTGCCCGACCTGATCGAGCTGCAGAAAGCTTCCTTTAAGTGGTTCATCAACGATGGCCTCAAGGACGCGTTCGAATCGATCTCGCCGATCAAAGACTTCACCGGCAACCTGGTGCTCGAGTTCGGCGACCACTCGCTGGGTGAGCCCAAGTATTCGGTTGAGGAATGCCGCGAACGCGACATGAC
>PMOG01000108.1 GCA_003161555.1 Vulcanimicrobiota bacterium | reverse complement strand
CCGCCAGGACGGTCGGCAGAAGTCCGCCGGTCGGCCCCTCCCCGTGCGCGGCGATGCCGTCGAGCGCGCGCACGCCGCCGCGCCCGACGATCGGATCGATGATCAGCGCGAGCGCGTGAAAGACCATCGTTTGACCGCCGATGGCCTCGGCAACGCGCAGCGTGATCACCAGCAGCGGGGCCAACGCCAAGGCCGCAAAAGCGGCCATGGCGGCCGCATACAGCCAGCCGTCGTCGGCATTCCATTTCGCATACGTCTCGCGCAGCAGGGCGGCCGGCTCGCGCGCGAACGTCTTCACGCCAGTGCTTGATAGACCAGCGCGCGCATCAGCGATCGGTAGTGCACCCGTTCGAGCGGCGCCTGCAGCATCAAAACCGCCACCAGTTCCTCGACCGGATCGACCCAAAAGTACGTCCCCGAGATTCCGGCCCACGAAAAATCCCCGACCGACCCTGGATTGGGATTGCGGCCGGGATCGATCCGCACGTTGACGCCCAGCCCGAATCCCTGGCCGAACTGCGGGAACGGCGCAGTGATCCCCAACTCGGGCGTAAACGGACCGAACGCGACGTTCGGCGGCAAATGATTGCTCGTCATCAGCGCTACCGTCTTGCGGGCCAGCACGCGCCGGCCGTCGAGCGAACCGCGGTCGAGCAGCATCTGCGCGAAGCGCGCATAGTCGCCGGCGGTGGTGAGGATGCCGCCGCCGCCCGAAAACCACGCCGGCGGCTGCGCCGGATCGTAGAGCCCGTTCAGATTCGGCCGCACACCGGTCGCCGGATCGATCTGCGGTTGCGCGAGCCGGTCGACGTCGGCCAGCGCGAAGCCGGTGTCGGGCATCTGGAGCGGCCCGGTGATCCGTTCGCGCAGGACACGATCGAGCGATTGACCGCAAATCGTCTCGATGACCGCGCCCAGTACCTCGATCGACATCCCGTATTCGAACGTCGAGCCGGGCTGGTAGGCCAGCGGCAGCGCGGCCAAACGTTCGACCATCTGCGCGTTGGTTTGCTGCAGGTCGGTGACGTTCGCGCGCCGGTACGCGCGCTGCACGAGCGAATCACCGAACGCGCCGTAGGTGAAGCCGGCGGTGTGCCGCATCAGATCCTGAATCGTGATCGGACGCGCCGCCGGCTCGAGTACCAGGCTTCGCTCGCCGGCGTCACCGACGCGCTCGACGCCGACCTGCAGCTCGGCCAGCGCGGGCAGATAGCGCCCGAGCGGCGCGGCCAACTCGAGTTCGCCCTCATCGAGGAGCGTCAGTGCCGCCGCGACGGTCAGGGGCTTGGTGATCGACGCGCCGCGGAAGACCGCGTTGCGTTGCATCGCGACGCCGCGCTCGCGATCCTGAAAACCGATCGCTTCGAAGACGGCCGGCTTCCCTTTGCGCGCCACCAGCACGACCGCGCCGGGGATCGCGCCGCGCTCGACGTCCCGCGCGAACGCGTCGACCAGACGCCGCAGTCCCCCGCTGACAAAACCTTTCGGCATGCGAATCCTTAGGGTGCCGCCGGCGCCCGGCGGCGCACCAGACCCCCGAAACCGCCGGGAACGAACAGCACCAGCACGATGAATAGTAGCCCTAGCAAAAACAACGGCTCGGAGAGCGGAATCCGCACGACTGCCGGAAACGCCTGCAGGACGGGGGCGTTGGCCAGCGCGACGAGCCGGAAGTCCAAGTACTCGTAGACGATGCCGCCCAGCACCGCACCCCAGAGCGTGCCGACCCCGCCCAGCACGACCATCACCAGCAGCGCGAGGGTAAAGCCCGAGGTCGTGATCTGCGGGTTCGCGCCGCCCTGCAGCAGCACGTACACGACTCCGGCCGCGGCCGCGATCATGGCGGAAAGCACGAACGCGCCGAGTTTGAAGCCGTACGGGTTGAGGCCGAGCACCGCGACGCGGCGCTCGTTCTCGCGAATCGCCTGCCAGACATGGCCCGCCGGCGAATCGACGGCCCGCCGCGCGACGGCGTAGGCGACGATCAGCAGCGCCAGCGCGATCCAGTACAGGTTGTGGGTGTTGGGGACGCCGACCAAGGCGGCCGGCAGCGCGTCCGCGCTCAACGCCAGGCCTTCTTCGCCGCCGGTGAGCCCGAGCGGGTTTTGCATGACGAGAATCGAGCCCGCTTCGGCGAACGCGAGGGTGACCATCGCAAACGGAATGTCGCGCATGCGCAGACAGATCGCGCCGAGCGCGAGCGGGAGCAGAAAAGCCGCGAGGGCGGTCAGCGCCAGCGCTGCGGGCAGCCCGACGTGCCAGCGCGTCAGCGCGATCGCGAAGACGTACGCACCGTTGGCAAAATAGAGCGCGTGACCGAACGAGAGCAATCCGACGTAGCCGAAGAGCAGATCGTAGCTGAGCGCGAGCGTCCCGAACACGAAGCACAGCGCGAGTACGTTGAGGGTGCCCGGCGCGTCGAGCGAGCGTTCGAACAGCCCCGGGATCGGCACGCCGATCCACGGCAGTGCGACCAGCAGCGCCAGCACCGCCGCGGCAATCAGCAGCGTGCGCCCTCTCATGTCGGCGCGCTGCCGGCGATGCCGCCCGGCCGCACGAGCAGCACGACCGCCAGCAGCGCGACTACCGCGAAGTCGCCGACGCCGGCTGCGGCATAGAAGTTGAGGAATTGCTGAAGTACGCCGACCAGCACCGCGGCGACGGCCGAGCCGCCGATCGAACCCAGCCCGCCGATGACGGTAACGATGAAGGCGAAGATCAGCATCGACGTGCCGCGTGAGGGATCGATCGTTCCGTAGTATGCGCCGGCGAGGACGCCGCCCAGCCCGGCGGCCATGCCGCCGATCGCAAAGACCAGCGTGAACGCGCGCTGGACGTCGATGCCGAGCGCCTCGACCATGGCGCGATTTTCAACGCCGGCGCGCACGATCAACCCGTAACGGGTGCGGCTCAGGAAGAGCAGCAGCAGCACCAGCACCAGTGCGGCGGCGAAGATGACCAGCAGCCGCGCGTTGGTGATCGCGGCGCCGAGAATCGTCGTCGTCCCGGTCAGCGCGTCGGGCAGCAGTATCTGCTTGGGATCGTTTCCGTAAGTGCCTTCGACCAATGCGAGCGCGCACAGCGAGACACCGACCGTCACCAGAACTTGCCCGACCGGGCGCGCGTACAGCGGCCGGATCAGCACCACCTCGGTCAGCGTCGCGAACACGCCGCCGGCCGCGATCCCTGCGACGAGCGAGATAGACCACGACAGCCACGGCGAGGCGGACGGCAGGGCGGTGCTCGCCGTCCAGCCGGCATACGCACCGACCGTGAAAAAGGCGCCGTGCGCGAAGTTCAGCACGCGCATCAGACCCCAGATCAGCGACAAGCCGGCCGCGACCAAGAAGTACAGTGCGCCCAAACCGAGTCCGGTGATCAGGAGCAGGACGACGTCGCTCATCACACCTTAGTGCGCTGCTCCGGCAGCGACCAAACCGAGGTGTTTGCGCGCGAGTTCCGGATCGTTCATCAGCGCGTCGACGTCGCCGGTGAAGCTGACGCGGCCCTGATCGAGCACGATGACGTCGCGCACCAGCCGGTGTGCGACGCGCAGGTTCTGTTCCACCAGCACGATCGTGACCACCTCGGCCGCACGGCGCAGCGCGTCGACGACGTTGCGCACCACCAGCGGCGCCAGCCCTTTGGTCGGCTCGTCGATCAGCAGGATCCGGTTGTCGGCATTGAGCAGCGCGCGCGCCAGCGCCACCATCTGCTGCTGACCGCCCGAGAGCGTTCCCGCGCGCTGCGAGCCGCGCGCTTTGAGTTCGGGAAAGAGCTCGTACACCAGGTCGTAGCGGAGCACCGAGCCCTGCCGTTCGGCCAGGCGCAGGTTTTCGGTGACGGTCAAGCCGGAGAACACGTCGCGATCTTCGGGCACGTAGCCGACGCCCTGGCGCACGACGGCGTGCACGGGCAGGCCGACCAGTTCCGTTTCGCCCAGCCGCACGCTCCCGCTGCGCGGGACCAGTCCGAGGATGCCGCGCAGCGTGGTCGTTTTTCCGACCCCGTTGCGGCCCAGCAGCCCGGTGATGCCGCCCGCCCGCACGTCGAACGAGACGCCGTGCAGAATGTGCGACTCGCCGATGTGGACGTTGAGGCCGCGCACCGCGAGCAGCGGCCCGGCCGCGTTCACAACGGATCCCCGAGATACGCCGACTGCACCGTTTCGTTGGCGACGATGCGGTCGGGCGTGTCGACCGCGAGCAGCGTGCCGTGGTGCATCACCGCCATCCGGTCGGCCAACCCCATCACCAGATCCATCCGGTGTTCGACCATCAAGACGGTCGCGTGCCCGTCGCGATGGATGCGCTGGATCACCGCCACCAGCTCGGGGATGTCTTCGACCGCCATCCCGGCCGTCGGTTCGTCGAGCAGCACGACCCGCGGCTCGGTACACAAGACCAGCGCCAAGTCCAGCTTGCGTTTCTCGCCGTGCGAGAGCGCGCCGGCCGGCACCTCGGCTCGATGCGCGAGCCCGACCGTTTCCAGCGCCGCCTCGGCGCGTTCGAGCGGCACGCGCGCTGCCGACGCGCTTCGCAGCACATCGGCCGATCCGCCCAGATGCGCTTGGGCAGCGATGCGCGCGTTCTCGCGCGTCGAGAGTCCGGCGAAGATGCTCGAGGTCTGGAAGGTGCGGCCCAATCCCAACCGGGCGCGCTGATAGGGCGCCGCGCGGGTGACGTCGCGGCCGGCGAAGGTCACGCTGCCGCTGGTCGCCGGCGTGAGGCCGGAGAGCAGGTTGAAGAGGGTCGTCTTTCCGGCGCCGTTCGGACCGATCACGACCAGAAACTCACCCTCGCGCACCGCGAGCGAAACGTCGTCAACGATCGGAACGGCTCCGATCCGCAAGCCGAGACCGGCGGTGCGAAGGACCGGAGGACGTTCCGCTTCGCTCATCGCGAGGCCGGAGCTATTTGAACGGGCGAACCGGCGGGGCGAGCGCGCCTTGCGGTATCGTGCGCAACAGATGCGGCTCGACCGCGTTGCCGCTGCCCTGGAGTCGCGCAACGAACATCGGCTGGATCATCGCATGATCGGCCGCGCGAATCGTCTGGCGTCCCTTGGGACCCTCGAACGACCAGCCTTCGAGCGCCGCGATCGTCTTTCCGACATCGTCGCCGTCGGCGGTCTCGATCGCGTGCACCATCATCTGCGCCGCCACGAAGCCGTCGTTGTCGAAGATTTCGGGAAAACGGCCTTGCTTCTTGAGCGCGTCGACGAGGTAGAGGTTGGCCTTGGTCGTCGACGCCTCATAGAAGTAGTGCGCCAGAAACTGCAGCCGCGATGCGAACGGCGCGAACAGCGGAAACGCGGCACGCTGATCGAGTCCCGTGACGGCCTTCGTCGCGGCGAACACGCCGCTGTCGTCGAGGCTCTTGAACATCGCCGGTCCGGTCGTGCCGGCCCACGCGACGTAGAGCAGGTCGGGATGGAGATCTTTCAACTTCGCCGCGAACGGCGTGAAGTCGTTGGCCGATAGCGGGGCCAGCACGCCGTTGACGTCGGCGCCTTCGGCACCCAGCACGGCGCGCACCGCGTTGAGGTTGGCCTGACCGAAGGCCGAGTCTTGCGCGAACACGCCGACCTTCTTGTTGCGCAAGTTCGTCCCGACGATCGTGCCCGCCGTGAGCACGTCCTGGTAGGTCTGACGCCCCGAACGAAACGTGTTGCGGTTGTTGCCCGTGATCGCGTCGGCGGCCGCGGGTCCCGAGATGAACAGCACGTTGTTTTCTTTGGCCAGCGGCGCCATCTGCAGCGCAACGCCCGACGCCGTCGAGCCGCCGAGAATCTTGAAGCCTTGTCCGATCAGATCTTTGGCCGCGGCGACGCCCTTGGCGGGGTCGCCCGCGTCGTCGCGCTCGGTGACGACGATACGATGCCCGCCGGCCATGCCGGTGCCGTGCGTCGCATAGGCGAGTCCAACGTTGAACCCTTCGATGTACTCGGCGCCGTACGCCGAGAGCAGTCCGGTCTTGGAATAGATCAGCCCGACGTTGACGGGCGATTTCTCGGCTGCCGGCGCCGGCCCGCCCGAGAGTGCTCCCATGGCAAGCAGCAGCGTCGCCGCGGCAAAGCGAGCGATCAGATCACGGCGTCGCGACACGTGTTTTCTCCTCGACGTGCGGTGGTTCCAGAAGCCATACACCAGGCGGCGCGGAATTCCGCTCGCTGGTTCTTACGCAAAGCCCTGGGCCGGGAAGTCGCCCTCCCGCTGCAACCAGTTGCACGGATCGTACGGTACGCGCCCGTCGACGAAGTGCAGTGTGTAGGCGTGGCGCGAGCTTGCGGACCGATTGGGTGCGCTGTAATGAGGCAGTAAGCCGTGCAGAACGACCAGCGTGCCGGCCTCGACTTCGACCGCCTCGGCTTCCGCCTCGACGGGCCACGGGGCGGCATCGCGCTGCTCGAGCCGTCCGGCACCGGCGTCGACGACGAACTGCTCGCGCAGCGGCGTGCGATGACCGCCGCGCTGGACCCACAGGCAGCCGTTGCTGCGGTCGGCGCGCTCGAGCGCGAACCACAGCGTCGTCACCGTAACCGGCTCGGTCGAGAAGTAGGTCGCGTCCTGATGCCAGCGGACCTCACCGCCGATGCGCGGCTGTTTGAAGATGTACATCGACTGGTACACCCGCGGGTCGGCGTTGCCGAGGTCGGCCGCGAGCGCCGCCAGCTTCGGGCCGTGCGAAAAGGCCGCGAACACGGGGTCGAGATCGTGCATGGCGTGCCCGATCTTGTTGATTGAGAGGGCCTTGGACTGCCGCAGGCCGCCCGACTCATCGAAGGCTTCCTCTTCGAAAAAACAGCGAACCGTCGTCCCGGAACGTAGGAAGTAGGCATCGGATTTGGTCTTCGCTTCGTCACGCGTCGAGAAGACCGGCGCAGCATCGCGGGGGTCGAACGCCGCGACGATCTCGGCCGCGCGTGCGCGCAGCGATGCGATCGCCCCCGGTCCGACGAAATCCGGCAGCACCAGAAAGCCGTCGGCCTCAAAGCGGTCCTTCAGCGCTGCGGCAGCCTGCATCAGCGCACGGTTTCGTATGCTGCCGCGCGACTCTTTGCGGAGCCGGTCAGCTCGCGGGCGGGACCTCGTAGGCGGCGCTGAAGGCGAACCTCGGCTCGCGCGTCCCGCCGAAGAAGGCTTCCATGTCGGCGACCATGCGCCGGCAGCCCGAGGGGTCGAGGGTATAGTCCGCGTTCGCGGCGCGCCGGTAGACCGGGACCGCGGGAGCGCAACTCACCGCGTCGTGCAAGGGCCGGTCGACGAAGGCGGCCTCAGCCGAGCCATCGTCACGTAAGGCCACGACGACCATGCGGCCGTCGTACGACCAGCGAACCACGTCACCGTCGCGGCAGACCGTCAGCCGGTCGCCGCAGGCGGCAGCCAGCGGCGCGAACGCGTCCGCCGGCGACCATCCGGATCCGAGCCGTTCCATGCGGCCCAGCGTACCGCCACGGCCGCCGCCGTGGCACGGGCCACCAGGCTAGGCCGGCAGCGGAACAATTGATGATGCGGCTAGGTGCGCGCGCTCAACCGGGCGGCGATGGTGGCACTGACCGACTCGGGGATCGCTTCTTGATACGCCAGCGAAAGCTTTTCGCCGTTGTCGAAGTCGAACGCGACCGTCGACTCGTTGTTGTCGAGCGAGGCAACCACGGTCCCCCCGCTGCCGACCCACATCGCCGAGTCCCACGACAGCTCTTCCGTACGCACCGAGCTGCCGAGACGGCCGTGCAGGTCCGCATTTACCGAATCAATCCATTGGTCGAATGTCATACTGAGGCCTTACCCCTTTATCCGTTTGTCGAACTACCCTCAGCATACTGCGCGCCGCTGTGGCTGGCAAGCGGCGAGATATGCGTCCCGTCAGGCTGCCGGCGCCGCGCCGGACGCCGTCCGCGGCCGAAGCCGCGGGCGGGCGCCCGGTACGGACGAACGGTCAGTGGTTGCGGTCATGCCCGGACGCGTGCGGCGCGCCGCCGCCGCCATGGGCGGGCGCACTGTGCGACCGCGCAGGGGCGCTATACGACCGCGACGGTGCGCTGTACGACCGCGACGGTGCGTACGACCGCGACGGCGCGTAGGTATTCCGTGACGGCGTGTACCCCCGCGTCGGAGCGTTGTACGAACGGGACGGCGCCGCATACGACCGGGCCGGTGCGTCGTACGTCCGTGGCGTCGCGTAGGAGCGCGATGGCGCCGTGCGCAGGTTCGATCCGCCGGAACTCTGGTACCCTGCAGATCCATTGAACCGGCCCGGCGTACCGTTGACCGAGCCGTTCGGCACGTTGCCGGTTCCGCGCGCCGCGCGGTCGACATACGGGCTCGCGCCGTACGTTGAACCGCCGCCGCGCGCGGCGTCGATCCCACGGTTCTGGCCGAAGCGACCCCACGCATCGGTCGCCGGGTGGTTACTCACCGGCGCACTCTGCTCGTGGAAGTTGCCGCGAATGGCGCCGTTGGGGGGCGCGTTGCCGGTGAAACCGCGGGATTCCGGCGTCAGCGGCAGCCGGGTCGCCGCAGCGAAGGCCGACCGCTGCTGCTCGAACGGCACCCGCCGCACCGGCTCGACCGAGCCGGCGAAGGCGCGCTGCGAGAAGCTCGAGTGAACTGCCAACCCCGAATCGACGTGCGCGTTGCTGTAGCGCAGGTTGGCCGAGGTGGGCACCACGGGGACCGCGCCCCGAATGGCTTGGACGTTGCGCAGTTCGCCGGGTGCGACGACCATCGGATGACGGAAGTTGCCCTCGGTGAACCGTTGTCCCGGCACCGCGGTCACGCCGTACTGCGCGTTGCGGTACGTGTGCACGAACGTCGTGTTATTGATGTAGGTGTTGTTGATCGTGACGTTGCCGCCGGAGCCCCAGCGGTTGCCCCACCAGGGGTGCCACGGCTCGTAGGGTGCGAGCGGCACCCACCCGATGTTGAGGCCCAAGCCGCCGCCATATCCGCCGAAGCCCACAGATCCGCCGCCGCCGAAGGAGACGAAGGCGACGAGGGCAGGGCGCCAAACGGCGACGGGGCCCGGGCGCGGCGGGAACCAGCACCAGCCGTAGGTCGGGTTGCGATACCACGAACCGTAGTGGTAGGGCGCCCAGCCCCAGGGCTCAGCACCGATCCAGGTCCAGCCGAAGTTGCCTTCCCAGACCCAGTTGCCGTCGCGATAGGGCGCCCAGTCGGCCGCCACGTTCGAGGGCGTCCAAACCTGTCCGTAGGTCGGGTCGGAAACCCATTGTCCGTAGGCGTCAAGATCCTGGACACCGGTGACGTCCGTCGCCACGTCCGGGACATTTTGAACGTCGGCCACCGCGTGCTCGTACTGAGCGTCGCGCTCGGCGTTGAATTGATCGAAGGCGTCCGGCTGGAGTTCCGCCTGACTGACGATCGAGGGATCAGACGACGGGCCTTGCGCGACGATCGTCGTGCCAGAGGCCAACGGCTGGGCTCCCTGCGGCCCGACGATCTCGGCGTCGCCGGAACGGACGGTGACCACCGTTTGGCCGTCCGAGGTCACGCTGACGCGGTAGCTGCCGCTGCTGCGCGGCCGGACCGAAATCGACGGCGTGTCGACGTTGGAGGTGCCGTCGGTCCCGCGCAGCAGGCGCAGTTCGATGGTACCTTCGGCGAGCTGGATCGAGCGCGTATCGTTCTCGAGATGCGTGAACCGCATCTGGACGCCCTCTCCGAGGCGGACGATCGTTCCGCCGTCGACTTCGATCTCGGCGCGCGAGCCGTCACCGGTCGTGACATAGTCGCCGGCCAGGATCGGGGCGTTGATGACTGCTGCGGTTGGGTCGGTGGAATCGCCGCGCTGCACCGCGACGGAACCGGAGATGAGGCTGACACGAGCGACGGCCACGTTGGCCGCGTCGTCCGCTTGGGCGAAGGCTGCGCTCGGACTGATCAGCGGGACGGCGAGCGCGACGGTCGCGGCGAGCAGCGCGATCCGTCGTGGAACGGAAGATAAATGCATAGGAATCCTCGCGGGATGATGGTTTTTACCCAACGCTAGAATACCGCGACGCGGTTCATCGCCCGCCCGGCCAGATGCCGAACTCAGCGTACTTTAATCCCGCCCCTATGGTTATCGCGGTTCGAAACGCCGATGCTGTGAAGAAGCCCCGCGCGCACCATGGTGTGTTCGGGCGCTCTTTCGCTATAGGAGATCGCCATGAAGCTCCGCCTGCTTCTCCTTTCCCTTGCGTTCGCCGGGCCGGCCGCTCCGGCGCTCGCCGACGACGTCCTGCCGACCAGTGCGGTTCCGATGCGCGCGCTGGCGCCGGCGGACGAATACTTCGGGCGCGCGCGGATGAGCGTGCTCGGAATCGCGAATACGATTCGGGACGCCGGTGCGCGCATCGACGAAGGCTCGCCGCCGCCGTCGATGGTCGACGGGCCGCTGGCGTTCGTCGGCGATGCGATCCGCGACTGGCAGCGCCAGTTTCCGCGCGATCCCTGGATCGCACGCGATCTTTACGCACTCGAGCTCGTCTATCTGCGCGTGCACAATCCGCAGGGCCTCGCGCTGGCGCGCTCGACGGAAAACTGGCTCGTCCGCGATTACCCCGATTGTACCGCCGCCCGCGACGCACGCGTTGCGCTCGGCGACACCGACGAGGATGCCGGACCGCCGCGTGACGCGTGGGGACGTTTTGCCGACCTGCGCGCGCCGCTGCCGAGCCCGCACTAACCGAGCACATCCCTAGCGTTCGAGAACGTACGTTCCGGGCGCGTCTTCCAAGGGCGGGTGCCGCGCGGAACCGAGCCCGTCCGGCGCGGTGGTTCGCTCGGGTGAGCGGACCGCGAGCCAGCCTTCCCAATCGGGCCACCACGACGAGGCGTCGTGCTTCGGCGCCGCAGCCAGCCACGCATCGGCGCTGGGCGGCGCGGCCGCGTCCGACGGAGCGCCCCACCAGGCGGCCTTCTTCTTTCCGGGCGGACTGATGATGCCGGCGATGTGACCGGACGCGCCGAGCCGGAACGTGACCTCGCCGCCGAACAGCTGCGTCATCGCGTAGACGCTGCGCCACGGCGCGATGTGATCCTCCGCAGTCGCTACGCAGTAGGTCGGCACGCGCACGCGGCCGAGATCGAGCGGGACGCCGTCGACCTCGAGCACGTCGGGCTTCGCCAAATTGTTGGCCAGGTACATCTGGCGCAGATAGTACGAATGCAGCGCTGCCGGGATGCGTGTCGCGTCGCTATTCCAGTAGAGCAGATCGAAGGCCGGCGCGTCTTTGCCGAGCAGATAGCGGTTGACCGCGACCGACCAGATCAGATCGTTCGAACGCAGCAGGTTGAACGTGTCGGCCATCTCGCGGCCGCTCAGGAATCCGTGCTCGTTCATCCGCTCTTCGATGTAGGCCAGCGATTCTTCGCTGATGAACGCCTGAACTTCGCCGGGATCGCTGAAGTCGACCAGCGCTGCGAAGAACGTGGCCGTCGCGATCAGCTCAGATCCGGTGCGGGCGAGATATGCGAGCAGCATCGCCAGCAGCGTTCCGCCGATGCAGTAGCCGATCGCATCGACCTGCTCCGTCCCGGCGATCTCGGCGGCGACCCGGGCCGCCCTCAGCGGTCCCAGGCGCAAGTAGTCGGCCATCGTCAGATCGCGCATCGATGCGTCGGGGTTCTTCCACGACACGACGAACGTGTTGCGGCCCGCATCGAGCGCGTACTGCACGAAGCTGTTCGAACGCTGCAGATCGAGCACGTAGAATTTGTTGATCCACGGCGGCACGACGATCAGCGGGCGCGCGTACAGTTCCGGTTGCGTCGGCGCGTACTGAATCAGCTCGATCAGCTCGTTGCGAAAGACCACCTTGCCGGCGGTCGTCGCGACGTTGCGGCCGACGGTAAACGCCGACTCGTCGACCAGCGCAGGACGCCCTTCATTGTCGCGCGTGTCGGCGAGGATGTTGCGCAGCCCATCCTGGAGGTTCGCGCCGCCCGTGCGGACCGTCGTTTCGAGCACGTCGGGATTGAGCCACGGGATGTTCGACGGGCTCATCGCGTCGAGAAATTGGCGCGTGAAGAACCGCATGCGGCGGCGGGTCTGCGGATCGACGCCGTCCGCACCCTCGATCGTCTGCAGCACCGTCTCGGACGCCAGCAGGTAGGCCTGCTTGAGCGCGTCCAGGTACGGATTGGTTCGCCAGGCTTCGTGCGCGAAGCGCTTGTCGTTCGGACCTTCCGACGCGAGCGGCGCGGGCCCACCATCCGCGGCGGCGCCGGCCGCGGTCCGCATGGTCATCTCGCTCAGCGCGCGGCCGAAAGCCAACTGCGCGTCGAGCAGTTCTTGCGGGTCGGAAAGCAGCGACCGCCACAGCGCGGTCGAACCGGCCGCTAGGCCGAACGGGTCGAACGGATTCGCTGGCGACTCCGCCATGGCTGCCTCCGGGTTCGGGGACGGTTCGGTTTCGGGAACGCGCCGAAGCCAGCCTTCGGCGCTCAGCCGCCCTCGCGAACGTGCGAGTCGAGGAACGCGGCGATGCGCCCAAGCACCGCTTCCGGCGCGTCCCGGTGCGGGCTGTGACCCGCCCCGGGCACGATCAGGCTCTCGGCGCCGCTGCCGCGCACGATCCGCGCGACCTGCTCGAGCGTGCCGTACTCATCGCGGTCGCCCTGAATGACGAGCACCGGACACGTGACCGTATCGACGTACGCCTCGATATTCCAGTCGCGAAAGCGCGGATCGAGCCAGACGTCGTTCCAGCCGCGAAAGGCCCCCTCCGGATCGTTGTGATACCGCGCCAGCCGCTCGCGCAGGTTCGTCGCGCCGAAGCTGATGCGCGCGCTCTCGATGCTCGACACCGACAGATCTTCGACGAAGACGTGCGGCGCCTCGAGCACCAGCGCCGCCGCCAGGCCCGGACGTGCTCCCGCCGCGATCAACGCGATCGACGCGCCGTCGCTGTGCCCGAAGAGCACCGGGCGCTCGAGCCCGAGTTCTGCCAGCAGCGCCGGCAGCACGACCTCACCTTCGTAGTGCATGTACCGGATGTCGCGCGGGCCATCGAGCGGCTCGGACGCGCCGTATCCCCAGCGCGAGTACGCGACCACCGTCCGCGCAGTTCGCGCCGCCAGGAGGTCCGGAAAGTCGCGCCACATCGCAACCGACCCCAGCCCTTCGTGCAGCAGCACGACCGCAGCGCGCGCAGGATCGCCGCCAAACCGCGCGACTTCAAGCCGCTTCCCGTCGACGACGAGCTCGGAGCGCAGCGGTGTTGCGTTACTCATCCATCGACTGCCGCACAGGAGTCATCGCGCGAACGGCATGATAGTGCAGTGCGGTGTTTGACTGCAGAGCCAAAGTGCACGAACCCCACCGGCGCAACACGTGAGGCGGCCGGCTTCGGAATTGAACGCCGACACGGCGTTCTTGCGCCTGCTCGGCGAGCGCGTCCGGCGACTGCGCGCCGGGAGCGGCCGTTCGCGGCGCACGCTCGCCGCGACCTCGGGACTTTCGGAGCGCTACATCGCGCAACTTGAAACGGGGCGCGGAAACGTGTCGGTCCTGCTGCTGCGCCGGCTCGCGCATGCTCTGGATGTACCGGTCCAGCTGCTCCTGACGGACGAGCCGGTCGACTCGCAAGACTTCGCCCATGCGGCAGACCTGTTGCGGCAGCTCGATCCGGGACGCCTGGCGGCGGCGCGAGCGCTGCTCGCTCAGAGGTTCGCCGCACCGCCGCCGGTGGAGCGGCGCGGGCGTCTTGCGCTGATCGGTTTGCGCGGGGCCGGCAAGACGACGCTGGGCACCGCCGCGGCCGCGCGGCTCGACGTGCCGTTCATCGAACTCGACCGCCAGGTCGAGACTGCGGCGGGAGTCCCGCTCAGCGCGATCTTCGAGCTTTACGGGCAGGAGGGATACCGGCACTACGAACGCGCCAGTCTCGAGCGCCTGCTCGACGAACATGAACGGTTCGTGATCGCCACGGGCGGCAGCATCGTCGCCGATGCGGCCACGTTCGAAGTGCTGCTCGCGCGCTGCTTCACCGTGTGGCTGCGCGCATCACCTGACGAGCACATGGAGCGCGTGATCGCGCAAGGCGACCTGCGGCCGATGGCCGGCAACACCGAAGCGATGGCCGATCTGCGCCGTATCCTGGCCGAGCGTGACGCGCTCTACCGCCGCGCCGACGTGACGATCTCCACCAGCGGACGATCGGTCGCAGAATCGACGCAGGCACTTCTGAACGCGCTTGCAAACGCGAGCCCGGAATAACCTTCGCGTCTGGACCGACGCCGATGTGGTTTCTCTGGCCCCCTCGAGGTCCGCAAGACGTCAAGGACCTTCAAGCGCTATCCGCAAGATCGCCGCACGATCCGCTGGCGAGGCGAGTACATCGCGCCTTCCTCACCATCGGCATCTTCGTCGCCGCCTACTTCTTCGCGCGATAAGCCAGCGACCGGGTAGGTCCGGGCTCCGAGAGGCGCATCGTTGAGATAGGCACTATATTGCATCTCACTCGCCGTCTCTATTGCAGTATACTACCGATACCGTGTTGACAATTGCTGCGCCGGAGGCTGCCGGCCCGATTACCTTCGACACGTCGCCGGACGTCTATCGCCATTGGCGGCTGGAGGTCGACGGGCGCGTCGCCACCCTGACGCTCGATGTCGATGAAGACGCCGGGATCCGGCCCGGCTATAAACTGAAGCTGAACTCGTACGATCTGGGCGTCGACATCGAGTTCCGCGATGCGCTCGACCGGATCCGGTTCGAGCACCCCTCGGTGGCGTGCGTCGTGATCACCAGCGCGAAGGACCGCATGTTCTGCGCCGGGGCGAACATCTACATGCTCGGCACGTCGTCGCACGCGTGGAAAGTGAACTTCTGCAAGTTCACCAACGAGACGCGCAACGGCATGGAAGACTCGAGCCGGCACGACGGACTGCGCTTCATCGCCGCGGTGAACGGCGCATGCGCGGGCGGCGGCTACGAGATCGCGCTGGCATGCGACGAAATCCTGATGGTCGACGACCGCTCGACGACGGTGTCGCTGCCGGAGGTGCCGCTGCTCGGCGTGCTGCCGGGTACCGGCGGCCTGACCCGGCTGGTCGACAAACGCAAGGTGCGCCGCGACCTGGCCGATCTCTTCTGCACCAACGCCGACGGCGTGCGCGCCGAGCGCGCGCGGGCGTGGAACCTGGTCGACGCGACGGCGCCGCCCTCGGAGTTCGCCGCGCTGGTGCGCGCGCGCGCCGCGGCCAATATCGCCGCCGACGCCTACGTCTACTTCAGTCGCCTGTTTTCAGGAGTCGAGCCCGACATCGCCGTCATCGTNNTGCGCTGACGCCGCTGACGCGAACGATCGATGACGGCGGCTATCACTACCGGTACGTTGATGTCGCGTTTGCGCGCAACGAACGCACGGGGACGATCGTCGTGCGGGCGCCCGAAGGCGCCCAGCCGCAGGAAACCGCTGCCGTCCTCGCCGCCGGCGCCGGCTGGTGGCCTTCGGCACGGCGGCGTTGACCTCGGTCTGCCTGTTCGGCGTGGTCGTGGTCCACGTGGTCCTGGCCCAGCAGCAGTTCCAGTTGGCCAGCCTCCAGGGGAGCACGGCGTCCGAGCAGGCCACCAACGAGCAGCTCCGCCTCGAGGTGGCGCAGCTCCAGGCTCCCTCCCGGATCGTCTCGGCCGCCCGCCAGAAGCTCGGGATGGTGCCGCCGTCGACCATCACCTACCTCGTCCCGGGCCAGACCGGCCCGCTCGTGAGATCACCGGCCGCGGCGGCGCCGGCCGGGGCCGTCCGGAGCACGTCCGGCCGGGCCCCAGCCGCACCGACCCGGGCCCTGTGACCCCGCCGCCGGGCGCCCCGGGGCGGGGCTCCCGGACGGGAGGCACCCGCCGCTCCCGGCCCAACGGGGCGCGCCCCTCGCCCGGCCGGGCCCAGCCCCCTCCGCCACTAGCCGGCCGGTCCCGGCGGCGCAGCCCGGCGCCGCCATCGGGGGGGACGGGCCGGCGCCGGCCGGCCCGGCCGCTTCCCACCCGGCGCGTCGGGGTGGTGATGATCGCCACGTGCCTGGTCTTCGCCGCCGTGGTGGCCCGCCTGGTCGACATCCAGGCCCTGCACGCCGGGCCCTATGCGGCGTACGGCGTGGCCGAGCGGACCCACGCCATCACCATCCCCGCCGTGCGGGGATCGATCCTCGACGGCCAGGGCAACGTGCTGGCCATGTCGGTGTCGATGACGACCATCTACGCCGACCCGCAGCTGGTCACCGACCCGGCCAGCGAGGCCCGCCGCCTGGCCGCCGTGCTCGGCCTGCCCGCCGCCGGCCTCCAGGCCGAGCTCAGCGCCTCGAACCAGTTCGACTACCTGGCCCACACCGTGCCCGACCCGGTGGCCGCTGCCGTGCGCAAGCTCGACCTGCCGGGCATCGGTTACCTGCAGGAGCCCAAGCGCTTCGAGCCCAACGGGGCCATGGCCGCTGCTGTGCTGGGCGGCGTCGGCTACGACGGTCAGGGCACGAGCGGCATCGAGTACCAGTACAACAGCCGCCTGGCCGGACGCCCCGGACTGGTCCGCCAGCAGGAGGGTCTCGGAGGCCAGGCCATCCCCGGCACGGCCGAGCAGCTCCAGGGCGCCGTGCCCGGCCAGAGTCTCGCCCTCACCCTCGACAGCGGCATCCAGTACGAGACCGAGCAGGTCCTGGGGCGGGAGATCGTGGCCTCGCACGCCGTCGGGGGCACGGCGGTGATCATGCAGTCCCACACCGGCAAGATCGTGGCCGACGCCAACCTGGTGGCCGATCCGCAAAGCCCGACGGGTGTCGGCCAGGCCCCGAGCGACACGGCCCTGACCGCGGTCTACGAGCCGGGCTCGGTTATGAAGGGCGTGACCATATCGGCTGCCCTGGAGACCGGGACGGTGGTGCCGTCGAGCCGCTTCGTGGTGCCCTACAGCGTGCCGCTGGACGGCTCGATCATCCACGACGCCGACGCCCATCCCACCGAGTACTGGTCGGTGCCCGACATCCTGGCCTACTCGTCGAACGTCGGGACTCTGCACATCTCGCAGGAGCTGGGTGCCGCCCGCGTCTACCAATACATGAAGGCCTTCGGGCTGGGCTCGCGCACGGCGCTCAACGCGCCGGGTGAGTCCGCCGGCATCGTTCCCCCCCTCGACCAGTGGTCGGGCACCTCGATCGGCACCATCCCCATCGGGCAGGGGGTGGCCGTCACGGCCATGCAGATGCTGGACATCTACAACACCCTCGCCAACGGAGGCGTCTCGGTGCCCCCCCGGCTCGTCCAGGGCTGGGTGGGCGCCGACGGACAGGTGCAGTCCACGGCCGCTCCGGCCGGCCATCGGGTGGTCTCGGCCCGCACCGCCCGGCAGATGACCGCCATGCTCGAGGACGTGGTCAAGTCCGGCACCGGCACGGCGGCGGCCATCCGCGGCTACGACGTGGCCGGCAAGACGGGCACGGCCCAGGTGCCCTCTCCCCACGGGGGTTACGAGCCGGGGGCGTACATGGCGTCGTTCGTGGGCTTCGCCCCGGCCGAGGACCCCCAGCTCACCGCCATCGTCGTCGTCGACCAGCCCCGCCCCGTGTTCTACGGAGGCAGCATCGCCGCCCCGGTGTTCTCCCAGTTGATGGCCTATTCGCTGCGGGCCCTGCAGGTGCCGCCTCCGCCCCACGAGAACCTCGGGTGGGACGTTCCCGCCATCGACGCCAGCGCGGCGGCGGCGGGCAGCGACGACGGTCCGGCCACCGCCGTCCTCCCGGTGTCGGCGCCACCCCCCGCTACTCTGCGCCGGTCGACGCCGACCACCAAGCCCTGACCGGGCGTGCCCCGACCGTGCGACTGGACCGGCTCCTCGGCGGGGTGGACGTCCTGGAGACCGTCGGCAACCCGGCGGCGGTGGAGATAAGCGCCGTAGCCCACGACTCGCGGGCCGTGGGGTCGGGGACGCTGTTCTGCTGCGTGCCGGGGGCGACCGTCGACGGGCACGACTTTGCCGGGCGGGCCGTGACTGCGGGCGCCGTGGCCCTCCTGTGCGACCACGTGGTGGCCGTCCCGACCGAGGTGGTCCAGGCCCGGGTGGCCGAGGTGCGCCCGGCCATGGCCGCGGTGGCGGCGGCCTTCTTCGGGCATCCCGCTGAACACATGGATGTGGTGGGCGTGACCGGCACCAACGGCAAGACCAC
>PMOG01000155.1 GCA_003161555.1 Vulcanimicrobiota bacterium | reverse complement strand
AACGGCCCGAACTCACCGACGCCGTACTGGTCGACAGCGAAGGTCATCGCCCCGAACGTCGCACCGGTCGCCGCCACGGTACCCCGCGCGGCAAACCGCTGGCCCGGCGGCTGGGTGAGCAGTGCCGTCGCATCGATGGCGCTGTCCGGTGCGAACTCATTCGTATAGGGCAGGCTGATCCCGGCACCGCGCGCGTTGGCGACCAGTGCGATGTCGCTCCCGTCGCTGCCAAAATCGATGCGTCCGCCGACCGTTGCATCCGCGGCACCGTACCGGGCGCGAATTCCCGGCAGCAGCAGCGACGAGTTGTAGTAGTCGGCGAAGCCGGCAACATCGTCAATCGGGTAACGGCCGTACGAGACCTGCGGCGTCGAAAACCAGATTCGGATCAACGGCTTGGCCAGCTGCGCGGCCAGCAGCGTCTCGAGGTGCGCGGTCCCGCTCAACGGCAGGTCGGCAGAAAAAGCGAACAGCGTGCGCAGCGCGGTCAGCGGGCCGTCGCCGCTGACGGCCATCCGAAAGCGGGGCACGGAGAACAGGTCGAACAGTGCGCCGCGCCCGTGCAACGGCACGCCCGCGACCGAACCGGCGAGCGCCGGCGTCGTGAGCGACGTGTCGCACAGGGTGAAGGTCGCCTGCAGATCGCGCAGCGGGCGCCGCAGCGCGGTGACGTCGATCCGCCCGTCGCGCAGCACGAACGTGCCGCCCAGCGTGTACGTGAAGTCGGCACCGGGTTTCGCCAGCGCGAACGCGCTCGCGTTGACTGCGTCGATGCGCCCGTCGTCGAAGCGTACCGCGCGCGTGTGCACGATGAAGCTCAGCGGCCCGCGCAGCGGCAGTTCCCGCGCGCGCAAACGGGTCAGCGCGAAACCGCGCTGCACGTCGATCACCGAACGCACCTGCAGCGGATAGCGCTGCAGCGGCGCGCCCGATGCGTGCCGCGCCAAGAGCACACCCGAAACGCGCGCGGTCGTGCGCGCGTCGGATTTGACCGAGGCGTCGAGCGCGACATCGACGATCGTCTGGGTCGCGAGGTCCGGCTGCTGCGGCGCTTCGTCGATCAGGCGTATCACGCCGTTGCGAAAACGTGCCGTGAAGTAGTATGGCGCGGCGGCGCGGCGCGTTGCGGCTGGCGGTGCCGCCGACGGCGCGCCGACGCCCGGGGGCCGGAACGTCAGCGAACCGTCGGCATGACGCGTGATCGTCAAGATCGGCCCCTGGATCGCGATCGCGGCGAACCCGAAGCGATGCTGGCCGCCGGGGAAAATATCGCGCAACGCATACTCGACATCGACGCGCGCCGCATCCAGCACCGGGTCACCGTTCTTGCGAACGTGGACGTCGAAGAACGCGGCGTGTGAGAACCCGACGCGCTGATCGCCAAAGCCGATGTCGTAGCCGGTGACGGCCGACAGCACGACTTGAAGCGCGCCGCGGATGAGGACGTGCCGGCCCAGGACGCCGCCGATCACCAGCGCCGCGACGATTGCGACGAGGATCGTCGAACGCCGCGACGGTCTGAGCCTAGCCACCGCTTCCTATGCCCGAGCGTGCGCGCCGGTAAACGTGCGGCGCGCCGGCCTAGAGATCGAGGTTGCGGACGGTGCGCGCATGCTCTTGAATGAAGAGCTTGCGCGGTTCCACTTTGTCACCCATGAGGGTGGTGAACATCCGTTCCGCGTCCTCGGAGGCTTCTTCGAGGGTCACTTGCTTGAGACGCCGTTTCTGCGGGTCCATCGTCGTATCGGCCAGCTGCTCGGCGTCCATCTCGCCGAGTCCCTTGAACTGCTGGATGGTCCAGTCTTTCGGGTCGCTGCCGTTGAAGATCGCGGTCATCTCGGCGTCGGTGAACGCCCACTCTTGCCGCTTGCCCTTCTTGAGGCCGTACAGCGGCGGCTGCGCGATGTAGACATAGCCGCGCTCGACCAGTTGCCGCATCTGCCGGTAGAAGAACGTCAGCAGCAGCGTGCGGATGTGCGAGCCGTCGACGTCGGCGTCGGTCATGATGATGATCTTGTGATAGCGCAGCTTGTCGGCGTTGAATTCCTCGCCGAAGCCGGTTCCCAGCGCGGTGATCATGGTGCGGATCTCTTCGTTCGAGAGCATCTTGTCCAGACGTGCTTTCTCGACGTTGAGGATCTTGCCGCGCAACGGCAGGATCGCTTGCGTATTCGGATCGCGGCCGCCCTTGGCGGTGCCGCCGGCCGAATCGCCTTCGACCAAGAAGATCTCCGAGAGCGCGGGGTCCTGCGTCTTGCAGTCGACCAGCTTGCCCGGCAGCCCGCTGCCCTCGAGCACGTTCTTACGGCGGGTCAGATCGCGCGCTTTCTTGGCGGCTTCGCGTGCGCGCGCGGCCTGCATGCACTTGTCGACGATCGCGCGTGCGATCTTCGGATTTTCCTCGAGGAAGAAATCGAGCCGCTCGCTGACCAGACCGTAGACGATCGGGCGGATCTTGGCGTTGCCAAGCTTGGTCTTCGTCTGGCCTTCGAACTGCGGGTCTTGCAGCTTGACCGAGACGATCGCGGTCAGCCCTTCCATGCAGTCGTCGGTCGAGAGGTTGGGGTCCACCTCCTTGAGCATGCCGCGCTTGCGGCCGTACTCGTTGACTTTCCCCGACACGGCGGTGCGGAAGCCGGTCAGATGCATCCCGCCCTCCATCGTGTTGATGTTGTTGGCGTACGAGTACACGACTTCGTTGTAGCCGTCTTGCCATTGCAGCGCGCACTCGACGACGACGTCTTCGCGTTCGCCGTTGGTCGAGATGACCGGGGTGAGCGATTCTTTGTTCTCGTTGAGCCAGTCGACGAACGAGACGATCCCGCCCTCGTAGCTGTAGATCCGTTCGCGCAGCTCGTCGCCGCGCTCGTCGCGCAGCGTGATCTCCAGCCCGCGGTTGAGGAAGGCCAGCTCGCGCAGCCTGTTCTCGAGGATCTTCCACGAGAACTCCAGCGTCTCGAACACCGTGGGGTCGGGCTTGAACCACTCGTAGGTCCCGCTGCCCTCGGCCCGGCGGAGCTTCTTCAACTTCTGCACGGTCGTGCCGCGCTCGAAGGCGATCTCCCACTCCCAGCCGTCGCGCCGCACCCGGGTGATCATTTTTTCCGAGAGCGCGTTGACGACCGAGATGCCGACGCCGTGCAGGCCGCCCGAAACCTTGTAGCCGCCCTTGCCGAATTTGCCGCCCGCGTGGAGCACCGTCATGACGACCTCGATCGCCGGCAGGCCTTCTTCCGGAATGACGTCGAGCGGAATGCCGCGGCCGTCGTCCTCGACCGAGCACGAGCCGTCTTTGTAGAGCACGACCCGGATCGTTTTGGCGTAGCCCGCCAGCGCTTCGTCCACCGCGTTGTCGACGGCTTCGTAGACCAGTTGGTGGAGTCCGCGCTCGGCCGTATTGCCGATGTACATCCCGGGGCGCTTGCGAACAGCCTCGAGGCCTTTAAGGACCTCGATTTGTTCGCCGGTATAGTCGTTCATTCGAACCTCTATCTTCGCCGTGAAGGCTCGAAAATCACCTTTCACGCCGCCGATCAGGCGGGCAAGGTCTCGATTTCGCAGACGAAGTCGTAGAGTTCACCGAGCGCGTTCTTACGCACCGCGGAATCCATTTCGAGCCGGTTCGGATCGATGTGCGTCTCGAGCAGCACGAAGGAGCTCGCCAGCTTGCGCAGGCGGCGGCGATCGATCGGCTGGCGCAGCCGGAACAGCTTGCTGGCGCGCCACATTTCGTCCCACCACGAGCGCAGCAAACGGCGCCGAATCGCATCGAACTGCTCGGGGGTGAGTCCGTCGACCAGGACGAGCACGTCGTTCGTAGGCAGCCACGGCGCCTCGAACAGGAGGCATTCGCACGCGAAGCGCCGCTGGCGCTCGCTTTCGTCGCGGCACGGGATGCAGCGCGCGATTCCGGCCGCCGTCGGCGCTTCGCAAACGGTGCAAAAACGGCCCCCGAGCGCACGGTGGGCGGCGCGCGAACGCTCGACCGACCGGCGCAGCCGCGCCAGCGCGTCAGCGAGCGTTTTGGCCGGCGGCTCGACGGCGGCGGAACGCTGGGCGCGCCGTTGTTCCGCCGCCGACCCCGCCGGCGCCGCGCGCCGGAGTTTGCCCACCCGAAACCGCAGCCGCGTGATCGCCACGGTCTGGGGAAGGGCGGCGAGGCCGCGCACGATCTCGGGTTCGAGAAATGCGAGCTGGTGCGACCACGACGCCGAGGTGGTCAGGATGATGAGCGTGTCGCGTTCGATCGCGACCGGCTGCGCCGCGCGCGCCACATCGGCACCCACGAGGTCCGGCCACACCGAACGCGCGGCCGCCAACGGGTCGCCGCCGGGTCCCGGCTTCGGCCGCCAGGCGTCGAGCACGCTGCCGAGTTTCAGCACGGCGTGAGCGCCGCCGCGCGAATCGACCAGGTCGCGGCCGCGCCCAGGTCGCGCGGCAGGTCGGTGGTGGTCAAGAAGGCCTGTTCGAATCCCTCGACCGCGCCGAGAAATCCGCCCGCACGTTCGGCGTCGAGTTCGCTCAAGACGTCGTCGAGCAACAGGATCGGAGCCTCACCGCTGCGGGCGCGCATGACGTCGTATTCGGCGACCTTGAGCGCCAGCACCGCTGTGCGCTGCTGACCCTGCGAACCGAACGCCGCCAGCGGTTTACCGTCGACGAGCAGCCGCAGATCGTCACGGTGCGGGCCGACCAGCGTCGCGCGCCGGCGGACTTCCGCATCGAGCTGCGCCGCCAGCGCTTCGGCGACGTCGCCTTCGGGGTTCGCCGCATACGTCAGCGTGAGCCGCTCGCGGGCGCCGCGCCAGCGGGCGTACATCGCGCCGGTCGCTTCGGAAAGCTCGGCCGCAAACGCGCGGCGCGCGGCGATCAGTGCCCTTGCCGGCCGCACCAGCTCGTCGTTGTACGCGAGCAGCAGTTCGCGGTCGGCCGCGATCGCGCCGCGCAGCAGCGCCGCCTTCTGCTGCACGATCTTCCCGTAAAGCGCGAGGTCGCGGTAGTACACGGGCGAGAGCTGCGCCAGCGCTCCGTTGAGAAACGCGCGCCGCAGCGACGGCCCGCCGCTCGCGAGCTGCAAGTCGGCCGGCACGAACGTCACGACGCGCGTGCGGCCCAGAAAACGCGCGAACCCGACCGACCCGCCGTTGACGGCGAAGGTCTTTCGCGTCCCGGCCGGCGTCGTCGTCAGCGTGCAGCGCAGCCGGACTTCACCGGCGGCGATGCGCGCTTCGCCGCCGATCTCCGCGCGCTCGCTGCCGGTGCGGATCAATTCGCTCTCGCGGTGGGCACGAAACGATTTGCCGGTCCCGAGCATCGCCAGCGCTTCGAGCAGGTTCGACTTCCCTTGCGCATTCGGTCCAACGAACACGTTGAGCCCTTGCGCCGGCGCAAATTCGAGGCTCGCATAATTTCGAAAGTCAGCCAACCGCACGTGCTCGAGCCGCACGTTCAGGCGGGGAAAGCGGTCAACGCCTGCGGGCTACTGCCGCAGCGGCATCAGGACGTAGAGTTGTTCCGCGCCGTCGGTGGTCTCGAGCGGGCGAATGGCGGCCGGCGAGAGCGGGCCGAGAAATTCGAGCACGGTCTGCGGCGAGTCGACGTGGTTGAGGATCTCGACGAGGTAGCGCGCGTTGAACGCGATCGCAAGATCTTCGCCGGTTTGCTCAACTTCGAGTTCTTCGTAGGCGTTGCCGGTGACGTCCGACTTCGCGGTGATCATCAGCGTCTGGTTTGCAACTTCGAGCTTCACCATCGAGGCGCGGTCGCCGGCGACGAGCTCGGCACGGCGTAAACTGCCGATCAGGGCCTGCGTGTTGACGACGACGCGGCGATCGAATTTTGCCGGAATCACTTGCTGGTAGTTGGGATACTGCCCATCGACGAGCCGCACGACGATCGATGTCGTTCCGGCGCTGAGCTGAAGCTGATTGGACTGCGGCCCGAGCGCGGTCAGCTCGACCACCTCCGCGGCGCCGAGATTGCGCGCGGCCTCGTTGAGCGCGCGCGACGGCACGATGTACTTTGCGGTTCCGTCGATCCCGTTTTCGAGCTTTGCGGTCCAGCGCGCCAGCCGGTACCCGTCGGTGGCGACCAGCGTGATCGTCGACCCGTCGAGTTCGAGCAGTGTTCCCATCAGCACCGCGCCGCGCGCTTCCTCGTTGGAGGCGGCAAAGATCGTGGCGGCGACGCCTTCCCGAAAACGTTTCGCGCCGATCGCGAAGGACTGTCCCTTTTGGGCGCTCGGAAGCGGCGGGTATTCGTCGGCCGGAAGGGCGTGAAAATCGTAGTTGGAGCGCTCGGCCTTGACCGAAGCCCGGGAAGGTGAACCGGTCAGCTCGAGCAGTCCTGCCGGTAGGTTGCCCAGATAGCCGCCGAACAGGCGGGCCGGGACGGTGACCGCGCCGCTTTCGGCGACCTCGGCCGGGAACGACTGCTCCAGGGTGAGTTCGAGGTCCGTTGCACGCACGCGAATGCTGCCGTCGTCGGCGGTGAGCAGCACGTTCGAGAGGATCGGCACGGTCGTGTGCGCGTTGACGATCTTGCTCGCCGCGCCGACCGCGGACGCGATGTCTTTCGTACTACACGTGAACTTCACTGATCCACCGTTCCGAGGTCGATGCCGGCGTCCGTCTTTAGTATAAGAAAGATCGTCGTACCAGCAGTAAGGCGGTGATTAGCGGGGACGACCGCTCGACACCAAGTGCGCCGTGGCTTCGCGTTCCGATCGGGGTGTGGACGAAACCGGTCGTCCCTCCACCGCATCCCCATTAGCACGCGTTTCCCGCTTTTCCACTCGTGCTCAGTCAACCCTGGTGGATTCATCTGCGAATGAATCCTTCGCGGTCCTCGCGGCCTGCGGCCGCGGCGGTCCGCCGGTTTTGCGAGGATGTCGCCGGTGGATTGCGCCGTGCGGTTGCTTTGGATGGCGTGCGCCGGGAGCCGTTCTGGAGAGTGCCCTGGAGGGCGCGCAAAGAGAGCCCGGTGTGACCCCGGGCTCGAGCGATGCGCGGGCTGCGCCGCAGGGTGCGGGTTATTCGCTTTGAATCTGGGCGACGAGCGAACGCACTTTGTTGCGGAAGGCTTCGTCGGCTTCCATCATGTCGGCGATCTTGTCGCGCGCGTACATCGCAGTCGTGTGATCTTTCTTTCCGAACTCGCGCGCGATCTGCGGCAGCGACGCGCCGGTCAGCTGCCAGGCGATGTACATCGCGATCTGCCTCGGCAGCGTCACGCGCTGATCGCGGCGCTGCGCCTCCATCTCCTTGATCGAGATGGCGTACTGCTTGGCCACACGTTCTTTGATCAGCGGTATCGTCACGCGATGCATCGGCGCGGCGGCAACGGCGTTCTTCAGCACGTCGGCGGCCAGTTCGACGGTGATCGGCGATTTCGTCAGCGACGCGAAGGCAACGACCCGGATCAGCGAACCCTCGAGCTCGCGAATGTTCGACGGAATCACCTTGGCGATAAAGGCCAGAACTTCGTCGGGGACGGGAACCTTTTCGGTCTCGGCCTTCTTGCGCAGGATCGCTTCGCGCGTTTCGAAGTCCGGCGGCTGGATGTCGGTCAGCAGCCCCCACTCGAAGCGCGAGCGCAGCCGATTCTCCAGCGTTTGAATCTCCTTGGGCGGACGATCGCT
>PMOG01000031.1 GCA_003161555.1 Vulcanimicrobiota bacterium | reverse complement strand
GCGTCGCCCTCGGTGAACGGCTGCTGCGTGTCGATCAGGTAGAGTACGGCGTCGGCGCCGGGCAAATACGACAGCGTCGCCCGGCGGTGGGCCGGATTGATCGAGGCGAGCCCGGGCGTATCCGCGACCACGAAGCCGCCGCGCAGAAAGGCGGAGTCGACTTCCACCCGCACCAGCACCGGCGCGCCGCTCTCGTCGCCGGTCGCGTCGTGCAGCTTCTCTTCTTCGGCGACCGCGACGAAGCGTGCCAGGCGGTCGAGCGGGATTCGCTCCTCGCGTCCGCCGGCGTAGACGGCGGTTGCCATTTCGGCGGCGGCGTAGCTCAGCTCGGTGATCGTCGCGGTGGAAGGATTGATGTCGGTTGCGAGCAGGCCGACGATGCGTTTGCCGCCCGGGCGCTGGTCGAACGAGACCTTCCCCAGCAGCGCGTTGAGCAAGAACGACTTACCGCTGGAGAATTCCCCCACCACGGCCAGTACGAACCGTCCGTTGCGCAGACGCAGCACCGTTCGCTCGAGTGCCTGCGCGTCGGACGAGGCGTCAAAGCGTGCGGTCGACGCCTCGAGCATCGCACCAAGTTCTTCGAGCCACGACGCGACGTCGTCGCGCGCGGCAGCGTAGCGCTCGAGCGGATTCGACATCAGGCGGCGAGCGCGCGCGCGAAGCGCTCGGGATCGTCGGCGGCCGCCAGGAACGTGTCGACGGTCTGCGATCCGCCGAGCCACGTCCGCACCGGAGCCGGCGAACGCAGCCTCACCCGCACGGCGCGGTCGCGAAACCCGATGCCGAACCGCATCCCCCGTCGCGCCTGCCGCCGGTCCGTCGCGACAACCTCGGCCGAGACGATCGCGTCACGCGATACGGTAAGCGTGCGAAAGAAGAGCGTCCGAAAGGTGACCTCGCGCGGGCCGAGCAGATGCGGAAGCGTTCGAAACGCATGCGCCAAGCCGAGAGCCCAGACGATCCCGTAGACGTGCACCGCGTCGCTGGCGATCCGCATGGTGGGGGCGTGCCACAAGAGAAGATCGAGCACCGCCAGCTCGGGAACCGCCAGGATGGCCACCGCTCCGAGCAGCAGCGGTGTGTTTCCCCGGTCGTCGTAGGAAACGGCGCCGGCCGGCTGCGCCGCGCGAAAGCCGCCCATCACGTAGCGGAACGCGCGCATCGGCATACCGAACTCGGCCAGGGCGACGTCCCGAAGCAGCGCGCGGCCGTTCATCCGGCGATCAGCGCGAGCGCCTGGTCGCGGCCGTTCTCCATGAGCGCGAGCGTATCGCCTTCGACGTTGAGGCGCAGCAGCGGCTCCGTGTTGGACTTGCGCACGTTGAGCCACCAATGGGAATACGAGACCGTCAGCCCATCGAGGTGATCGATCCGGGCATCGTGGAAGCGCTGCGCGATCTCGGCCACCTTCGCGTCGGCGTCGGCGACCGGAGAATTGATTTCGCCGGACCGGAAGCGGGTATTGTACGGTGCGATCGCTTGCGTCACCGTCTCGCCTTCTTCGCTGAAGAGATCCAGGCATTGCAGCAGCGCGATCATCCCCGAATCGGCGAACCAGTTTTCGCGAAAGTAAAAGTGGCCGCTGTGCTCACCGCCGAACGGAATGTTCTGCGCCCGCATCTCCGGCTTGATCAGCGAGTGACCGACCTGCGAACGCACAGGAACCCCGCCGTGGGCGAGGATCGCTTCGGGGACGCTGCGCGAGCAGATCAGGTTGTAGAGAATCTTCGAGCCCGGGTACTTCTTGAGCGTCGCGACGCCGACGGCGGCGGTCACGATGCTGCCGTCGGGGAAACCGCCTTGCTCGTCGACCAAGAACATGCGGTCCGCGTCTCCGTCGAATGCCGCTCCCAGATCGCAGCCGGCCTCAAGCACGGCGCGGCGCAGGTCGAGTTTGTTTTCGTCCTCGATCGGGCTTGCCGGGTGATTCGGGAAATTGCCGTCCAGTTCGAAGAAAAGCGGTACGATCGTCACCTGCGGCAAGTACTTGAACACGTACGGCACGGTCAGTCCAGCCATACCGTTGCCGGCGTCGATCGCCAGTCGCAAGGGCCTGATCTTGGTGACATCGCGCACGAACGAGACGCAGTGCCGCCCGAAGTCGTCGAGAATCGAGCGCCGGCGGACGGTTCCGGTGCGCGGCGGCGTCGCGAAGTTTCCCGCTTGCGCGAGGTCACGAATTGCTCCGAGCCCCGTGTCGAGCGAGATCGCCTGGGCCTCTTCGCGGCAGAACTTCAGACCGTTGTACTGCGCGGGATTGTGCGAAGCCGTGATCATCACCCCGCCGTCGTAGCCGTAATGGCCGACCGCGTAGTACAGCGCATCGGTGGAGATCATCCCGATCTGGGTGACGTCCGCGCCGGCATCGGCGGCGCCGCGCGTCAGCGCTTCGAGGAGGTCGGTTCCCGATGGACGCATATCGCGTCCGATGCAGATATTGTTCCGCCCCAGCGCTTGGACGAATGCACGCCCGATTGCGTACGCGAAGTCCGGCGTGAGCTGGGAGCCCACGATTCCGCGAACGTCGTAACTCTTGAAGATCGACGTATCGAACGCATTGAGCATGTCGGCGCGACTTTCGGAGGAAGAAATGGCCACACCTAGGGGCTCACGGCCGCGCGCCGTTGTGACGCGGCGCATTCCGCAAGACGGGATCACGCTGCTGGAGTCTTTTTTTGAGGTCGATCAAAACGTCGACGACCGGCCCTATACCCCGGACCAACTCGCCGAACACGCGCGAGATGCGGATGCCGTCGTCGCCCTGCTGACCGATCGCATCGACGAGGCATTCTTCGCGCGCTGCCCGCAGCTCAAAGTCGTCGCCAACGTCGCGGTCGGTTACGACAATATCGATCTCGCCGCCGCGGCACGCCACGGCATCGCGATCACGAACACGCCCGGCGTGCTAACCGAAGCGACCGCCGACTTCGCGTTTACGCTGCTGCTCGCGTGCGCGCGGCGTGTCGTCGAGGCTGATCGCTACGTCCGCGATGGCCGCTTCGGGGGCTGGGAGATGATGGGGTTCCTGGGCGGCGATCTGGCCGGACGCACGCTGGGCATCGCCGGCTTCGGGCGCATCGGGCAGGCGGTCGCGCGGCGCGCAGGCGGCTTCGGCATGCACGTCGTCTACGAAGACGAGCACCCCGCGACGGCGGCGGTCGAAGATCAGTTCAACGCGCGGCGCGTCGACAAAGCAACCCTGATCGGCAGTGCTGATTATCTGTCGCTGCACCTGCCGCTGCTCCCCTCGACCCACCATTACATCGCTGAAGCCGAGTTGCGCACGATGAAGCGCGACGCATATCTGGTGAATACGGCGCGCGGCCCGATCGTCGACGAGAAGGCACTCGCGCGCGCCTTGCGCGACGGCGAGATCGCCGGCGCCGGACTCGACGTCTTCGAACGGGAGCCGGCCGTCGAAGCGGAACTGCTCGCGCTCGACAACGTCGTGCTCGCGCCGCACATCGCGTCCGCGACGGTCGAAACGCGGACCAAGATGGCGTTGATCGCCGCCGAGAACGCCATCACAGCGGTCCGCGGCGCGACCCCGCCCAACCTCGTGCGCGCATAGCTGCAGCGCGCGGCGGGCACCGCAGCCGTCGTGCGTGGGCCGCAAGCGGGTTTTTCGCTGCTCGAACTGCTGATCGCGAGCGCGCTGTTCGCCGTCGTCGCGCTGGGCGCGTTCGAACTGCTCCGGAACCTCGCGGCCGACGCCGCACCGCTGCGCGCTCGGCAGGCCGGATACGCCGCGTTGGAGACGCTCGGCGACCGGCTGCGCAGCGAGGCCCGCTCGGCAACCGCGATTTGGTCGAGCGCGCCGGCCGCGGGTGCGGGTCACGACGATTGCGTGCAGCTGGATTTCTTCGCAGCGGACGCGGGCGGGCCGAGGTTCTGGAGCTACCGGACCTTTCCGCATCACGGCAGCACCGACGCGGTCGGGCCCGACGTGCTGCAGCGCGTCGCGGGGAGCGGCGCCATCGTGCCGTGCGATCCAGCCCTTCCGGGTGCGACCGCACTCAGCGGCATGACCGCGCCGCCGCTGTTCACGATCCTGCCGCCGGCGCAGTTGAACGCGCACCAAGACCCGTATCTCGGATCGAACGACACGCCGTTCGTCGCCGCGAGCGTTCCGCCGACGGCGCCGATCCCGGTCGGCGTCCTCGACGCGCTCTCGCAACCGGTCCTCGGCGGCAATACGATCGTCGAGGCGCGGCTCGAGAACGCCGCCGTCGCGCGCGTCATCGACTTGCTCCCAGGCGTTTTCCCGAACGGCTTCACCGAGGTGCTCCGCTATACGTGCAGCGAGCGCTGCGACGTCGGTCACGACGGACCGTCGGCGAAGACGCTGACGGCCTGCGCGATGACGTGGCAGACCCAATGGAGTCACTACGTGCCGGCCGGCGTGGCCGGTGCCGGCGGCTGGTTCCTGGCCGGCACGTTCAGCTTCGGCTACTCGGGTATCCGCGCCGACGGCGGCAGCGATAGCTTGCAGCAGGTCGACGCCGCCAGCAACTGGGATCCGGCGCGCAACTATGCGGCGTTCCCGCCCGGCGGCCCGGCGGCTGACGGCAGCGAGGCCGGAAGCCTCACGCCGTGGGACGTGCGCGCCGAAGCGCCCGCGGCATGGCTGACCGATATCGGACCGTACCTCGCGGCCGGTCAAGCGGCGGCGTTGGCCGTCGACAAGCAGCGCTGCGACGCCGTGCAGCAGGCCGGCGCGAGCGGAAGCTATTATGCGAACGGCTGAACGCGGCTTCTCGCTGCTCGAAGTCGTCGTCGCAGTCGCACTCTTCGCGATCGCCTCGGCGGCGACCGCCGGGGCCCTCGCCGCGGTCGCGCGCGGCGCCGCATCGCCGTCGGCCCGGGATGCGGCGCTGATGACGGCCGAGAACGCGCTCGTACGCGCCCGCGCTGCGGTCGCGTACGCGTCGTCACCGGATCAGGACGGTACGGTCTTGCTCGGCGGGCGAACGTGGGGACTCGTCGCCGGGACGACGGCGTACGTCGCGGGAGCCGAAATTCGCGCCCCGTTTCCCTGCCGCGCCCCCTCCGCGCTCCGGGTGCGGATGCCGGTCAGCGCGGCCTTCGATCCGGCGAGCCAGCGGTTTTCGGTCAGCGTCAGCTATCCACGGGACGCCTGCGCCGTCGCGGCGGACGGCACGATACCGCCGACGGATACCCTTACCGTCACACTCGTTCAGACGCTGCCGCCGTCGGTCTTTCCGCCGGGACAGCGGCTGGTGCGTGATGTCCTGACGCCGGCGAGGATGTGACG
>PMOG01000271.1 GCA_003161555.1 Vulcanimicrobiota bacterium | reverse complement strand
GAGCACGTGATGCTGGTCGACCTCGCGCGCAACGACCTGGGCGCAGTCTGCCGCATCGGCAGCGTCCACGTCGACGAGCTGATGGTGATCGAACGGTACTCGCACGTCATGCACATCGTCTCCAACGTCGTCGGCGAGCTACGCCAGGAGTGCGACGCGCTCGATCTGTTCGCGGCCTCGTTCCCGGCCGGTACGGTGACGGGCGCGCCGAAGATCCGCGCGATGCAGCTGATCGACGAACTCGAACCAGTGGCGCGCGGCCCCTATGCGGGCAGCGTCGCGCACATCGATTTCGACGGCGACATGGACTCGT
Organism: Vulcanimicrobiota bacterium; assembly: GCA_003161555.1. Classification (GTDB taxonomy): domain Bacteria; phylum Vulcanimicrobiota; class Vulcanimicrobiia; order Vulcanimicrobiales; family Vulcanimicrobiaceae; genus Vulcanimicrobium; species Vulcanimicrobium vanleeuwenhoeki. The sequence continues at coordinate 5,013 of PMOG01000271.1, read as the reverse complement.
GCATCATCCTGCGCTCGGTAGCAGTTGCCAACGGGCGCGCATTCTGGCAAGCCTCGGCCGGGATCGTGGCCGACAGCGTGCCCATGGCCGAATACGCCGAGGTCCTCGCCAAGACGGGGATCGTTCGCGCTGTCCTAGGTATCGTGCCGTGACGCGCCTGCTGCTGCTCGACAACTACGATTCATTCACCTGGAATCTGGCCCACCTCTTCGGCGCGCTGCCCGAAGTGCACGTCGACGTCATGCGCAACGACGATTCCCGGCTGAGGGCCGGTGCGACGACGCAATTCGACGGGGTCGTGATCGGTCCGGGTCCCGGTTGGCCGCGTACCGCCGGCGCGCTGATGGAGATGATTCGCGACGCCGATCGTCACGGCGTGCCGCTCTTCGGAGTGTGTTTGGGACTCCAGGGAATCGGCGAGGCGTTCGGCGGGGCGGTCGTGCACGCGCCGCGTCAGATGCATGGGAAGACCTCGCAGATCACCCACGACGGTCGCGGCATTTTCGCCGGCCTGCCGTCACCGTTCACCGCGACGCGCTACCATTCGCTGTGCGTGGCGCGCGATGGATTTCCCGCCGAGCTGCGGGTCGACGCCGCGAGCGAAGACGGCGTGATCCAAGGCCTCGAACACCGCACCCGCCCGCTGGCGGCGGTGCAATTCCACCCCGAATCGGTGCTGACCGAAACCGGCCCCCGGTTGGCCCGCAACGTGGTCGACTGGATGCGCGCCCGCGCACCCGGCGCGAGGACGCCGGCGTGACGGTCGAGTTTCCGCCCTTGCTGCGGCGCGTACTCGCCGGCGAGGACCTGCGCGCCGATGAGATGGCGGCAACGATCGGCGCGATCATGGACGAGACCCTCTCGCCGGTTCGCGCTGCCGGCTTGTTGGCTGCGCTCGCCGCGAAAGGCGAGACGGTCGACGAAGTCGTCGGAGCGGCCCGAGCGATGCGCGAGCGCTGCGTACGCGTCGAACATGATCTCCCGTTCGTGCTGGACATCGTCGGAACCGGCGGCGACGGCGCCGGGACGATCAACATTTCGACCGCGGCCGCGTTCGTCGTCGCCGGCTGCGGCGTCCCGGTTGCCAAGCACGGGAATCGCGCCGCGTCGAGCGCCTGCGGGAGCGCCGACGTGCTCGAAGCGCTCGGCGTGCGGATCGACCGCGCGCCGGAAGCCTCGGCGCGCGCGCTGCGCGAGGACGGCATCGCGTTTCTGTTCGCTCAGCGGCACCATCCGGCGATGCGCGTGGTCGGCCCCGTGCGGCGCGAACTTGGCGTGCGGACGATTTTCAACGTGCTGGGACCGCTCACGAACCCCGCCGGTGCGCAGCGGCAGATGGTGGGCGTCGCGCGTCCCGAGCACGTCGAACTGGTCGCGGCGGCGCTGCAGGCGTTGGGAAGTCAAGCCGGTGCGGTCGTGCACTCCCTCGACGGCCTGGACGAAATCTCGGGTGCCGCGCCGAGCACCGTGGTGCAGTTCGACCGCGACGGGACGCGGCGCTGGACCCTGGACCCCACGGACTACGGCGTGCGCGCGACGCTCGACGAGCTCCGCGGCGGCGATGCGCCCGCGAACGCGCGTGCGCTGGAGGCGATCCTGGCCGGTGAGCCCGGGCCGCGCAGCGACGTGGTGGCGCTCAACGCCGCGCTCGCGCTGGTGGTCGCCGGCGAGGCGCTCGACGTCGAGGACGGCCTCGAACGCGCCCGCACATCGATCCGAACGGGCCGCGCGCGCGCGGCACTCGATGCCTTGCGGCGCGAACGCGAAACGGAGTTGGTATGAGACGTCCTATGTCAACCCTCATCCCGATTGACGAGGCGAAGCCGAGGCGGATTCAGCCTCCGCAGGAGGGTGAATCCGTATGAGCGACCTGCTGGCAAAACTCTATGCGGCCAAGAGCGTCGTCCTCGCGGCGGACCAGGCGCGCGAGCCGTTAGCGTTGCTGCGCGAGCGGGCCGAGAACCGCCGCGGCCAGCGGCGCGGTTTTCGCGCCGCACTCGCCGCCGCAACCGGGCCGGCAATCGTGGCCGAGATCAAGCGGGCGTCGCCGTCGGTCGGCATCATCGTCCCCAAACTCGATCCGGCCGCGCTGGCGCGCACCTTCGCCGCCGCAGGCGCCGATGCGATCAGCGTGCTTACGGAAAGCGATCACTTCCTGGGCGACCTGGCGTACCTCGAGGTCGTGCGCGCGGCGGCCCCGCTGCCGGTCCTGCGCAAAGATTTTCTGAGCACGCCCTACGAAGTCGTCCAGTCGGCGGCCTATGGTGCCGACGCGCTGCTGGCGATCGTCGCGGGACTCGACGACGAACAGCTCGCCGCGATGCTCGACGAGGCGCGCCGCTACGATCTCGACGTGTTGGTCGAAGTGCACACCGAATCCGAGCTGCACCGGGCGAGCAATGCCGGCGCGACGCTGCTCGGCATCAACAACCGCAACCTGCACACCTTCGAAACCGACCTCGCCGTCACCGAGGAGCTGCTGCCAATGGTCGGCTCGGGCGCGCTGGTGATCAGCGAGAGCGGCGTGAAGTCGCAGGACGACGTGCGCCGCCTGGTCGCGCGCGGCGCGCGAGGCGTGCTGGTCGGCGAGTCGCTGATGCGTGCGGATGACAAAAGCGAAGCGATCCGCACGCTCAAGGGCGCCCAGGTTCCGGCCTGACACGGTGAGAACGCGGGTCAAGATCTGCGGCTGTACGAGTATCGACGACGTGAAGGCAGCGCTCGAAGCGGGCGCCGACGCCGTCGGCGTCGTGCTCGCGGCCGATTCGCCGCGCTGCATCAGCATCGAGCGCCTGCACGAGATCGCCGAACACATGCCGGCTTTGCTCCCGCTGGTCGCCGTGTTCGTCGACCCGCCGTCGTCGCTGGTCGATGAAGCGCTCAAGGTCGGCGCGACGCCCCAGTTTCACGGCAGCGAGCCCGCGGATGTCTGCGAAGCCTTCGCTGCCGGCCCGTACCTGAAGGCCTACCACGTGCGCAGCGGAGATCACCTGACAAAAGAAGCCTTCGACGCTTTCGCGCGCCCCTTCGCGCACGCCACCTGGATTTTCGATACGGCCGGCCTTACCGGCGCGAGCGGCGGAACCGGCCGGCCTTTCGACTGGGAGATCGTCCACCGGGTCGCCGGTTCGCGTCACGTCGTCGTGGCGGGCGGGCTGAATCCCGACAACGTCGGCGCCTGCGTGCGGACGGCGCGGCCCTACGCCGTTGACGTGCGCAGCGGGGTGGAGACCGACGGAAAGAAAGATCCCCGCAAGCTGCGCGCCTTCATCGAAGCCGTGCGCGATGCGGACGCGGTGCCCAGCGCATGATGCCGGCTCCGGCGCACGTCGCCGTCGCGAGTCCGGCGTTCCCGGCGCTGCCGGCCGATCTGGTGATCGCGATGCGCAAGCGCGCCAAGGTAGCGGGCGCTGCGGTGTTGATCGGCAGGCGTCTGGGCGACGACGCCTACATCGATGTGCTCGAGACCGAAGGCGCGCCGAAAACGGACGGACACACCCTGTTTGCAGTCGACGGCCTCACCGAGACGATCACCGCGCTGCTCCTCGCCGAAGGCGTGCGGCGCGGCGAAGTGCGGCTCGACGAGCCGGTCGATGAACTGCATGACGCCGATTTCCATCCGCCGGCGCGCGGCTCGTCGCCGGTGACGCTCGCCGATCTGGCGACGCACCGCGCCGGCCTGGCTACCGTGCCGCTCCGCGAGGCCGCACAGCCGTATGCTGCGGTCGATCGCGCGACCTTTGCCAAACTGGTGAACGCGCCGCCGGGGACGCGTGCGGCGAGCGAATACGCGCCGTCGGTGCTCGACTACGCCCTGCTGGGCACGCTGCTCGCCGACCGCGCCGGAACCTCGTACGCCGCGCTGGCTCGCGAGCGCCTGTTCGTTCCACTCGACATGAACGACACCGTGGCCGACACCGGCAGCGACCAGCGCGTGATTCGCGGGCGCTCGATCGCCGATGCGGCGGCCGCGCCCTGGCGCTACGGAGCGCTCGAGCCGGCAGGCGGCGTGCGCTCGAGCGTCTACGACCTCTTGCAATTCGCCGGGGCGATGTTTGCCGACGACAACGGGCCGCTGGCGGCCGATATGCGGCTGGCGGGAACGGCGCGCGCGGCTGCCGGCGACGGTTCGATCGGCCTGGCGTGGCGCATCGATGCTTCGGGAGCGCGCTGGGCGAGCGGTGCGAGCTTCGGGAGCACATCTTTCATCGGCGTCGCGCCGCAGCAGCACGCGGCGGTCGTCATCCTGAGCAATGTCGGCCTCGCGTTCGGCAACGCGTCGTTCGACGATATTGGTTTGCGGGTGCTTGGAACGCTCGCTGCCGGCAAGCGCGGAGCGACGCCGTGAGCGCGACCGGCGCGTTGCCCGACGAGCGCGGCTACTTCGGCCGGTTCGGCGGCACGTTCGTGCCGGAAGTGCTGGTTGAGGCGCTGGTTCAGTTAGAGAGCGCGGCGCGCGACGCGTTCGGCGATCCGGACTTCTGGCGCGAACTTGAACGGCTGCTCGGGGACTACGTCGGCCGTCCCTCACCGATCTACCACGCCGAACGGCTCGTCGACGGTCCGCACGCCGCGATCGTCTTCAAGCGCGAAGATACCAACCACACGGGCGCGCATAAAATCAACAATACCGTCGGACAGGCGCTCTTGGCGCGGCGGATGGGAAAGCGCCGGCTGATCGCGGAGACGGGCGCCGGACAGCACGGCGTCGCGACCGCAACCATCGGGGCAAAGATGGGAATGCAGGTCGACGTGTACATGGGCGAGGTCGACATCGAACGCCAAGCGCTCAACGTCTACTTGATGAAGCTGTTGGGCGCGACGGTCCATCCGGTGGCGAGCGGAACGCGCACGCTCAAGGACGCGACCAACGAAGCCTTCCGTGAATGGGCCGCGCGGGTCGAGGACACGTTCTACGTGATCGGCTCTGTGGTCGGCGCGCATCCGTATCCGTTCCTGGTGCGGGAGTTCCAGAAGGTGATCGGCGTCGAAGCGCGCGCGCAGATTTTGGAA
>PMOG01000036.1 GCA_003161555.1 Vulcanimicrobiota bacterium | reverse complement strand
CCCTTAGAGACCGGGATGATGTGGTCGAGGTGAGCGTTGACACCGCGCGTGATGGGTTCGTGACAGTAGACGCACCGCTCCGAGAAGGGCACCTTATCTCGATACTGCGCCGTAACCTGACGCGTCTCTTCGTCCACTGCTGCTAGACGCGCGCGCTCGAACGCTCGGCGTTCGGCTGTCCTCCGTTTACGCTCTATCTCGTCGTCGAGCTGAACTCGCTTCTCCGTCGCTTCACGAAGCGCAACGAGTTCTCTTCTTATCGGTTGAGCGGAAGACTCGAGTCTGACGACCTCTTCACACGCGAGGTCGTTAAACGCTCGTTCAAGCTCTGGCATTCGGGATTGCAGCTCTAGCGTTCGTCGGCTAATGCCGAAGAGCTTGCGAAAAGCGGTCGGATGGGCCACCGCTTTTTCGACGCTGCTTCGGAGCTGAGTAAAGCTAAGGGGGTAAGGAAAACGAACGTATGGCTCTTCGTCGATCGTTATTGGCATCATCGTACTGAGATAGTGGCCGCCTTCAACCTCTATTAAGAGCAGTCCGTGCCCTCTGACAATCGAGCTGATTGTGTCGGCTGCAGCGTGCACGCGCGCGCGGTCCTTATCCGCGTCGGCTTTCGCTTGTCGTTTTCGTCTGAGGATCTCTGCAAGATGCGAACGCGCCTCCATCGTTCTCTCTAGAAGTTCAGCGGCGGAAAGCTTCGTTAACGATTCTACAAGGTCACGAAACTCACGGCGTTGCCGCTGCACGTCGGGACTTAGCCAGCGGCCAGTGCTCTTGTCCCGTCTCCAGCCACTATCGCGAACGTAACGCCCCATGTCAGCTAGTTGAAGTCCACGTAACGGCGCTCTCCATCTCGCTCGTAAACGAGTGCGCCGCTGTTACATCCAATAATGAGCCGGTCAAACGGTGCCGGATGGATAACGCGCCTCGTAAGCGGTTCAATGGCACTGAGCGGAAAGTGAGACCACGCGTCGATCAATAGCACCAACCAAACTGGGAACGCACCATCGCTGTAATCCTTATAGTTCTGTTGCTTCTTCGGTAGAATGTAGGTGATCTGATCGACAAGCGTCTCGATGTCCGGGGACGGCATACGCCACGGGCGCACCGTGACCGTCGTCGCGTCTCCGCGCCTGCTTTCGAGATTCCAATGAACCCCGAGCGCCTCAAGCATTGGATGCCTGGCGTCTGCTTCGTATAGTCGCGACGATGGCTTTACAGTCGGAACAAGCGTCGCAATAACGTCTACCATTTCCGAAACGACGCGTTTCCTCTGGCTCGGGAACGGGACCGCCGGAAACGCGAAGTGCACATGAGGCGAGTTGGGCGCTCGTGGGATCTCGTTCACAGCAGCGGTCAAGCCCCACAGGGTCTTGTTCAAAGTGCTGTTGCTTTGCTTTTCCGATGGGTCCGCGAGGCTTGAAACTTCGATCTTTACAAGCTGACCGTCATGCAGCATCGCGTCAAAGTCTGCAGTGGGTTGCGGCCGTTCTTTGAGCGAGGTCAAACTTTCGAGCTGGCCGTCGAGGTCTGCCGCAACCAACAACTTCGCGACGACGATACGTTCGTTGACCTTCTTGACGTCTTCATTGATCGTGGGACTGCTATCCGGGGGCAACAGATGGTCGCCTAGCGGTTGACCATCTATTACGATGCCCAACGCCCGCTCGGCTCTTGTGTCAATTAGGCTCGGTCCAACGCCCGCACCGTATACCTTCGTTCGATGGGCCTCGTCCCAGTCGCGTACGGTCTTCACTGTCTCCGTCGATCTCCGCCGCGTCGGTCGTTCGGCTAGTCGTCTGCGCTAGCGCTAACTCGGGGTCAAGGTTGAAGACAGAACGTCGTAGATGATACTGCCTCGAGTAATCCGGTTTATGCGGTGATTCGTTCCTTGAATAGCGGCGCGTGCATACGCGGCGATTGTACGTATGTCGTCAGGCAGAGCCTCTTGATTGAGCATCCCCTTCGGCAATGCATCGACATCACTATAAAACGCTAGAAGTCGCTCACGGGCTGCAGCGGCATCAATTACGGCACGCTCTCGTATCAATAGTCGATGGCTTTCTACTAAGACGGAGAGTAACTCTGCTGGTCGCCACATCCTGTGCGGCCTGGGAATCTCGAGCCGGGACACAAACTCGAAGACGGAGTACAATTCAGTAAGAACCTCGCTGCGGCTTGGGAACTCATCCTTGTATCGCTCCGCATAGTCATCGATGGCATCATCTTCCTCAAAGTAGGCGGATTGCACGGTAATAATTAGTGTGAGACAGAACCGCAAGTCCCGCATTCGACGAATTGCGATGGGGCTAAATACGTGATTGGTAGTAAAGAATCGTTCATTGGCGAGCGCAATACCGAATTGGATAAAAGCTCCTTCGCGCTGGCTCTTAATCAATTCCATGCTATTAAGGCTGTAAGCCGTACTATTTATTCTCCTGAACGCTTCAATAATTTCGCGACGCGGTACATCCCCGAGATGACGAACGACTACTTTATAGGAGAGGAAACGCCGCTTCTCTTCTTCGGACAGATTTTTATACGAAGTGATATCCTTCGGTAGACGAAGATCGTGAGAACCTATGAAGTACTGTTGCAATGTCGTTAAGCGTTGCTGCCCATCGACGACCCATTCCACCGCTGCGGCGGTCTTTGAGTCAAGCTGCCCCGTGGCAAAGAAGACCTCGGGGAAAGGGTATCCTTCGAGAACAGTTTGCAAGAAAGCCACCTTGTGCTTGTTAGCCCATATTAGGCGGCGCTGGAAGTGCGGATCTGGCTTTAAGCGCCCATCAGATAAAGCGGAAACAATCTCACCGACGGTGCGATTAGTAGCATAAGCGTCAATATTTCGTTGATCTAACCTCTGCACGCTTCGATTACCTCACACTGCGTTCGTTGAAAGACTTCCCAACTCCGTAAGACTAGGATGTGCTTCGAATTCCGGCCATATACTGCTTGCTGGTTTAAGTAGTCCTGCAATTCCTGTAGTTCGCGAAATCGAAACGTATCATTTGATGGAGCAACAGTATTTGGATGGATCCGACCCAGAAATAGGTTTTCATAAAAGTCGTTTGGATTCCGAAGCGCGGTTGAGAAACGATGCGCTTGATTCCATAGTTCTTCAAAAAGACGGGGCGAGATTATCGAAATATCGACATCTGACGTCCCGGAGAATAGCTTAAAGCGCGGTGCCGATGTCAACGAAAACCCCAGCTTCGCGCTTCCGATCATGATGACGTCGACAAGATTCAGACTTAGTCGGGTTGCGATGGTCTTCTTGAGTCGTTGGTAGACGTCATCAGTGTACACGACCGGTACGCCCCGCAGGACCCATGTCTGAAATAAGTCCAGGGCGTCTCTGTTTTTCAGATCCTGCTGGAACGCCTGTAATCTGCCAGTGAGCGGCGGTTGCACTGGAGTTGGTCTTTGTCTTTCGGCGATTCCGGTCCCTCGCGCCATTGTCGACAGCGCTCAGGACTCGGTATCGAGGTGCGGCTACCTTGTAGCTGCCGAAGTTCCAGCGGTATGACTACAGCAGATCGTTCAAAAGCAACGTCAATCTATGCATCGAGCATAGTAGCAAGACGTAGGGTTTGGCAGAACCTGTACTACGACACTCTGAACAATTGGCGAGAGTCGGAAGTCTTAGGACGACGCCGCCACAAGTCGTAGTGCGAAGACCCGCCATTGCACTGTTTCGCCCTTAGCTTGAGTTCGTAGGGGCCCCGGCGTCCTACTTTCAGGCTGGCGCGATCACCCGGCCCCATGCCGCCAAGCTGCCGCCGCCAAGCCGCTCTCCGCCCGAGGCCTTGCTCTACCGCGCCGCCGATCGCTTCGCCGCGGCGTAATCAAGTCGCGGGGGGGCCTCGTTTTGCGCGGCCTTATCGCCTATCCCATCGTGACTTTTGCTTCTTCGAGCGGATGACGCAGCACTTGACGGCTAGGGTTCATGTAGCGGTAGGCCGAGACGCTCTTTGGGGCCTGAAAATACGCTCGGTGAACCGCGTGCTTTGGCCCTCATTTGGCCAACGAAGGCGCTGATACGGGACGTGATCACCCGATACCAGCCAACACGAAGAAGCCCGTAGAATCGCACGCTACGGGCCTCTAGGTGACCAGGTGATACCAGACGATACGGCGCTTCTCGAATTAACAGTCAGCTGCTCTACCAACTGAGCTATCCGGGACCGACTCGCCACGATTCGGGGACTCCTGCCGGATTCCCGTCGTTCGCGAGGAGTCCGGCCTGCGAGCGACGTAACCAAGTGACGCTATGCTTTAACGAGGTTCCCCCCGCGCCGGTTTCGCGTGCGGGGTCCGTGCAATCCACCTCCTCCTCGCACGTATTCGGGAATCTTTCATGGCAACCGTCACCGCTCGCCCGCCGAGCATCTTCCGTTCTTCTGCGTTCGCGCGCTTTTACGCCGGCCAGGCACTCAGCTACCTGGGCGATGGCCTGCGCACGCTCGCGATCCCGCTGCTCGTCTTCCGTCTGACCGGCTCGGGCACGGCGCTCGGCTGGACGTGGGGTCTCGAGCTGCTGCCGTTTGCGTTCGTGTCGCTGATCGGCGGTTCGCTGGCCGACCGCGTCAACCGCCGTCGGCTGATGCTGGTCTGCGACGGGCTGCGGTTCGTCGTGATGGCGCTCTTCACAGTGGCATTCGCGACCGGCCATCTCACGCTGCCGATGATCTACGTCGGCGTGTTCGTGCTGGCGATCGGGGGCGCCGTCTTTCTCGGTGCGCAGACGCCGTCGATTCCGTATCTGCTCGGACTCGACCGTTCGAAGGCGGCGATCGCTGCGCTGACCGCAACCGAACAGAGCGTCAACCTGATCGCGCCGCCGCTGGGCGGTGTGATTTTCGCGATCGCCGGCCCGCTGCCGATGCTGGCTGCCAACGCGCTCACCTATGCGGCCTCGCAGGTTTCGATCGCGTCGGTGCGCTCGTTCGGGCCCGACCGTCCGAGCGGTTTGCCCTCACCGCGCGAGATCGGCAGCGACATCGTGATCGGCTGGCGCTTCGTGATGAGCGACTCCGCGCTGCGCGTGCTGTCCTACGCACACTGCGCGATGAACTTCATCGGCTCGATCGGCTTCATCGCGCTCATCCCCTACCTCAAGCGAGCGTTCGGCGCCGGCGACCACGTCGTCGGCCTCGCGTTCGGCTGCTTTGCTGCCGGCGCCGCGGTGGGTTCGCTCGTCGCGGGGCGGACGCATTGGCCGCTCGGACCGGCGATGGTCGGCGCGTTCTTTCTCGACGGTCTGGGCTGGCTGCCGCTGCCGTTCACGCATTCGCTGGCGGTCGCGATCGCCGGCATTACGTTCTCGAGCGTGTGCGCGGGCTACCGGATCACGACCGTGATCTCGTGGCGGCTACGCGTCATACCCGAGCACTTGGTGGGGCGCGCCTTCGGCGTGGTGCGCCTGCTGGTCCTGATCGGGGTGTTCCCGGGCTCGATTCTGGGCGGCTGGCTGGCCGACACGATCGGCGTGCGGCCCACGATGCTGATCTCCGCCTACGGCTACGCGATCATGGCGCTGCTGCTGCTGCTCTCGCCGGCCGTGCGCAACGAACGGCGCTGAGGCGCCGGTTGGGTGCGGACATGAAGGACGACCGGGTGCCCGACCAACGCGTCTTGGTCTACTCGACCGACGGCAGCATGCCCGTTCCCGGTTCCGCCCGACGTGCGCTCAAACCGGTCGCGCGCGCGATGCCGGATGACGGCGTCGTCCGCATCACGCGCGAACACCGGCGGGCCAGCGTGGTGACCGTCGTGCACGGGCTGACCGGAGCCGAACTCGCCGCTGCCGGCAAGGAACTCAAACGCCTCTGCGGCAGCGGCGGGACGGCGAAAAACGGCGTGGTCGAACTCCAAGGCGATCATCGCGACAAAGTCGTCGCCTATTTCACCGCCCAGGGACGACAGGCGAAGCGCGCCGGCGGCTAGGGCGCGGCGTAGAGGTCGCGGCGCGTCGCGGGCACATCGACCGACCCGTCGGTCCGCGGCTTCGCGAAGAGGGTCTGCATGAGGCCCATGCGGCCGAGCGCAAAACCGCGCGCGCTACCCGCCATGTAGATGCGCCAGATCCGCTCGGTGCGTTCGTCGGTCGCTGCGACCGCGGCACCTTGATTGGCGACCAAGTTCGCAACCCAGGCGCGCAGCGTCCGCGCATAGTGCTCGCGTAAGTTCTCGATATCGCGCACTTCGAATCCCGCCGCTTCGCCGAAGCGGACGGTCGCGTCGATCGGCACGAGGTCCCCGTCGGGGAAGACGTAGCGGCCGACAAAGTCGTCGGCCGCGCGGTACCCCTTCCCGTCGCGTCCCTGCTGCACGATCCCGTGATTGAGGAAGAGCCCGCCGTCGCGCAGCGCGCGAAAGGCGCAGTCGAAATACTCTGCCAGCCGCTCGCGCCCGACGTGTTCGACCATCCCGACCGATGCAATGGCGTCGAACGTCGCGTCGCCGAGATCGCGGTAGTCGCGCAATTCGACCGTCGCGCGGTCTTTGACACCGGCCGCTTCGATCAGCCGCTGTGCTTCCTCGTACTGGCGCCGTGAGAGCGTGATGCCGTGCGCCACCGCACCGCGCTGTGCAGCCCGGATGACCAGCGCTCCCCAGCCGCAGCCGACATCGAGAAAATGCTGTCCCGGCTGCAGCCGCAGTTTGTCGAGGATGTAGTCCAGCTTCGCCAGCTGCGCCGCCTCGAGCGAGGTGACACCCTCGCTCCAGTACGCGCACGAGTAGACGAGTTCGCCGCCCAGAAACGCGCGGTAGAACTCGGTCGGCTGATCGTAATGGAAGCCGATCGCTTCCGCGTCACGACTCTTGGTGTGCCGTTTGCCGCGCAGATGGGCCACGGCGTGATTGGATCCGCGTGGTGGAGCAGGCAATCGCGCGAGCTGCGTGACGACCTTGAGCCTCGTCAGCTTCGTGAGCGCATTGGCGGAACGTTCAATCGAGTCGATCGCAGCTTCCAGATTGCCGACGACGTCGAGCCAGCCTTCAACGAAGGCCCGCTGCGGGTTGAGATCGAGCGGCGGTGTCAGCGCAGCGCGCAGTGCGTACGGCGCATTGATGTTCAGCACGAACGGCGCGTTGGGCGGCGCAACGTCGGTGCCGTCCCACAGGCGCACTCCGAAATCGCGTCCGAGATGGTCGCCGAAGAGCTCGCTCAGTATTTCCAGCGACCGCTCCGCGGAGCGGTCGGTCACCGCGGTCGTCATGCGATATATTCCAGCGCGTTCTGCGCCCGACCCTCCGAACATCGTGACCTTGACGGTACGGCGGAACGGTTTGCGGAAGGCTTCCGCAATGCGTTCTGACCTGTCGTTGGCCGAGTGCCGCCGCATCTTCTTGGCGGCGCAGGGCTTCGCCGATCCCACACCGCGGGGCGGCGTCACGCGGCGTCACCTCGCGCGGGTCTTCGCGCGCACGGGGCTAGTGCAGATCGACAGCGTGAACGTGCTCGTGCGCTCGCACTACCTTCCGCTGTTCTCTCGCCTCGGACCGTACGCGGCGACCCTGCTCGAGCGGGCCGCGTACGGCCCCGACCGCACGCTCTTCGAGTACTGGGGTCACGAGGCGTCGCTGCTGCCGCTGACCAGCCAGCCGCTGCTGCGCTGGCGCATGGAACGCGCGCGCCGCGGCATTGGAACGTACGGCCGGATCGCACAGGCCGTCACCGAGGAGCGCGCCGTGCTCGACCGTTTGCGCGACGAAATCGTGCGCCGCGGACCGCTCACCGCGAGCGCTTTCGAAGGCGCCCGGGGGACGGGATCGTGGTGGGGCTGGAGCGACGTGAAGCTAGGACTGGAGGCCCTGTTCTGGTGCGGCGAGATCACGACCGCGACCCGGAAAGGCTTCGAGCGCGTCTACGACCTCCCCGAGCGCGTCTTCCCGCGCGCGATCCTCGAGACGCCGACACCGTCCGAACCCGACGCGCAGCGCGAGCTGGTCCGCATCGCCGCGCGCGCGCTCGGCGTGGCGGCCGAGCGCGACTTGCGCGACTACTTCCGCCTCGACCTCGCCGACGCGCGCGCGCGCGTCGCCGAACTGGTCTCCGCGGGTGAGCTGCAACCGGTGCGCGTCGAAGGTCTGCGGAACGAGCGTTTTCTGGTGCGCGGTACCCCGATTCCGCGGCGGGTCGAGGCCTGCGCGCTGGTCTCACCCTTCGACTCGCTGGTCTGGGAGCGAACCCGTACCGCCGAGCTGTTCGGATTCGACTTTCGGCTCGAGATCTATACCCCGGCGCACAAGCGCGTCCACGGCTACTACGTGCTGCCCTTTCTCCTCGGCGACCGGCTCGTGGCACGGGTCGACCTCAAGCACGACCGCCAGGCGGGTGTGTTGCGCGCCATCGCGACGCACCTCGAGCAAGGGGTGCGCAGCGGCGACATGATGCCGGCGCTGCGCGAGCAGCTCGAGGCGATGGCAACCTGGCTGGGCGCACGCGAGGTCGGCGGCCTCGGCCGCGTTTCGCGTCAGGTCCGCCGGTAACGAAAAGAGCCACCGAGATCTCGGTGGCTCTCTCCGCTCACGTGCGTGAAACGTCTCTAATGGTAGGGGGTCGGATTGGGTGTCGGCGCCGGACCGTTCGGGTTGCCGTAGTTCCCGCCGTTGCCGTTACCGTTGCCGTTGCCGTTGTAGCTGTTGTACTGGCTCGGCGGACCGGGTTGACGGCGCGACAGCACCGTCGAGGGAGCGCTCGTCTTCATCGAGATCTGCGTGCCCTGGTCGATCGTTACGTTGGTGCCGAGCGAGCTGGCATAGATCGCGCCGCCGACTGCGCCGACCGCGCCGCCGATATTCGTGCCCAGATGCTTGCCGATGTAGTTGCCCAGGATCGAGCCGACCACGGCGCCGATCACCGTGCGGCCGGTCGTGCTGCCACCTTGTTTGGGGTCGAGCGAGAGGACCGATCCCGTCAGCGAGGCCGTGGTGCCGTCGACGAGCGTGATGCGATCGAATGCCAACTGAACGGCGCCCTTCTTCGTGCTGTGCGCACGGTTGACTGCGGCGACGTGGCCGTAGACCTTCGCGCCGTTGAAGCGCTGATCGTCGCCCGGATACGGCGGCGTGACGTCGAGCACAAAGGGATCGCCGACCTGTGCGTTCTTGCTGGAGATCGACTGTTCGAGCGTGCCTTGCACGACGCTCTGCGATCCCAGCAGCGTGTCGCCGTTGTACTGGGCGAGAGCCGCGAGTGGGAGCGCGGCGGTGGCCGCGAAGGCCAGCGCGGCGAGGGCTTTACGGAACATCAAATACCTCGTCAGGGGGAGTCGTCTGTATAACGAAGCCCCCGTTCCAGGCGTTCCCGTCAAAGGAAAGAGGCGCCGATCGTTCGGCGCCTCCTGTGGCCATGCGAAGGGTCCGCTCGCCTAGGGACGCCTACGCCGTAAGCGGTGCCAGTTCGCGATCGATCTCGCCCCGCAAACCGGAATCGGCTCGCAGCGCGGCCGCGCGGTCGAGTTTCTCCCACGGCAAATCGAGATCGGGACGGCCGAAGTGACCGTACGATGCCGTCTGGCGATAGATCGGGCGGCGCAGGTTCAACTGGTCGATGATCGCCGCCGGCCGCAGGTCGAAGTGCGCGCGTACCAGATCGGCGATGCGCTCTTCGGAAATCGCATTGGTGCCGAACGTTTCCACGAGGACACTGACCGGATGGGCGACCCCGATCGCGTAGGCGACTTGGATTTCGCAGCGTTCGGCAAGACCGGCTGCGACGACGTTCTTCGCGACGTAGCGCGCCGCATACGCGGCCGACCGGTCGACCTTGGTGGGGTCTTTGCCGGAGAACGCCCCGCCGCCGTGCCGCGCCATTCCGCCGTAGGTGTCGGCGATGATCTTGCGGCCGGTCAAGCCCGCGTCGCCTTTGGGGCCGCCGATCACGAACCGGCC